>JACRDA010000113.1 GCA_016212965.1 Myxococcales bacterium
CCGCGCGGCCGCGACGCGCGCCCTGCTCCTGTCCCCGCTCGCGGCCGCACCGCTCGTCGGGCTCGCGCTGCCCGCGCGCCTCGCGCCGGGGACCGTGCCGTGGGCCGTGCTCGGCGCCGCCGTCTGCGCCTTCTTCGCCGTCGGCGGCGGCGTGCTCTTCGGCCGCGCCCTCGGGCTCCTCCGACCCGCCGGGGCGCGTCTGCGCGGGGCGGTCGCGGCCCCGGCGCGGCCGGGCGGCCGGGCCGTGCGCCTGTACGAGGCGCCGCTGCTGCAGGCGAACGCCTTCGCCTTGCCGCTGCTACGGACGGTGATCGTCACGCGGCCCGCGCTCGACGCGCTCGACGACGACGAGCTCGCAGCCACGTGCCGCCACGAGCTCGAGCACCTCGACGAGCCGCGCGCCGTCGCCCTCGCCCGCTTCGGCATCGCCTGGGGCGTCGGGCTCGCGCTCGCGAGCGTCCGCCAGGTGCACGCGGCCGCCGGGCTCGCGGGGCTCGGCGGCACGCTCCTCGTCCTCGTCGCGCTCGGCGCGCTCCACACGCGCCTCGGCCGCGCGATGGAGGCACGCGCGGACCGCGGCGGCCACGACCACGGGCCCGCCTACGCCCGGGCGCTCGAGAAGCTGTACGCCTGGAACCTCGTGCCGGCCGTGCTGCCGCGGAAAATGCTCCACGGCCACCTGTACGACCGGCTCCTGGCGGCCGGCGTCACGCCCGGGTACCCGCGGCCGGCACCACCGGTGCGCGCGCGCGGCCCGCTCTTGCTCGTGGTCGCGGTGGCGCTCGGCGCGGTGGTCGCGCTGTTCGTCCTGCGCGAGGCCGCGACGCGACCCGGGGAAGAGAGCGAGGCCACGGCGCTCCGGGCGCTCGCGCTCCGCGGCGACCACCACGCGCTCGGCGCGCTCGCCTACGTGCGCCTCGCGGCGGGAGCCGCCGAGGACGCGCTCACGCTCCTGCGGGCGGCCGAGGAGCTCGCCCCCGAGGAGCCCTTCTACCCGCTCACGCAGGCCCGCATCCTCGCCGCAGCGGACGCGTGCGAGCCCGCCCGAGACCTGGCCGCGCGGGCCGCCGAGCTCGGCGCGCCCGGCCACGAGATCCGCATCGCGCTCGCGCCGTGCCCCACGCGTGCCCCCGAGCGGCTCGTCAGCGCCACCTTCGCGCGCGCCGAGCCCCCGGGCCGCGAGGCGCGCGTCTTCTTCACGGTGACCAACCTCGGCGACCGCCCCATCGAGACCCTGTTCAGCGTCGCCTACTACTACGACCGCGCGGGCCGCCTGCTGCGGCGCACGCCGCCCTTCTCCGCCGACGAGGACCTCGGCGCACACGAGACGCGCGAGATCGCGCTCGACTGGGTGGCCGCGATGCCGCGCACCGCGGCCATCGCGGAGGCCGAGATCGACGAGGTCCGCTTCGCCGACGGAGGGCGCTGGCACAACGCGGCGCTCACGCCCGAGCGTCGACCACGGGGCGGCGTCGCGCCGCGCTGAGCGTGCTACCTTCGGACCCATGAAGCGCGCCGAGAAGCTCGACGAGGCGGCCGTGGCCGCAGGGCTCGCCACCCTCGGACCGGGCTGGTCGCTCGACGCCGGCAAGCTCTTGCGCGAGCTCCGTTTCCGCGATTTCAGCGAGGCCTTCGGCTTCATGACGCGCGTCGCGCTCGCGGCCGAGGCGATGAACCACCATCCGGAATGGTCCAACGTGTGGGCCACGGTGCGCATCCACCTGACGACCCACGACTGCGGCGGGCTCAGCGCACGCGACTTCGAGCTCGCACGCCGCATCGACGCCCTGGCCGTCTGACGGACGGCCGCACGCGCAGGGCGGCCGCACGATTCCGCTCCGGGCAGACGCGGCCGCGCGAAAAAGGCGCGGCACCGTTCGCGCACCGGCCGGGCGCGCATTACGATCGCGCGATGCTGCGCTCGCGCCGATCCTGCTTCGCCCTCGTCGCCGCCACGGCGGTCACCTGTGCCGCCGCGTCGTCCGACGCTGCGCCACCGAGCTACGATGCGTACTTCTCCGAGGGACCGGCGGCGGCGCCGCTGCGGCTCGGCACGGCCGCGACCGCCGCCTTCGTCGCCTCGCACGACGACCGGCGCGGCGTGCCGACCTTCCTCTGGGCGGCCCAAGACGGACAGCCGGACTACGCGGCGCTCGGCCCGGCGGAGGCAGCGCGGCGCCATCTGACCGCCGAGGCCGCACGCTACGGGCTCGAGCGCTCGCTCGTCGACGCAGCCGAGGTCGCGACGGTGCACGATCTCGGCCACGGCGGCATCGTCGTGACCTTCCGCCAGCGGGTGCGGGACGTCGAGGTGTTCCGCGTCGCGGCGAAGGTTCTGCTCACGCGGCAGCACCGCCTCGTCGCCATCGCGGGCAACCTCCACGCGGCGGCGCGGCCCGAGCTCGCGACCGGGAGCTTCGCGCTCGACGCCCGCGGCGCCGTGGCCGCGGCGCTCGGCGACCTCTACAGCACGCCGCTCGTCGCGAGCGAGGTCGTGGATCTCAAGCAGGACAACGGCCCGCTGCACTTTTACGGTCTCGCGCTCGGCCCGGCGCTCGCCGCGACCGGGCCCGAGCTGCTCGGGTCCGCCGGCCTGCGCCGGATCTGGTTCGCGCTCCCCGATCGCCTCGTGCCGGCCTACTACCTCGAGATGCTCGCCCGGGAGCACCCAGGCGCGCGCGACGACGACGCCTACGCCTACGCCATCGCGGCCGACGACGGGCGCGTGCTCTACCGCGCGAGCCTCGAGCGCGACGCCGAGTTCGCCTACCGCGTGTGGGCCGACCCGGCGGGCAACCACCGCCCCTTCGACGGACCCCTGGCCGACTACTCCCCCCATCCGATCGGCACACCCGACGGAAGCTACCCGGGCTTCGTCGCGCCGAATCTCGTGACGGCCGACGGCTTCAACAGCTTCGCCGACCCGTGGCTCGACCCGGGCGCGGTCGAGACACGCGGCAACAACGTCGACGCCTACACCGACGACGACGCGCCCGACGGCTTCTCGGCCGGCGATCTGCGCGCCACGACGACGGCGCCGGGCGTGTTCGACCGCACCTTCGACACGAGCCAGAGCCCGCTCGCCTCCGACGAGCAGCGCATGGCCGCGGTGACGTCGGTCTTCTACCTCGTCAACTGGTTCCACGACGACTGGTACGACTCGGGCTTCGACGAGGCCGCCGGCAACGCTCAGGTCTCGAACTACGGCCGCGGCGGCCTCGGCAACGACGCGCTGCGCGCCCAGGCCCAGGACGGCGCTCCGGGGCAGACGGACAACGCCAACATGTCGACCTTCGCCGACGGCATGGCGCCGCGCCTGCAGATCTTCCTCTGGAGCGCACCGAGCACCACGAGCGTCACCGTGCAGCCCCTCAACCAGACGTACCAGCCAGGCGTCGCGGGCTTCGGGCCCTCGAGCTTCGCGGTGACGGCCAACGTCGTGCTCGCCGACGACGGCACGGCACCGGTGAGCAACGCCTGCGAGCCCATCCAGAACGACGTGACCGGTGCCATCGCCCTCATCGACCGCGGCACCTGCACCTTCAAGCAGAAGGCGGTGTACGCCGAGGCCGCCGGCGCCGTCGGCGTCATTCTGGTGAACAACCAGGCGGGCAACGTCCCGCCCGACATGCCCGACGGCAATCCGCCCGGCCCCGTCGGCATTCCGATGCTGTCCGTCACGCTCTCGGAGGGCAACGCGGTGAAGGCCGCCCTCGCGAACGGCCCGGTCACGGCCACCCTGACGGGCGCCGTCGGCGTGCTGCGCGAGGGAGACATCGACGCGACGCTCGTGGCGCACGAGCTCGGCCACTACCTGCACCTGCGCCTGGTCGCGTGCGGTCAGGCCCAGTGCTCGGCCGAGAGCGAGGGCTGGGGCGACTTCGTGGCGATGCACCAGGTGCTGCGGCCCGGGGACGATCCGGCCGGCACTTACGCCCTGACGCCCTACGCCGCCGGCGCGATGGCCGACCCGGCCTACTTCGGCCTGCGCCGCTACCCGTACTCGACGAGCCTCGGCGCGAACCCGCTCACCTTCGGTCACATCACGAGCGGCGCGGCGCTGCCCGGGGGACCGCCGCAGAACCCGTCCTCGCTCGGCGTCGACAACGCCGAGGTCCACAACGCCGGCGAGGTGTGGAGCGCCATGCTGTTCCAGGGCTACGGCGGGATGCTGGTCCAGGCCAATGGGCCGAATCCGCCCTACGACGCCGACCAGGCGCGGCGCCGCATGGCCGACTACGTCGTCGCCGGGATGAAGCTCGCGCCCGAGAACCCGACCTTCACCGAGCAGCGCGACGCCCTGCTCGCGGCGGCCTTCGCCGCCGACCCGAGCGACATGCTCCTCTTGGCGCAGGGCTTCGCGACGCGCGGCGCGGGCAGCTGCGCCGTGTCGCCCGCGCGCGACTCGACGGATTTTGCGGGGGTGGTCGAGAGCTTCGCGCTGCAGCCGGACGCCGTCATCGTCGCGACGCACCTCGACGACAGCGTGTCGTCCTGCGACGGCGACGGACGGCTCGACGCCTTCGAGCAGGGCAAGCTCGTGGTCGAGGTGATGAACGGCGGCGTGGCGCCGCTCACCGGAGCGACCCTCACGATCGACGCGGGCGCGAGCGGGCTCACGCTGCCGAACGGCTCGGTCGCGAACCTCGGCGATCTGGCGCCGCTCGCGCACGCGACCGTCAGCTTCGACGCCGAGCTCGCTCCGGCGCCGACGGACAAGGCGCAGGCGGCGTTCACGGTGACGCTCGCGGCGCCGAACGCCTGTCAGACGTCGTTGACGCTGACCACCGGGGAGGTCGTCAACGCCGACGAGGTGGCGGAAGCCGCCACCACGGACGACGTCGAGCCGGCCGCGACCGCGTGGAGCACCGACGGTGACGGCGGAGACGTCATCTGGTCGCGCTTCGCCGCGAGCGTCGGCGATCACGTGTGGCACGCGGTCGACTTCGGCGCGCCGAGCGACACGGCGCTCGTCTCCCCGCCGCTCGTGGTCGGCTCGACCGCCCTCACGCTCCAGTTCTCGCAGCGCTACGCGTTCGAAGCGAGCAACGGGACGAACTACGATGGGGGCGTCATCGAGATCTCGACCGACGGCGGCACGAGCTGGCAGGACATCGGCACCTACGGCGATCCCGGCTACACCGGGCAGATCGGCGACTTCGGTGGGGGCGCGACCAACGTGCTGAAGGGTCGCCAGGGCTACGTGGCCGAGAGCCCAGCCTGGCCCGCCATGGCGACGACGACCGTCGATCTCGGGACGGCGCTCGCGGGCCAGACGGTGCGCGTGCGCTTCCGCATCGCCACCGACGACGCCGTCGGCGCGGCGGGCTGGGACATCGACGACGTCGCCTTCGAGGGGCTCACGAACACCCCGTTCCCCGCGCTCGTCGCCGACGCCGGCAGCTGCTTCCCTCCGGTCGCCGACGCAGGCCCCGACCAGAGCGTCGCCTCCGCCGCACCGGTCGCGCTCGACGGCTCGGCGAGCCACGACGACGACGGCGGCACGCTCGCCTTCGCCTGGCAGCAGACCGACGGGCCTCCGGTCACGCTCGCGAGCGCCGACGGCCCGACGCCGACCTTCACGGCCCCCGCGGTCGCGGTCGCCACGACGTTGCGCTTCACCCTCTCGGTGAGCGACGGCACGGGCACCGACGGCGACTCGGTGGACGTCGTCGTGACGCCGCCCGGCGCCGAGCCGAGCGAGCCCGTGGTGGTCGGCGGCGGCTGTGGCTGCGAGCTCGCCGGGGCGCCGACCCGAGGCGGCGCGCACGCGCTCGGCTGGCTCGCGCTCGGCGCGGGGCTCCTCGCGCGCCGGCGCCGGCGCTGAGCCGGGCCCTCACGCGACGCGCGCGCCGGCTAGGCGGCGCTCGGCGGCCGGCGCCCGGCCCAGGGTCGCGCCTCCTCGAGCGCCGCGCCCAGGGCCAAGAGCGTCGCCTCCTCGGCGTAGCGACCGACGAACTGGACGCCGATCGGGAGCCCGGCCGCGCTCCAGTGCAGCGGCACGTTCATCGCGGGCTGCCCCGTCGCGTTCTGCAGCGGCGTGAAGGCGGCGAGCTCGGCGGAGCGCAGGAAGGGCAGGAACGGGTTGTCGGCCGTGGGCTCGAAGGCGCCGAGCAGCGGCGGCGGCGCCGCGAGGGTCGGCGTCAGGATGACGTCCCAGTCCTGCATGAAGCGCGCGACGGCGCGCGTCATGCGCTGCAGGATCACGATCGACCCGAGGTAGGTCGCCGCGCTCTCGGCCTGACCGAGCTCGGCGAGCGTGCGCGAGAACGGCTCGATGTCGTCCGGGCCGGGCTCGCGCCCGAGGATGCGTGGGTACATCTGCATCGTCATCGCCGCGCCGGCCACCCACACCGCCGTGAAGGCCTGATTGAGCAGCGCGTAGTCGAGCTCGGGAGCCGCCTCGCGCACGTCGTGGCCGAGGGCGCGACAGAGATCGGCCGCGTCGGCGAGCGCCCGCCCGACGTCCTCGTGCACCTCGCCGCCCGAGAGCGTGCGGCCCCAGACCGCGATGCGCAGCCGCGGCCGCGCGCCACCGAGCGCCGTCACGAAGGGCTGGGCCGGCGGCGGCGCGTAGTACGGGTCCCCGAGCGCGGGACCGGCGAGGACGTCGAGCACGCCCGCGCTGTCGCGCACGCTGACGGTGAGCACGTGCTCGCACACGAGCCCGCTCATGATGTCGCCGAGCTCCGGCCCGAGCGACACGCGCCCGCGCGAAGGCTTGAGCCCGAAGAGCCCGCAGCACGAGGCGGGGATGCGGATCGAGCCGCCGCCGTCGCTCGCGTGCGCGACGGGCCCCATGCGCGTGGCCACGGCCGCGGCGGCGCCGCCGCTCGAGCCGCCGGTCGAGCGCCGGGTGTCCCACGGGTTCCTGGTCGCGCCGAAGAACCGGGGCTCGGTCGTCGGCAGGTAGCCGAACTCCGGCGTGTTGGTCTTGCCGAGGAACACGAAGCCGGCGCGGCGCAGGCGCGCGACGAGCTCGCTGTCCTCCCGCGGCACGAAGTCGCGCAGGTAGCGGGAGCCGCTCGTCGTCGGCCAGCCCGCGACCGAGGCGAGGATGTCTTTGATGAGCGTCGGCACGCCCGCGAAGGGCCCCTCGGGCAGCCGCCCGCGCGCGGCGCGCCGCGCCTCGTCGAAACGCTCGAGCACGACGGCGTTCAGCACGGGATTGAAGGTCTCGATGCGCGCGATCGCGGCGTCGACGAGCTCGAGGGGCGTCACCTCCTTCTCGCGGACGAGGTCCGCCTGGGCAGTGGCGTCGAGGGAGGCGAAGGCTTCGAGCGGCATGCGGGTCACCTCGTGGGCCGCCGGGCCGGAGCTCGCGGCGGGACGGGCAAGCTAGATCATCGCGCGCGATTCCGCTCGCTCATTCGGCGCGGCAGCCGGACTAGAAGGTCGGTTGGCGTGGGATCGCGGCGAGCCGCTTCGAGCCCGAGCCCCCCGACCCAGTTCTAGCTGCGCCGGCGGATGAGGCCCTCTTGCGCCGCGCTCGCCACGAGCCGGCCTTGCCGGTCGAAGAAGCGCCCGCGCACCAGGCCGCGCCCACCCGACGCCGAGGGACTGTCGACCGCGTAGAGCAGCCAGTCGTCGAAGCGGAACGAGCGATGGAACCACATCGAGTGGTCGAGCGAGACCACCTGCATGCCGCGCGTGAGCCAAGAGACGGCGTGCGGGTCCATCGCCGTGCCGAGGAACGAGAAGTCCGACGCGTAGGCGAGCAGGTAGCGGTGCAGGGGCGGGTCGTCGGGCAGCCGGTCGATGACGCGGTACCACATGTGACGCCGCGGCTCGCCCTTCTCGGGGCGAAGCGGGTTGCGGAGCTCGACGGGACGGATCTCGATGGGCCGTTCACCCGTCGCCATCGCGCGCACGGCCTCGGGCAGGCTGTCGACGATGGCGAGCGCCATGGCGCGCTCGGAGAGCAGGGTCTCGGGCTCGGGCACCTCGGGCATCGGGTCCTGGTGCTCGAGCCCGGCCTCGTCGCGCTGGAACGACGCCTCGAGGCAGAAGATCGCCGCACCCTCCTGGATCGCGGTCACGCGCCGCGCCGAGAAGCTCGCGCCATCGCGCAGCCGGTCGACGTCGTACAGGATGGGCCGCGCGAGGTCGCCGGCACGCAGGAAGTAGCCGTGCAGCGAGTGCACCGGGCGCTCCGGGGCGACGGTCTGCACCGCCGCGGAGAGCGCCTGACCGAGCACTTGGCCACCGAAGATGGCGCCCCAGCCGAGGTCCTGGCTGCGGCCGCGGAAGCGATCGCGATCGAGCCGCTCGAGCGCCAGGAGGTCGATGAGGTCGGCGAGCACGGGTTGCATCGTGGGGTCCCTGGGAGGTGGGTCGGGTCAGTCCGCGGGGCGCGCGATGCGACCGCGCTCGAGCGCGAGCCGGGTCACGACCGGCACGTCGATCCCCGCGAAGAGCTCGGGCTCGTGGCTCACGACCACGACGACCGCACCCGCCAGCACCTCCTCCTTCACGACTTCGCGCAAGCGCGCGACGCCGGCGCGATCGAGCCCGGCACTCGGCTCGTCGAGCAGCAGGAGCGAGGGCTCGCTCACGAGCGCACGGGCGAGCGCGATGCGCTGGCGCTGACCGCGCGAGCAGGCGCGCGCGGGTCGGTCGGCGAAGCTCGCCATGTCGAAGCGCGCGACCGCGCGGCCCCACGCCGCGCCCGGATCGAGCGCCTGGAGCGATGCGGCCAGCTCCACGTTCTGGCGCGCCGAGAGGTCGCTGTAACCGAGCAGCTCGTGCGACAGCCAGCCGAGCTCGGCGCGCACCGCCATGGTGTCGGCGCCGATCGGGCTGTAGGCGACGGTGCCGGCGGTCGGGCGCAGCAGCGTGCCGACGATGCGCAGGAGCGTCGTCTTGCCGCAGCCGTTGGCCCCCTCGAGCAGCGTCAGCTCGCCGGCCACGAGCTCGGCGCTCACGCCGCGAAGCACGGCCGTGGGACCGAAGTTGCGGGTCACGTTGCGGATCTGGACCGTGTCGAGGCGTCGCTTCATGGTGGTGGGGTCGTGCCCTTCGTCCGGGCGCTCGGCGGCCTCAGCGAGGCCCGCTGCCTCCGCCGGGCGGAGCGCCCCCCGGTGGTCGGGACGTGGAGCCCCCCTCGAGCGCGGGACGCGGCG
>JACRDA010000114.1 GCA_016212965.1 Myxococcales bacterium
CGCGCGCTCGCCGGCGACGGTGCCCGGCCCGAGCACGAGCGGTTGTACCTGCGCGCGCGCGTGTGGGGGCACCACCTCGCGGCGTCGGACCGCAGCCTCGAGCTCGCGCTCCGCGACCGCGCCGTCCGCATGCTGCTCGCGCGCGCGCTCGCCCGCACGGACCCCGGCGACGGCCGCGACGACGCCGCGCTCCGGGGCCCGCTCGCGGCGGTCGAGATGCTGATGCGCGGCGGCGGGCTCGATCACTACGCGCGCGCGCTCGCCCACGGCGACGGCGCAGCGCCATCACGGGAGGTGACCGGATAGGTGCGGCACCGCGTGGGACGGTCCGTAATGTGACCTATGGGAAGCTTCGTCCTTGGCGGTTCCATCCGCCGGGCCGAGGCGCGTACGATGCCGGACGTGACTGCGATCCTGGTTCCGTGCTCGAGCTGCGGCAGACACGTCTTCGGCCACGATGCGACCTGCCCGTTCTGCGGCAGCCGCGGTCGCGTGCGCTCGGCGCTCGTCGTGGCCGCGGCGCTCGGCGCGCTCGCCGGCTGCGATCCATCCCCGGGCGACGTGTACGGTCCCGCGCCGCCGCGCGCCTCGACGCGCAGCGTGGCGACCGCCCTCGGGTCCGTGTACGGACCGGCGCCGATGCCCACCGAGACCCGCAGCGCGACGACCTCGTCGGGCGCGTCGGCGAGCGCCTCCGTGAGCGCGACCGGCGCAGAGCCGCCGCCGATCCCGGTCTACGGTCCGCCGCCGCCGGCCGCGAGCGGTCGCTGAGGGCGCGTCGCGCGGCAGCGCGCGTGGGCCCTCACGTCGGGCGGTGCGGCTTGCGTTCGATGGCGAGCGCGGTCGTCGCGATGAAGGCGGCGAGCGCGAGCGCGTTGCCGACCCCGCCCCAGGCGCGCGCCCAGGCGCTGCCGGTCGCATCGCCGAGGACGCGCAGCGCGAGCGATCCGTGGAGCAGGGCGAGCGGCACGTAGGCCCGCAGCCGGAAGCGCAGGCGCACGCCCGTGAGCGCGGGCAGCACGATGGGCGCGTGTCCGAGCACCATCGAGAACGCGAAGCCGAGGAAGGCCGCGTGGAGCGCGGCGTCGTAGGTGGGTCCGGCGTAGAGCGCGCCGGCCACGAGACCGATGGCACCCGCCACGCCGAGCCACACGTGACCGAGCAGCAACGCGAGCGCGGTGAAGCGCGTCAGGCCCGGGACGCGGATGGTGCGGCGCGCGACGTCGAAGGCGAGCATCCACGCCGCGAGCGCGACGAGCGCTCCGCCCGTCAGGCGCGCGCCGAGCTCGGCCGCGAAGGCGCCCACGCCGAGGCTCGCGCCGAGCGCGAGCGCGAGCGCGCCCAGGGCGAGCACGGCGCTCCGAGGCGGCCGGCGCACGCGCATGAGCTCGAGGCGCTCGCCCGCGATGGTGAGCGCGAGCAGGCCGACCCAGAACGGCGCCGCGGCCGGGACCGTGCCCCCGGGCAGGGCGAGCACGAGGTTGCCGGCGACCCAGGAGCACGCCCCGAGCGCCATGACCGCGTTGAAGAGCGTGCGCTGGCGCGCAAGCACGACGAGCGAGGCGCCGGTGAACAGGACGGCCGCACCGACGAGCAGGCCCGTGGCCGGTGCGACCGGCATGCCGAAGGCGAGGCCGAGCGAGCCGACGCTGGCGCCGAGCGGCGCGAGCAGGGCCCAGCCGTGGCGCCACCGCGACCCACCCGCTCCGCCGCTCGCGAGCGCCGCCGCGCGCTCGACGCCGATGAGCGCGCCGAAGAAGCCGCTCGCGAGCAGCGGACCGTGCGCGCCGACGGAGCCCGCACCGGGCGATGGCAGCTGCCAGCCGAGGCGCACGAGCCCTGCCCACACGCCCGTCACGAGCGCCACGGCGACCGGGGGCAGGAGCCATGCGATCGGGCCGGGGCCGCGTCGCGCCGGCACCGGCCGGGGGTCTGGCGACGCGCTCATCCGAGGATGGCTCGCGCCGCGTCGCTCATGCGGTCGGGTGACCACGGCGGGTCGTCGACGACGCGCACGGTGACTGCGGCGACGCCCGGCACCGTGTCGCGCACGGCGCTCTCGGCCTCGGTGCACAGGTAGCCGGCGAGCGGGCAGCCCGCCGAGGTCATCGCGAGGTCGACCTCGACATCGGTGGCCTCCGGCTCGGTCGACGCAGGCGGCGGGACGTGCCCGGGCACGAGCCGGACCGCGTAGACGAGGCCGAGATCGACGACGTTGACCCCGAGCTCCGGATCGACGACGGAGCGCAGCGCCCGCACCACGTCTCTTTCGTCCACCATGGGGGTACCGGTAGCGTTGTAGCATGCGTCTTGCAAGGCTCGCGCTTTGCGGGAGGGGGCGGGGACGCGCGATGACACGCGAGGTACCATGCAGCGAGGAAGCGCCGTGAGCGACGTCATGCCACGACGGCGCGTGCTCATCATCGACGACGAGGTGCTCGTCGCGTCCGCGCTGCGGCGTTGCCTCGTGCGCGACTACGACGTCGCCGTGTCGACCGAGCCCGTCTCCGCGCTCGCGGAGCTGCGCGCGGGGGCGCGCTACGACATCGTCCTCTGCGACCTCATGATGCCGACGCTGAGCGGTCTGGCGCTGCACGCCGAGCTCGCCGTGTTCGCGCCCGAGCAGGCCGAGCGAGTGGTGTTCATGACGGGCGGAATCCAGACGGGCGAGGTTCGCGAGCTGCTCGGACGCACCCGCAACCGCTGCATCAGCAAACCGTGCACCGTGCAAGAGTTGCGCGCAGCGGTGGAGGCGACGCCGCCATGGTCGGATACCGCCTGAGCACTTCGTCGCGCGGCTCGGCCGCCCGCGCCCTCGCCGGCAGCGTCGTCGTGCTCGCTCTCGTGCCGGTCGACGCGCGCGCGGCCCCGGGGGCGGGCACGCTCGCCGATCCCGTGCGCGTGGACGCCTTCCCCTACGTGGCCGCGGACACGACCGCGACGGCGCCCGCGAGCGCGGTCGACAGCTACGACTGTGCGCCCGCGCTCGACGAGAGCGGACCGGAGCGGCTCTACCGCTTCGCGCTCGCGGCGCCGGCGCGCGTGACGGCGTGGGTCGAGGGTGACGGCGGGGCGGTCGACATCGACGTGCACCTCATCGCCGGCGCGATCGGCACGAGCGGCGGGCAGGTGACCGGCTGCGTGGCGCGCGGCAACGTCATCGCCGAGGCCGAGCTCCCGGCGGGCGAGGGCTGGGTTGCGGTCGACAGCTACGCCGGCGCCGCGCAGGCCGGCCCGTACGTACTGCACCTCGAGGCCATCGGCGACGCCTGGATCGATCGCCCGATCGCCGTCGGCGTGCGCTGGCGCGCGCGGCGCTACGTCGACTGGGCGGGCCCGCAGGTCGTGAACGAGCTCGTGGTCGACACTTCCCAGCCGGACGTGAGCGTGCGCGCCGTCGGCGCCACGGGCTGTCAGACGGTGGGTGCCCTCGGTGACGCCCTCGGCGCCGTCGCCGGCGTGAACGGCGGCTACTTCGGCGCCGGTTGCGCGCCGGTGAGCCTGCTCATCGAGGACGGCGTGCTCGTGGCCACGAACGGCGTGACGCGCGGCGCCTACGGGCTCGACGCAGCGGGCGGGCCGCACATCGAGGTGGTGGCCGCCGGCGCCGGCTGGCCCGTCGCCACCCAGGCCCACGGCGGTGGACCCGTGCTCGTGGTCGGCGACACGCCGTACCAGGGGGCGGCGGCGTGGAGCGCCCAGGGCTTCTCGAGCGCCGGCTTCAACGGCAACAACCCGCGCACGACGGCGGGCTACGACGCCTCGGGCGCGAGCCACTTCCTCGCGGTCGACGGGCGGCGCGCCAACGCGAGCGGTATGTCGCTCGACGAGCTCGCGGCCTTCACGCACGCGGAGCTCGGGCTCCCGGAGGTCGTGAACCTCGACGGCGGCGGCTCGACCACGCTGTGGATCGCGGGCGCGACGCCGAACGGCGTCGTCAACTACCCCTCCGACGACCCGCAGCAGGAGCTCGCGACCCACCCCGGCAGCCGTGGCGTGAGCGGTGGCTTCTACGTGTTCGCGCCGCCCTACAACCACCCGCCGCGCTTCCAGACGGCGCCGGTCGAGAGCGCCACCGCCGGCGTGCCGTACGGCTACGACGCCGACGCCATCGATCTCGATCCGGACGACGTCGTCTCGTTCGAGCTCGACGCGGGGCCCGCGGGCATGGAAGTCGACGCCGCGAGCGGCGTCGTCACGTACGCGCCCACGAGCGCCTCGCCGCCGAGCGCCGACGTCACCTTGGTGGCGCGCGACGACCGCGGCGCCGCGACCGAGCAGAGCTACGTCCTCGTCATCGCGGGCGGCCTCGGTGGGGGCGGCGGCGGTGGAGCCGGCGGCGCCGCGGGGCAGGGTGGCGCCGCGGTCCCCGCGGACCCGGCCGACGAGCCCTCCCCGGGGGCGGGCTGCGCGTGTCGCGCGAGCGGCGCGGGCGCACGAGCCCCACGCGCGTCGCTCGGAGCGTCCGCACTCTCGGCCGTCGCGGCGCTCGGGCTCCTCGCGCTCGGCCGCGCTCGCGCGCGGCGCGCTTGCTCCCGTTCAGCCAGGCGGAGGGACCGACCATGAGAACCCGGCTCGCGTGGATGCCCTGTGCCATCGTCCTCGGCTGCAGCCGCACGGTGCCCGGCGGTGCGCCGCCCGAGACCGACGCCGGCCCGAGCGTGAGCGACGAC
>JACRDA010000109.1 GCA_016212965.1 Myxococcales bacterium
ACGATGAGCCCCGTGCGGCCACCCTTGCCGTCGTCCGCCGCGGCCGCGACCGCGGAGGGCTGCGGTGCGGTCTCGGCGGGCGGGGGCGCAGGAGCCGGCGTGGGAGCGGGCGGCGGCGCAGGGACCGGTGCCGGCGTGCGCGCGGGCGGTGCGGGCGCGGGTGCGGGTGCGGGTGCGGGGGCGGGAGCGGGCGCGGGTGCGGGGGCGGGGGCGGGTGCGGGGGCGCTCGCAGGCTCGCGCACCTGTGCGGGGCTCGCCCGCGCCTGCGGCGCGCGCTCGGCCACGGGGCCGTCGAGGTCGGGGGTCGAGTAGGGGCCCCGGGCCCCCGGGGCCCCGCTCACAGAACCGGACGTGCGGGCCTCGCATCCGGCTCTTCGGCGGCTACTTCAGGCCGAGCCGCAGTTGCTCGGCGACACCTGAGAAACCCCCTCATTTGCTGCTGGATCTCCCAGAGGATTCACAAGAAGAACAGAAGGGCAGAAGGCGGCGCTGGGGACGGCGCCGCGGGGAACGAGGAGTCTCGAGCTCGACGGCCCTCATCACAGCATCCCGGACGCTTGGCTTCTGGGCTTCTGGTCTTCTGGCCTTCGTGTGGACCAGTGCTCCTGCCTGCGGGGCCGAGTTTTCACTCGCTCGTGGCGGCGGCCGCCCGCCCTAGCGCCTTCCTGCTCATTCTCTGGGGGAAAGTGAGGGGATGCCTCAGCGGCCACACCGGTGACGATCGCGTTCTGGCGATCACGCCACTGCTCCTCGATGGATAGGAGGCCTAGCTTCGCGAACCACGCGTTGCTCAGGCCTTTCTCGACCGCGGGCGTGTGCGCGAGCGCCCACCAGGATCGACCCTTGGTGAGCCACTTGCGCAGCGCGCGTGGCGCAACTCGAAGTGTCCGCGCTCGCTCCCGTGGATGGCACGATCCGAAGTTGCGCGGCGCTACTTGGCGTCGCGAGCGAACTGCAGGGCGCGCCGCAGTCCTTCTGCGGCGGATGGAGCCGCGATGAAGGCCTCGGCGGCCGAGCTGCTAAACCACCTCTCGGCCGGGGGCTCGGCCGCGGCTACGACCACAGTGCCCGCACGCCGCATTGCGAAACCCAGCTCGACGAGGGTCCCGTGGGCGTCCTGCGCGTCCAGCTACGCGAAGAACAGATCGGCACGGCCGATCGCGTCGAGACAGTTCTTCACCACCGCGTGGCGACCGGCGCAAGGATCCTGCTAGAGGAGCAGGATTGGGCGTGGAGCTCCCAATTGACAAGAGCACGCAGTCATGCGACGAAGGCCGGATGCGCCATTACGCATTTTCTGCCGCGCGAGCGCGCTTCGTCGTCCTCCTAGCCTTCGCCGTCGGTGCGGTCGCGGGCACTTCTGCGGGCTGCTCCTCGAAAGGTCCGAACGGGGACGGGGCGGGCGGCGCCGTGGCAGGCGGCGCAGGCGGTACCGGGGGCGGCGCCGCCGATGCGTACCTACAGGGCTGCGAGACGCTCTTCGCAGCGCGCATCCTCGAGAAGCAGATCGAGGCGGATCCCGCCTTCCCGGAGGACTGCAACGTCGAGCTCAGCTCCGACATCGGCACGCTGAGCAGTGCCAACAACCCGATCTGCGTCGCCGGGGAGACGGCGAACGGGTGCCGCAACCGCCTGTACGACACGCCCCCTAGGCTGTACCAGGCGAACAACCCACAGCTCGCGCCCGAGGTGAGCCCGGGCTGCGCAGACCCGCCGGCGGAGGGATGCCTGCTTGGAAAGTGGCTGCCCAAGTGCGCGGACGGTACGGATGGCGGCTGCGCGCAGCCGGAGGTGGTGTGCCGCGACGGCACGCGCCCGATGGTCTACATGGAGGCGGCCACGGCGGTCGCTCTGTCGAACAGCTGGATCATCTACATGGGCGGCGAGGGCGGCCCGTGCTCCGGCGCCAAGTGCTGGTTCGACTACAAGTACGGGCTGCTCATGGGCGAGTCGCCGTTTTCCCAGGCGATGAGCTCGATCCACCCGGACCTCAACACCCAGCCGGGAGTGAGCAGCTACGCTGGGACCTCGGTCGACGGCATTATGGCGGGCGCCGCCACCGCCGCGAATCCATTCGCCTCCTTCAACCGCGTGAAGTTCGAGCGCTGCGGCGACGCGGCCAGCGATGGGCTGGAGGTAGTGCCGTTCGGCAACGGGATTCCGAAGTCGATCGCAGACAAGGGACCCCAACCGCCTCCCATCGCTGTGGAGACTCGCGTATCACACACCGAGGTGCCGCATCGCGGCTTCGCCACCTGGACGGCCCTCTTCAACTCGCTGGCGACCGAGGCGGGCCGCGATCGCGACGGCGACGGCACACCCGATGTCCCGTCGTTCGCAGACGCCACGCAGGTGCTCCTCGTCGGCGCCTCGGACGCGTCGGTCTGGCTCACCTACGCGGCGGACCGGCTCGCCGCGGAGGTCCGTGCGGTTGCCGGCGCCAGCGTCGACGTCCGCATCATGATCGACGGCTTCTTCGAGCCCGCCTTGGACTCGGCCGGACGCTATCACGCCGCCGCGCCTGCCAACTTCAACCTCTTCGACAACCCCTACCACGTGACCGGGCTCTGCACCCTGCCCGACAATGGCGACGGGGTGGCGAACGAGACCTGCTCCGACCTGAGCTACGAGCCCGGGCCCGCCGGTGAGGAGGTGACGTTCAGGGACGAGGTCGACGCGCGCGGGATGGTCCTCGACGAGAGCTGCGAGCTCGCGCACGGAGCCCACTCCCCGGTGTGCTACGACAAGCTGCACACGCTCCTCAATCACGTGGCGACACCATTCCTGGTGATGGCGAGCGATCAGGATCAGACCATCAGCGGAGCGCCGCCGTACTATGCCGACGCCTACAGCTACGAATGGCCGAGCGACCACGTGGAGTATCGAGCTCGAGTGCTCGACCAGGTGCGCGACGTGGCGGCCCTCTGGGACACCGCCGCGCGCGAGGAAGGCGCGGGCACACCGGGCGACGCCGTGCTCATCGTGCCGAGGTCCACGCAGCACGTCCGTTTCGGTGACAACGCCGAGTTGCTGAGGGAGATGTCGCTGTGCAGCGCCGCGGGCGCGAAGCTGGGAGGCGCGTCTCTCGGCGCGGCGATCGCCGCCTGGTCCGACGGAACGCTGCCGGCCTACTTCGTCTTCGAGGACGGCCCGGGGTGGGACGGGACGAGCCCGTACTGGGTCACGGGCAGCAACTGCTCCGGCCCGCCTCAGTGACCCACCCAGACTGCGCCGAGGCGCTCGTGCTCTCGCGTGCGGCCCGGTTGCCTACCTACCTACCTACCCAGTTGCTGACGCCGCCGGGCGCGCGGTCGCTGCGCTCGTCGCGCGAGGTGGGGCCTGACGGGGTGTTCCCAGGGCCCCAGCGCCGCCCCGCGCCCGCCCGCTTGCGCCCCCGCCCTCCGAACCCGGGGCCCTTTCCGCTTACCGCGCGGCGGCCCGGCGTTTGGAGGGCGGACGTATTGGCGATGCTGATGACAGCACCCAGAAGTCGAAGGTGGCGCGGTCCGCGGGTACACGGAAGGCGAAGACACGATGACATCGAAAGGGACGGTGCGCCTCCGCCACGGCGGAGCAGTCGCGACCGACCCGAGCTCCACCATCGCCTCCTGCGAGCGCGGTTCGCGGCTGGCGCGAGTCTTGCGCCTCGGAGCGTGCATCGTACGCACCACCGAGAAATGTCGCCGGGCGACGCCCACCAGGGTGTGTGGTGGTCCGTCTTGGCTCGACTCCAAGGCGTACGACTCTTCTGCGGCGCGTCAGTACTCGTAGTCCTGGGCGAGCGCGTTCCAGTCCACCCGCCGCAGGTCCGCGAGCGCTTCGGGGCTCGGCATGGGAAACGGCGCCTCCTGGAACCAGACCAGGATGGCCGAGCTCCCGTGCATCACGCGGTCGATCGGATCGGAGCGGAAGGACGCGGCGATCCAGCAGGCCGGCAAGTACTCTGCGGGTGGGTCTTCGGGATCGGGGCGCGCCACCCGGCGCCGCGGCGGAGCGACGACGTGGACCGGCAGGGCCCCGAGGAGCTGGCGCGCGCGATCGGGCATCCGGCCAAGGCGGAGCTCGTTGCGCTCCGCATCGGGGTAACCCTCGAGGAGCCCCGCGTAGGTCGCCTGCACGTGGAAGGCGGAGGCATGGAGGCGGCGGCCGGTCACGAGCTCGACGACGAGGATCGACACGGGGTCTCCGGAGCGTCGCGCGGTGCGCGCGCCGTGTCGAGCCCGAGCAACCGGCGGCGGGCTCGTCCCCGGGTCACCCGCCCCCGCCCCCGCGCCCGCCCCCGCGCCCGCCCCCGCCCCCGCCCCCGCCCCCGCGCCCGCCCGCGCCCCCTCCCTCCCGGCGTATGCTCAGCGCGCCATGCGCTCCTTCTTCCGGAACCTCTGGGCGTCGGTGGGTCGCACCGGCCTGCGCGTCGTCGGCGCGATCCTGGTGACCGCCGGCGTGCCGCTGCTCGTCGCGATGTGGCTGAACGGCTGCGTGCTCGAGCGCGTCTCGGATGCGGCCTTCAACCCCGAGGTGAGCGAGCGGCTCGACAGCTCGCTCGAGGTGTACGCCGACCTCGTCAAGAGCATGAAGAGCGACATGCGCCACGAGGCCGAGCTCATCTCGCTCGGGCGCGAGCTCGGCGCGGCCGTGACGACGGGCGACGCACGGGCGACCGCGCGTGCGCTCGAGCGCGTGCTGGTGGAGCGCCCCGCCGTGCACTCGGTGCGCCTCGAGTCGCCCGACGGCGAGGTCCTCGCCGAGCGCGCGCGCCCGGAGCCCCTCGACGAGACGCGCTTCCGACCGTTCACCGCCGGGCACGCCGTCGGCGACGACCCGGAGGCGCCCACCCTGGCCGTCGTGTTCGCGGCCGACCGGCGCCGCGTGGACGAGATGGAGGGCGCGCAGCTCTTCGCGCAGGCCTGGAAGCTCCACAGCCAGGATCGGCACAACTTCGTCGTGCGCCCGTACCGGCAGGTCTACGCGCTGGTGTTCGGGCTCACGGTGCTCCTCGCCGTGGCGACCGGCATCCTCGTCGTGCGCCCGGTCACGCGCCGCATCCTGCGGCTCGCCGCGGCGACGCGTCCGGTCGCCGCGGGTGATCTCAGCGTGCGGGTGGCCGTCACGGGCAAGGACGAGATCGCAACCCTCGGGCAGGCCTTCAACCACATGCTGGAGACGCTGTCGCAGAGCCGCGCGCGCATCGAGTTCCTGCAGCGCATCGGCGAGTGGCAGAGCATGGCGCGGCGGCTCGCCCACGAGATCAAGAACCCGCTCACGCCCATCCAGCTCGCCGTCGAGGAGTGCCACCGGCGCTACCCGGGCAAGGACGACGACTACCGGAAGCTGCTCGACGCGACGCTCGACATCGTGACCGAGGAGGTGCGCGGCCTGCGCCGCCTGGTGGGCGAGTTCTCGGGCTTCGCGCGCCTGCCGCGCTCCACGCCCGAGCCCTGCGAGCTCGGGGGCTACCTCGAGGGCGAGCTCGAGCGGCTGCGCCAGAGCGAGCTCACGCCCTCGCGCCGGGCCGATCCGAAGCGACCCGCGCCGCCGGCGCTCGAGCTCGAGCTCGACGGCGCCCCGGAGCCCCTCGCGGTCGCGCTCGACCGCGAGATGTTCTACCGCGTGCTCGCCAACCTGGTGCAGAACGCCGCGCAGGCGCTCGCCGCGACGCCGGGGCGCACGCACGGCCGCATCGTTCTCCGCGCGCGCCGGGACGGGGACTACGCGGTGCTCGACGTCGACGACGACGGCCCCGGCATCCCGGACGACCTCAAGCCCTCGGTCTTCGACCCCTACCGCACGACCAAGCAGGAGGGCACGGGCCTCGGCCTCGCCATCGTGAAGAAGGTCGTGATCGAGCACGGCGGGCTCGTGGAGGCGCTCGATGCGCCCGGCGGCGGTGCGCGCATGCGCCTGCGGCTGCCGCTCCGGGGCTCGAATGCCGCCGAGGCGGCCGCGCTCGACGCGCCCGCGGCGGCCTGAGGGAGCGACCGCGCGCACGGCGCGGCGGGGCCCGTCCCGACCGCCGAGCGGCCGTGCTATGAGGCGCGGCACGATGCTGCACGACAAGCTCCCGGAGTACCTCACCTTCGACGACGTCATGCTCTTGCCGGCGTACAGCGAGGTGCTGCCCGGCGAGGTCAGCGTGCGCACGCGGCTGACGCGCAAGCTCGGCATCAACCTGCCGCTCCTGTCGTCGGCCATGGACACCGTGACCGAGTCCGCCGCGGCGATCGCGATGGCGCGCTCGGGCGGCATCGGCGTCATCCACCGCAACATGACGGTGCGCGATCAGGCGCGCGAGATCGAGCGCGTGAAGCGCGCCGAGAGCGGCATGATCGCCGACCCGGTCACCGTGCGCAGCGACACGCCGCTGCGCCAGGCGCTCGCGGTGATGAACGAGCACGACATCAGCGGCGTGCCGGTGGTCGACGACGGCAAGCCGGTCGGCATCCTCACGGCGCGCGACATCCGCTTCGCCAAGCAGCTCGACGAGCCGGTCTCGGCGCTCATGACGCGCGAGCTCATCACCGTGCCGCCCGGCGTGTCGAACGACCGCGCGCGCGAGCTCCTGCACGAGCACCGCATCGAAAAGCTGCTCGTCGTCGAGGGCGGGCGCCTGGTCGGGCTCATCACGATCAAGGATCTCCTGCAGGTCGAGCGCCACCCCGAGGCCGCGAAGGACCCGCTCGGCCGCCTGCTCGTCGGCGCGGCGCTCGGCCCGGGCCCGGACCTCGAGGAGCGCGCCGCCGCGCTCGTCGCGGCGAGCACGGATCTGCTGGTCGTCGACACCGCGCACGGTCACAGCCGCGGCGTGCTCAGGGCGGTCGAGCTCCTGAAGAAGCGCTACCCCTCCGTCGAGCTCGCGGCCGGCAACGTCGCGACCGCCGACGGCACGCGCGCGCTCATCGACGCCGGCGTCGACGCGGTGAAGGTCGGCGTCGGGCCCGGCAGCATCTGCACGACGCGCGTCGTCGCGGGCGTCGGCGTGCCGCAGGTGAGCGCCGTGGCGGAGTGCGTGCGCGTCGCCGAGAGCTCCGACGTGCCCGTCATCTCGGACGGCGGCATCAAGTACTCGGGCGACATCGTCAAGGCCATCGCGGCCGGGGCCTCGAGCGTCATGGTCGGATCGCTCTTCGCGGGCACCGACGAGTCGCCTGGCAGTCTCGTGCTCTACCAGGGGCGCAGCTACAAGACCTACCGTGGCATGGGCTCGCTCGGCGCCATGCGCAAGGGCAGCAAGGACCGCTACGGGCAGGCCGGTCGCGCGGACGAGAAGCTCGTGCCCGAGGGCATCGAGGGGCGCGTGCCCTACCGCGGCCCGCTCGGCAGCGTCGTCTACCAGCTGGTCGGCGGGCTGCGCTCGGGCATGGGCTACACGGGCGCGCGCACCATCGAGAAGCTGCGCCAGCAGGCGCGCTTCATCCGCATCACGTCGCAGGGCCTGCGCGAGAGCCACGTCCACGACGTGTTCATCACCGAGGAAGCGCCGAACTACCGGCCGATGTGAGCGCCGCCCCGACGGTCGTCGCATGCTGCACCTGCCCGCACCCGCCTGGCCCGCCTGGCTCGAGAAGCTCGCGCCCTTCGAGCGCTACCGCGTCGAGCTCGGCGCGCGCGGCCCGGCGAGCGCGCTCGGCCTGCACGTCATGGAGGCGACGGTGCCCGCCACGGGCGGGAGCGCGGCCGGGGCGTCCGAGGCCGAGGCCGAGGTTCCCGTCCTCTGCCTGCACGGCAACCCGACCTGGGGCTTTCTGTACCGCCGGGTCGCCGCGGAGCTCGGCCGCGCCGCCGAGCCCTCGGCCGCGCGCACCCCGCCGCTCCGCCTCTACCTGCCCGATCTGCCGGGGCTCGGCTTCTCCGACCGGCCGGGCGGGCGCGAGGCCCACACGCTCGAGCGCCACATCGGCTGGATGGCGACCCTCCTCGAGGCCCTCGGCCACGAGCGGCTCGTCGTCGTCGTGCAGGACTGGGGCGGGCCCATCGGGCTCGGGGCCCTCGACGCCGTCCGGCCGCGCGCCGTCGGCCTCGTCGTGCTCAACACGGTGGTGGGGCCGCCGCGGCCGGGCTTCCGGCCGACGGCGTTCCACCGCTTTGCGCGGCTGCCCGTGGTGAGCGACGTCGCGTTCCGGCTGCTCGGCTTCCCGCAGGTGGCCCTCGGGCTCGCGCAGGGCGACCGGCAGAGCATCCGCGGCGAGGTCGCGCGCGCCTACCGGTATCCGCTGCGCCACCTCGGGGACAACGCGGCGCCGCTCGCGCTCGCGCGCATGGTGCCGGACGGTCTCGCGCATCCCTCGGTCGCGCCGCTCGTCCGCTGTCAGAGCTACGTCGAGCGCTTCGGCGGCCCGGCGGCGATCGTGTGGGGCGACCGCGATCCGGTGCTCGGGCGCGTGCGCGGCCGCATCGAGAAGCTCCTGCCCGGCGCGCCCGTGACACGCACCCGGGCCGGACACTTCCTGCAGGAGGAAGTACCGGACCTCATCGCCGCGGCGATCCGCGGCGTCGCGCGCGAGCTTGCGGCGCGCTGAGCTGGGAGCGCGCGACCGCCATGGCCGACCGAGGACGCGCCGCCGCCACCGAGCACTTCATCCCGTTCAGCCGGCGCGAGATCTACCGCATGCTCGCCGACGAGGGCGCGCTTGGCGAGGACCAGCCGCGCTTCGCCGAGCTCTGCGAGATCCTCCAGAGCCAACGAGATCACCTCGAGCCTGTACTTCAGGAACTCGACCAACAACCAGGGCGTCTTCCACACCCTCGTCGACACCGCCGAGGAGGAGGAGACGAAGGAAGCCGTGCTCCGGTACTACTTCCTGCTCGACCATGGCGGCCTCTTGACGAAGGAGGAGCTCGACGGCCGGGTGGAGGCCTGGTTCGCGGACCGGCACCGCACCGAGCTCGACTTCGAGGTCGACGACGCGCTCGCCAAGCTCACCCGCTACGGTCTCGTGACGCAGGAGGGCGACCGCTACCGCGCCGTGCCGCTCGGCGAGGCGCTCGCCTTGCTCGACGCGCGCTGGGACGGGATCTTCGCGTACTAGGGCGGGCGCGGGTGCGGGCGCGCGGGCGAGTGCGGGTGCGGGTGCGGGCGCGGGTGCGGGTGCGGGAGGGGAGCGGGGGCGGGTGCGGGTGCGGGCGCGGCCACGCTTGCCGCCGGCTTCGACCCGGCGCAGCTTCGAGGACCGAGGAAGCCGAAGCGAGGAGCCGAGATGAGCTCGCGGGGCACACGCGGGGGCGCACGCAGCGCGGGTGTGGACGATCGCGGCGTCGATCCGGCGCTGGCGCTCGCGAGCGTGGCGGCCCTGCTCGGGCGCGGTGTCGACTCGGAGGCGCGGGTGCTCGAGGCCGGCGTGCGCGCGCTCGAGGCCCTCGGCCTGCGCGGCGGGCTCGCGCTCCTCGAGCCGGACGGCGCGACGCTCTGCTTCCGCGAGGTCGCGTGGCCGAGCACCTTTCTCCGCGCTGTCGAACGCCTGGTCGGCCTGCGGGCACGCGGGTATCGCTTCGACGTGCGGTCGAGCGAGACCTACCGCCGCGTCGTCGGCTCGGGTGAGACGCTCTACGTCGAGGACACGGCCAGCGTGCTGGCCCCCACTGCCGTACACCGTGTGCTCCGCGGGGCGCTCGCGGGCGAGAGCTCCGAGCTCGCGGTGGCGCAGGTCGTCGAGTGGCTGGTCGGCGCCGACGGGTGGGCCCGCGGCGCCGCCTGGTCGTCCTGGGGAGAGGGCGGCGGACCGGTCGAGCTCGACGCGCGCGGCTTCGGAGCGCCGGCGCTCGCGGCGTTGCGCGAGGGCTGTGCGCTCCGCAAGGGGACCGCGGTCCCGGCGGACGCCGATGTGACCCCTGGTCCGTGTCCGGATGCGGTCGCGTGCTGCGCGCACCCGGGGGCGGTGTCGCTCCCCGTGGTCGCGAACGGGCGCATGCTCGGCGCGCTCTGCATCGACCCGCACCCGGGGATCGCGCCGGGTACCGCGTGGATGGAGCGCGCCAGCGCCCTGGCCACGGCGCTCGGCGTCGTCCTCGCGAAGGCGCGGGCCGAGCGCGCCGCGGCCGAGGCGCACGCCGGCTTCGTGCGGGCGCAGCGCATGGAGGGGCTGGCGCGGCTCGCCGGCGGCGTGGCCCACGACTTCAACAACCTGCTCGCCGTCGTGCGCACGACGGTCGAGCTCATGCGTGTCGACGGGGACCCCACGAGCTCCGGCGTCGCCGATCTCTGCGCCATCGACGATGCCTGCGCGCGCGGTGTCCGGCTGACGCGGCAGCTCCTTCAGTGGAGCCGCGGAACCGCCCTGCATGCCGAGGAGGTCGATCTCGGCGCGCTCGCCCTCTCGATGCGGCCGATGCTCGCGCGCCTGCTCGGTGAAGATCTGCATCTCGAGGTCGAGGTCGGACCCGAGGAGGCGCACGTCCTTGCCGATCCGAGCGCGCTCGAGCAGGTCATCATGAACCTCGTCGTCAACGCCCGGGACGCCATGCCGTCGGGCGGGCCGCTCGCCGTGCGCGTCTCGACCGTGGCCGAGGCGATCCCGCCGCGCGGGGCCGCGTCGAGCGGCGGCGGACCCTACGTCTGCCTCGAGGTCGAGGACGCTGGCCACGGCATGGATGCGGCGACGCGGGGCCGCATCTTCGAGCCCTTCTTCACCACGAAGGACCCGGAGCGCGGCACTGGCCTCGGGCTCGCGGTCGTGGATCGCGTCGTGCGCGAGGGCGGCGGCTGGATCGAGGTCGACACCGCCGTCGGTCGAGGCACGACCTTCACGATCTGGCTGCCCCGCATCATGGGCAACGGCACGCCCGCGCCCGACGTGCCGGCGCCTGCCGCGGAGCTGCCCCCGGGCCTGCACGTCCTGCTCGTCGAGGACGACGACGCGCTCCGGGCATCGCTCGCGCGGGTGCTCGAGCGGGCCGGCTGCCGTGTGACGGGCGTCGCGACCGCGACGGAGGCGCGAGCTGCGCCGCCGCCCGATGCGCTCGTGACCGACGTGATCCTCCCGGACGGCAACGGGGTCGATCTCGCCGGGGAGCTCTGTGCGGCGCAGCCCGACCTGCCCGTCGTCACGATGTCGGGCTACCTCGACGATCGCGTGCGCCTCGAGCAGCTCCGCGCGCGTGGGCACATGCTCGTGGTCAAGCCCTTCCGCCCGGCGGAGCTCGTCGAGCGCCTCGCCGCGATGGTGCGCCGCAGGTCCGGAGCGCCGCGCTCGGACCGGTGAGGGCCACGCGACCCGCGCGCGCCATGCGGGAGCGGGTGCGGGTGCGGGGGCGGGAGCGGGTGCGGGTGCGGGTGCGGGCGCCGACGCTCGATTTTCCCCGGAGCTTCCGTTGCGGCAGCGCGAGCGGCTGAGTAGCTTCGGCACGGCTCCCTGAAACCAGTCGCCGGTCTCGCGGATATCCATCTTCGGGTAAGCAGCGAGGGGCGAGACGCGAGTGGAGCGAGCGACCGGAGATCCATGGCGAGCACGAGGTCATCGGATGGCGACCTCTCCCGAGCCTGCCGTCAGGGCGATTCGCGTGCGTGGCGCGAGGTGGTCCAGCGGTTCACGCCGCAGATCTACCGACTGGCGTTCCGGATGCTCGGCAGCCGCGCCGAGGCGGAGGACGCGTGCCAGGAGGCGTTCGTGAGAATGCACCGTTCCATCGACAGCTTCGACGCCACGCGCACGCTGGCCCCCTGGGTCTCGCGCATCGCCTACCACGTGTGCCTGCGGCGGCTCGAGCGCGTGGCGGCGCAGCCGCGCGCCGGCGCCGCCGAGGACGAGCTCGAGGTGCTTCCGGCGAGCGGCCGCGACCCCGAGCGCCAGGCTGCGGCGAGCGAGGAGGACGCGCTCGTCGAGGGCTTCCTCGGCGAGCTCGCCGCGCAGGATCGCGCGCTGCTCTTGCTCCGCTACCGCGACGGGCTCTCCGACAGCGAGGTCGCCGAGGCGACGGGCATGAGCGTGGGCACCGTGAAGACGCGCATCTTCCGCGCCCGCGCGCGGCTCCGCGAGCAGCTCGCGCCGCTGACGGGAGACGAGTCGTGAACGCCGAGCGTGCACCCGCGCCGTCGTCCGAGCCCGAGCTCGCGGCCGGGCGCTTCGACGAAGCGTGCGAGGCCTACCTCGAGCGGCGCCTGCCCGCGCCGGCCACGCGCGCCTTCGAGCGCGCGCTCCTCGAGCCGGCCCTCGCCCAGCGCTTCCGCGAGGCGCTCCTCGTGCGCGAGCTGCTGGGAAGCGTCGGACCGGACGCTCCCGCGGGTCTCGCCGACCGGCTCGAAAGCCTGGTCTGCGACGAGCTCGCGCGCGAGGGTCGCGGCGCGGGAGCGTCGGGGCGCGGCTCGCTCCTCGGCGGCTGGCGCGCTGCGCTCGGTGGGCTTTCGTGGACCCTGCGCGGCCCCTCACTCGCCTTCACTTCGCAGCCGGCTGCGCCCTCGGGCGCGGGGCCGTTCCTGCAGGGCCTCGGGACGATGCGCTATGCGGTGCCCGCGCTCGCGGAGGGGCGTGCGGCGCGCGAGCCGGCGCGGCGTGCACCCCTCTGGTGGCGCCTGCTGCGCGGGAGAAGGACATGATGCTGAGCGTCCTTCTCTCGGTCCTGGCAGCCGTCGGCGCGCTCGTGCTCGTGGTGCTCGTGGTGCCGTTCCAGCTCCGCGCCGACGCGCAGGCAGAAGGCGCGGCCATCAGCGGCGAGCTCCGGCTGCGCTGGGGCTTCGGGCTCGTGGGCGTGCGCCTGTCGTCGCGCCGGCCGAGCGGGCTCACGGTCTGCGGGCTCCGCGTCGCGGGACTGCCCGCGCGCGATCGGCAGAAGAAGAAGGAGAAGAAGAGGGCGCGGGACGAACCGAGCCGGCGCGGCGCACTCTGGGCGCTCGCGCACCGCCGGGGCATCGAGCGCGTGGCGGGGCGGATGCTCGGCGCGCTCGGCCTGCGCCTCGAGGTGTGGGGCCGGCTCGGCCTCGGCGACCCGACCGACACGGCGCTCGTCACGCTGATCGCGGGTGAGCTCGGTCGCTTGCCCGGCGTCACGCTGGACATCACCTGGGATTACCTCGACGAGCTCGTCGAGCTCGACGTGCGCGGGCAGGCGCGGCTCTGGCCGCTCGAGCTCGGCGGCGTCGCGCTCGCGCTCCTCGTCGGGGATCGCGACGTGCGCGCGCTCTTGCGCGCGCCGGCCTGAAACGAAGGGCCTCGGCCCTGAAGAGGAGCAAGCCATGGAACAGATCAAGAACCTGCTCGTGTCACTCGGGCGGCACTTCGAGGCGCTGGCCAACGCCAACGCCGTGGTCGCCCGGCCGATCTCGATGGGCAACCGCCACGTGCTGCCGCTCTGCGAGCTCAGTCTCGCCTTCGGCGCCGGGGGCGGCGCGGGCGAGGTGGTCGCCGGCGACAGCAAGGAGCCGCAGAAGGGCGTCGGCGGCGGCGCCGCCGGCGGCAGCAAGGCGAGCCCGATCGCGGTCGTGGTGATCGTCGACGGCAAGGTGCGGCTCGAGAAGATCGGCGACTGACTCGGCTCGAAAGGACAAGGCCATGGAACACATCAACGGAATCATGGAAGTGGTCGGGAACCGGCTCGGCGAGACCACGAAGAGCGAGATCGTCGTCGGCGCGCCCATCGAGCTCGGAGGCGTGACGCTGGTCGTGCTGTCGCGGGTCGCGCTTGGCCTCGGCGCCGGCGGCGGCTCGGGCGCCGGAGAAGCCCCGAAGAAGGGCGCAGCCGCGGGCAAGGGCAAGGGCGAGGGTGGCGGCACCGGCGGCGGCGCCAAGGTGCGGCCCGTGGCCGTCGCCGTCTTCACCGCCGACGGCGGCGTCGACATCCTCCACATCCCCGAGCGCAAGGGCAAGCTCGACGAGCTGCTCGACCGTCTGCCGCCGCTGGTCGAGCGGCTGGCCGCGATCAAGCCGAAGTCGGCGTGAGCATGGCGGCGCTCGCGCCCCACCCCGCGGACCCGATGGCCGAGCGCCCCGCGCTGCACTAGCTTTGCTCGGGCGTGAAGAAGCTCATCCTCATCGTGCTCCTCGCGGCCGCGCTCGCCGGCGTGGCGGTCTACTTCCTCATGGTGCGCGGCGGCAGGACGGCCGTGTGCCACCGGCTCGGCGAGCTCTGCGGCAAGGGCGAGTCGGCCACGGCCGGCAAGTGCACCGATTCGCTCACGCGCGTCGAGGAGGCGATCGATCCGGAGGCGATGCGCAAGGTGGAGCGCTGCGTGCTCGGTGCGAAGAGCTGCGCCGAGGCGGCCGGCTGCATGAGCGGCATGGGCCTCAAGGCCGTGAAGGACGTGGCGACCGACGTCTTCGACGGCCTGAAGAAGGCGTTCGAGTGACGCGCCCGCGCCCGCTCGTCGCTCGTCGCGCATCTCGGCGCGGGTCGCCGGTGCGCCGCCCGGTACGCGCACGCACATGGCTTGCGACGCGCACCTAAGGACCGTATTCTGAGGAGGTCATGACCAACGCGGCGGCCCAGCACACGTCTGCGCGCCTGTTCCTGGTTGTCGAGGACGACGCGCTCGTCGCGCAGGCCGTCTCGCGCAGGCTTCACGGCTACGGCACCGTGTGCGTCGTCGACCGCATCGAGGCGGCACGCACGCTCTACCGGCACGGCGCCTTGCACGCGCTCCTCGTCGACGTGATGCTCCCCGACGGGTCGGGGGTCGACTTCGTCGAGGAGGTGCGCTCGGCCGACACCACGACGCCGATCCTCATCATGACCGGCCTCGCCGACCGCGATCTCGCCAACCAGGCGCACCGCTTGCGTGCGTCGTTCGTCCACAAGCCGTTCCGGGACGACGACATCGCGCTCTTCGCCGAGCGCGCCGTCGCCCGCGCCACGCGTGCCGTCACGCTCGCCCAGGTGGGCGCAGAGTTGGCGACGCGCCATCGCCTCACCCGCAGCGAGGCGACCGTGCTGGGCCTGACCCTCGACGGCTACGACGTGCCCGAGTGCGCCGAGGCACTGCACGTCCAGGAGTGCACGGTGCGGGCGCACCGGGCCTCGATCCTGCACAAGACGCGTTTCGGGACGATGGCGGCGTTGCTGCAGACCGCGTTGCGTCGTGCCGCAGAGAGCGAGGGCCACCCCGTACGCGTGCGGTCCGAAAGTGGCGTGAGGCCCGCCGGGCTCGGCTACGCGGACGAGCCCCCGCGCCCGCGCGGGCGGTGACGTCTGGAGGCTGGACGCGGCCGCCTCGCGCGCCGCAGAATGCATCCCGCGGAGTGCTCGTGGGTGCGCCGGCGCGCGGTCGTCACTTCGGGCGCGCGAGCTTCACGAGATCCTCGAGCGTGCGCAGCTTGCGGCCTCGGCTGGCGTGCAGCTCCGCGAGGTAGAGGCCCGACGCGGCGTGAGACGCGAGCAGCTCGAGCATGTCCCGATCGCGCTCGTCGAGTCTCGCCTTGTGGCCGAGGAGCGTCGCGATCACGAGCAGCCCCACTGTCGCGTCGACGACGCGCAACGGAACGACGGCGTGCAACGTCGAGCCCTCGGAAGGACCCATGTGGAGCGAGCCGTCCGCGAGGGCGGCGTCGAGGACCGGATCGCCGCCGTGGTAGCTACCGCGCACAAGGCGGTCCGTGGCGGGCAGCCCGCGCGAGTGGACGACCTCGAGCGAGCGGGCTTCTGGGTTCCAGAGGAGCACGGAGTAGCCCTGCGCGCCGAGCAGGTTCTCGAGGATGGACGCGATGACCGTCCGCACCGCCACGGGGTCGAGCGTCGAGTGCAGTTCCAGAGTTGCGACGTAGAGACAGGTGAGTCGCGCCGTCTGCTCCTGGGCGGCCTCGAGCTCCGCCGCCGCCTGGCGGGCGCGCTCCGCGGCCTCCTGCGCGCGTTGCTCCGAGGCGGCGATCTGCTCGTGGGCGCTCGCGGCGTAGGCGGCCAGGAGATCGAGGCGTGTATCGACCGCCTGCCGGAAGGCCGCCGCGTGCTCGACGGCTCCCGCTACGGTCGCGCGCAGGCGTGCGAGTGCCGTCAGGGTCTGCTCGAGCCCCGTGGGACTGCCCGGTGCTGCGTGGGGCGCCGCCTCCCGAGTGGGTGTCGCGCCTGGTGCTTCGGAGCGTTCGCGCAGGGTGGCGCGGACACCGAGCTCCGCGTCGCCCGCACCCGTGGTCGCGACGCGGGCCCGCACGCGCGGCATGCGGGGCGATACCGGTGCCACCCCGGCGCGTTCCCTGCCCGACGTCACCTCTTTTCGCTCTGCCACCATGCCGGCGCACCACGTCCTTTCCGCGCTCAACGAGGGGCCACGAGCTCGACGATCCGCGCGGCGATCCGGTCGAGCGGGAGTTGCTCGCGCACCGCGCCCGCGAGCATCGCCGCGCGCGGCATGCCGTAGACCACGCACGACGCCTCGTCCTGCGCGATGGTGTGCGCGCCGAGCGAAGCAAGCGCACGCATGCCCTCGGCGCCGTCCCGACCCATGCCGGTCAGGAGCACGGCGACCACGCGCGGGCCGAAGCTCGCTGCCGCCGACTCGAAGAGCACGTCCACCGAGGGCATGTGCGGGGTCTCGGGCTCGCTCGCGAGCACGAGGCAGTGCTGATCGAGCTCCACCTGGAGCTTCGCGTGCTGGCCGCCGGGCGCGATGTAGACGCAGTTCGGCCGAAGCGGCGTGCCGTGGCGTATCTCCTGCACGGCGATCGGCAGGTGCGCGTCGAGCCGTTCGGCGAAGGCCCGCGTGAACCCGCGCGGCATGTGCTGGACGATCACGGCCGGCACCGCGAGCGAGGCGCCCAGCTGCTCGAGCACGACCTCGAGAGCGAGCGGACCGCCGGTCGAAGCGCCGACGACGACGATGTCGTAGGCGCGCGCCGCCGCGCTCGCTCCACGGGGCAGCGCGCGGACGCCTGCGGCGAGCGACGGCGGCTGCCCTGGGCTCGGGCGCGCGCCGACCGCGAGGATCTTCTCGAGCAGCACCTGGCGCAACGACTCGAAGTCGACGAGCGAGTACTGCTGCTTGTCGACGAAGTCCACGGCGCCGCGATGGAGCGCCTCCATCGTGAGCGGAGCGTCCTCTGCGGAGTGGGTGGACAGGACGATCACCGGACACGGCCGCTCGGCCATGATGCGGTCGAGCGTGGCCAGTCCGCCGATGCCGGGCATGCCGAGGTCGAGGGTGATGACGTCGGGCCGCCAGCGGTCGAGGTTGCGCAGCAGCGCCTCGCCGCTGTCGGCAGCGCCGACGACGAGCACCTCGGAACCGTCCTCGAAGAGGCGCTGGAGCGCCTTGCGCACGAAGGTCGAGTCGTCGACGACGGCGAGGCGAACCGGCCTCATGCGCCCACCCTGCGATAGACGATGTGGTCGTCTAGACGCATCGGCTCGAAGTCGTCGCTGAGGCCGATGATCGACTCCGAGTGGCCGAGGAACAGGAGGCCGCCCGGTCGCAACACGCGCGCGAAGTTGCTGGTGGCGAGGCGCAGCGAGGCCTCCGAGAAGTAGATGAGCACGTTGCGGCAGAAGACCGCGTCGTAGGGGGCGCCGCGCGCGTAGCTCGCGAGCGCGACGATGTTGCCGGGCGCGAAGCGCACCCCCTGGCGATACCCGGGCTTCAACCGGTAGCGTTCGGCGCCGAGGTTCTCGAAGTACGCCCCGCACTGCTCGGGCGTCAGGTTGCGGAGCGCGGCCTTCGCGTAGGTCCCACGCGCCGCCACCTCCAGCCGCTCTTCGTCGATGTCGAAGGCATCGATCTGCACTTCCGTCCCCCACATGCGGTGGAGGTTCTCGCGCGCGAAGATCCCGAGGCTGTACGGTTCCTCCCCCGACGAGCAGCCCGCCGACAGGAGCCGCAGCTTCGGCAGCGCGGTGGCGCCGGCACGCAGCGCGTCGAGGCCCGGACCGAACAGGGCGTCGAACTGCTGGGTCTCGCGGAAGAAGTAGGTCTCGTTGTTGGTGAGGATCCGCGCGAGCTCCGAGAGCTCGCCGTTCGGCTCGAGCTCGAGGAGCAGGTAGTAGTCCATGAAGCTCGACAGCCGCAGGCTCTCCACGCGCTTACCGAGGCGCGACACCAGGACGTCGCGCCGGTGCTCGGCGAAGTGGAGGCCGAGATGCCGGGCGATGAACGCGTCGAGCAACGTCAGCTCGTAGGGCTTGATGGACGGCACGGGCGTCACTCCTCGAGGAGCGCCGCGGCGCGCTCGGCCACGGCGGGCACGGCATCGGAGGCCAGGTGGAGCAGGGCGACGTGGCTGCCCTCACCGCGCAGGCGTCCGAGCGCCTCGGCCGCGGCGAGTCGCACTTGCCAGTCACCGTCGTGCGCCGCGCACCGGAAGAGGTCGCGATCCTCGGCCCGGCAGCAGCGCTCGAGCGCGTGGTGACCGATCGGCCGCTCGGCCGGGGCGAGCGTCGGCAGCAGGCGCAGGAGCGTCGCGCGCCCCTCGTCGCCTCCCAGGCGACCCAGGGCGTCGATGACGAGCGCGCGCGTGAGGGCGGAAGCGGCCGACAGCAGCTCCACGAGCACGGCGGCGCTCTCGGGACCTCCGAGCTCGCCGAGGGCCCGCACGAGCGCCGGCGCCGCGCTCCGCCGCGCGGCCTCGCGGACGGCGCCGGCGAGCTCGGGCAGTCGGGTCGACAGCGCCGCGCGGGCGACCACCGCCCCATAGCGCTCGACGTCGTCGGCCAGCAGGCGCTGCCAGGGGACGACCTGCAACACCGCGGGCGCCGCCCGCACGTGATCCACGAGCTCGTGAAGCCACTCGGGCTCGAGCCGGGCGAGCGCCGCCCCGAGCACCGAGCTCGCGCGACCGAGCACGGCGCGGAGCACGAGCCCGCGCGGGCCGAGGGTCGCAGCGCGCGCCGCCAGCCATGGGCGCACGGCCGCGCGGTGGCGGCGCAGCACGGGGACCAGCCGCGCCCGATCGGGCGCCGACAGCCGGCCGTGGAGGTCGAGCAGACCCTCGACGGAGGGTCCACGTCGGGCTCGCAGCAGCAGGCGCACGAGGTGGGGCAGCCCGTCGGCGGCATGAGGTGAAGCCATCGCCGCATCGAGGTCGCCCCGCTCGACGCGCGCGGCGTTCCGTAGGGCAACCCGCAGCCCCCAGCCGTAGAGCGGGCGGCTCGAGCGCAAGAGGTCGCCCAGCAGATCCACGCGCCGGGACAGGCTCGGCGGCGGCTCCGCCGGCAGATCGTCGCACACGCCGGCCACGCCGAGTGCCGGGTCGCCGGCTCGGGCGGCGCCGAGCGCAAGCAGCAGCCGCGCGGCCGCCTGTCGGGTGGCGGCGCTGCAGCCGTCGAGGTGTGCGCGCGCCGCGGCCTCGGCCGCGGCGAGCGGCGGGGGCCTCTGCTCGAGCCCCTCGGCCACGTGTGCCAAGAGGCCGAGGAGCGCGTCGCCCGCCCCAGCGTCGCGCTGCCGGAGCCAGTGCCGAGCGAGCGTGGCGAGTGCCACGCGGCCGCCGATGCGCGCCATGGACTCGGCCACGAGCGGCCCGACCTCCGGGTCGTCCAGCAGGCGCGCGAGCCGCCTGAGGGCCTTGCGCGACCGGAGGTCGCCGAGCGCCTGCACGGCCGCGACGCGGAGCCACGTGCCGGCGCCCAAGTATGGCACGAGGTCGTCGACCACGCGGCCGTCGCCCACGTGACCGAGCGCGACGATGGCTGCCTGGACGACGTTGGGGTCCGGATGCCGCAGCGTGGCCCGCAGCGGCTCCACGGCGCGCGGATCACGCGACGCGTCCAGCACGAGGACCGCCTGCAGGACCACGTCCGCTTCGCGATCGGTGAGCAGGGGCAGCGCGACCGCGAGCGCGCGACCGCCGCGCCGCTTCAGCATCTCGAGGCCGATGTTGCGGCCGATGTCGTCGGCCTCCTCGCGCAGCAGGGCCACCAGGCGGGCGTCCGGCAGAATCGTCGCCCCGATATGAAGCGCCCGGTCGCGGATCCAGGGGCTCGTGCTGTGCGCCAGGCGTTCGACCGCCTGACAACGCTCGCCGAGCGGCAAGCGCGACACGCCAAGGAGGAGCTCGACGCCGTCGTGCCAGTTGCTCGGGGCAGCGCGCGCGCCACTCATGCTGGCCCCGTGCCGCGTCCGGGCGCGCCCCGTCGTGATCGGGCCCTCATAGCGCGAACTGCCCCGCCAGGCGCCGGAGCTTCTCGGCCTCGGACGCGAGCCCGTGGGCGCCCCGCGACATCTGCTCGGTGGCCGCGACGTTCTGGCGCGACACCAGCGCGATCTGCTCCACCGCCTTGACGACCATGTCGCCGCCCTTCTTCTGCTCCACGGTCGCGTCGGCCACGTGCTGGGTCATGCGGTTCATCGTCTCGACAGCCTTCAAGATCTCCCTCGAGCCGCGCGCCTGCTCGGCGGCGCCGGTCGTCACCTGCCGGGTGAGATGTCGCATGGTGCTGGCGGCCTTGAGGACGGCCGCCGCACCGTTCGCCTGCTCCTGTGTCGCCGCGTACACCTCGCTCACGAGGCTCGAGGTCTGCCCGACGGAGCCCACGATGCGCTCGAGCACGCCCCGCGTCATGGCCACGGCTTGGTGCGTGTCCTTCTGAACCGCCTCGATGAAGCCGGCAATGTCGCGCGTGGCGTGCATGGAGCGCTCCGCGAGGCGCTTGACCTCCTCGGCCACCACCGCGAAGCCGCGGCCGGCGTCGCCGGCGCGCGCCGCCTCGATCGCGGCGTTGAGCGCCAGGAGGTTGGTCTGGTCGGAAATGTCCTCGATGATCTTCACGATCTTGCCGATGTCGGCGCTCGACGCGCCGATGCCCGCGATGACGCGCGACAGCTCCGCACCTCCCTCGTTGGCCGCCTTGGCCGCGTCGCGCGACACTTCCTCGACGGTACGGACCTTGGTCGCGACGGCGCGGATCGAAAGCGTCATCTGCTCGAGCGTGCTCGAGCTCTCCTCCACCGAGGCCATGAGGGTCTCCATGCTCTTGGCCACCTCTTGGACCGACGTTGCGATCTGCTGCATCGACGCCGACGTTTCGTCCACATTGGTCGCGAGCGCCTGGGCGGACTTCGCGACGGCATCGATCTGGGTGCCCATCTCGACCATGGTCGAGGACGTTTCGTCCGTCGACGTGGCCTGAGCCTCGGCGCCGCGGGTGATCTCCGTGGCGGCGGCGCCGATCTCCTCGGCCGTCTGGGCGACGAGCCCCGAGATCTGCTTCATCTCCCCGATCACGGTACGCAGGCTCGCGGCCGTCGCGGAGAGTGCCAGCCCCAGACCACCGAGCTCGTCCTTGTGCGGCCACACCGTAGGCGCGGCGTCGAGCTTGCCCTGCGCCAAGTGCTCGGCCATGCGGCGCAGCGCCGCAACCGGCCCGCGGACGGCGCGTGTGGCCAGAGCGCCGAGGGCGACCACCAGCAACGCCCCGCAACCGAGCGCGACCGCGATCGCCGCCCGGGCCGCTCCGGCGGCGCGCGCAGCCTCGGAGAGCTCCTCCGTGGCGTCGCCGAGGGTGGGTGCCGCGGTGGCAGCCACGCTCGCGACCCCGAGCAGCCCAGTCAGGCCCACCGCGAGAGTGACCCCCGCCGCGAGCGCGAACGCTCCGAAAAGCCTGGTCGATATCGTCAGCTTCAAGTCATCCTCCGCAAGTGCGGGCGCGCCGCCGGTGCGGCGGAGGCGCGCGGCAGGCATCAGGACTCCGTCGCATGGTCACGCGGCGCTCGCCCCGCGTCCCGTACGGCGAGCACGCGCTCGACGTCGAGCAGGATCGCGAGCGTGTCCTGCAGGTGATGGACGCCGAGGATGTAGTCGGACTGCGGGGTCATGACGTCCGGCGGCGGTGGCTCGACGCGCGAGCGGGCCAGGCGCACCACCTGGTGAACGCCGTCGACCAGGAGGCCGAGCAGGCGCCGGCGCGAGCGCACCACGAGGATGCGGCTGCTCGCCGTCACGCCCACCTCCGCGAGCTCGAGCCTGATGCGCAGATCGACGACCGGCAGCACGCGCCCGCGCAAGTTCGTCACGCCGCGGATTGGGTGGGGCGCGTGCGGCACGCGCGTGATGGTGGTCACGCGCAGGATCTCCTGCACGTGTGACACCGGCAGAGCGAAGCACTCGCCGGCGAGCGCGAAGGTCACCCAGGTCTCGAGCGGCTCGTCGGCGGGCGACGCGGCGGCTCCGGCGTCCTCGGCGAGGAGCGCGTCCGCGAAGGCGTACACGCGGTCGGGCGCCTCGGCGACGGCGCGGTCGAGGACCACCCCCTCGGCGGCGCGCACGGCGTCGGGCGCACGCTCACCGCGGGCGAGGACGTCTTCGGCCATGCCGGACCGCTCGCCGCAGCGGTGCGGTACTCCGGGCGCGCTGCCATCGTCGTGCTGGTCACCCATGGCTCCTCCTGCTCATGCGCTTGCCGCGCCCGGATCGGCGTCCGGCGCGGCCGACGGGACGAACGGGCGCAGCGCCATGACGCCGCGCGGGTCGAGGATGAGCACCACGCGCCCGTCCCCGAGAATCGTGGCGCCGCTCACACCGCGCGGGGGCCCGGTGATGGGGTCGAGCGCCGTCACGACGATCTCGCGGATGCCCGTGAGGTCGTCGCCCACGAGCCCTCGGACCTTGCCGTCGGCGCGCACGACGACGACGAAGCCGCTGTCGCGGCGCTGCTTGCGCAGGCCGAAGGCGACACCCAAGTCGAGCAACGAGATGAGCCGGCCGCGCCAGCGGTGGGCGCCGGCGTGGTTGATCTCGTGGTCGTTGCGCGGTTCGAAGCGAATGCTCTCGACGATCGCGCCAAGCGGTATCGCGTACTCCTCGCCGTCGGCGCGCACCAAGAGGGCGTCCGTGATCGACACGCTGAGGGGCAACTGGAGCGAGAAGCGGCAGCCCTGGCCCGCGGCCGACGCGACTGCGATGCGGCCCCCGACGCGCTCGACGCCGACGCGGGCGGCCGAGAGGCCCACACCGCGGCCGGCGCCCATGTCCGTGCCACCGTGGGTGCTCACGCCGGGCAGAAACGCGAGCGAGAGCACGTCGTCTCGGGCGGTCAGACGGTGCCCGCGCACCGCCGCGGCGGCGACGAGCGCCTCTTGGGCCATGCCAGCGCCGTCGTCCTCGATGTCGATGCGCAGCTCCCCCTCCCGCACGGCCGCCGTCAGAGCCACGCGCCCCTCCGGGCCCTTGCCTGCCGCCAGCCGTGCCGCCGGCGTCTCGATGCCGTGGATGACTGCGTTTCGCACCAGGTGTCCGAGCGCCTCGGCGGCCACTTCCAAGAGCGCCTTGTCGACCGGGGCCTCGCCGCCGCGCACCTCCCAACGCACGCGCTTGTCGGTGCGGCGCGCCTCCTCGTGGACGAGCCTCCGCAGCTGCTCGAAGAGCGTGCGGAGCGGCACCATGCGGAGGGCGAAGACCTGCTCCTGTACGAGCCCGAGCGTCTTCGCGAGCGCTCGGTACGCCTCGGTCACCGCGGTCTGGGCGGGGCCGCGGTCACCGGGGAGGTCGGCGGAGGCGAGGCACTCCGCGAGCCGATTGCGCGCAATGACCGTCTCGGCGACGAGGCCCACGAGCTCGTCCAGGGACGAGAAGGACACGCGCACGCCGCCGTGCTTGCGCGCACTCGCGGCGTCCGCGCTCTCCGCTGCGCCGGCCGACGGCGGCGGCGTCGCGTCCGTCCCGGCGCCGAGGGCAGCCGCCTCGAGGTGGTGTCGAAACCGGTCCACGATGCCGAGCAGCGCCTCCGCACACGGCGCGGCGCTAGCCGGGGCGAGCCCCTCGAGTAGGCTCTCGGCCTCGTGCGCCAGGGCCTGCAGCTCGGACAGGCCCATCATGCCCGCGTTGCCCTTGAGCGTGTGTAGCTCGCGCCGCGCACGCGCCAAGAGGGGCGGCCAGCTGGCCGCCGACGCGTCGACGATATCGAGCAGGAGGCCCTGCACGGCGTCGAGGCGCTCGCGGGCATCGAGCGCGAATTCGTCGAAGAGCTCCTTCAAGGCTTCACCGCGTCGGCTGCGTCCCCGCGTTCGGAGCTTGCTCGTCCGCACTTCCTGCCGCTGCGCGGGGCGGAGCCGCGGCGTCTGCCGGCGCGAAGACGCGCCCGATGATGTGGTGCAGATCCGCCGCTTCGAAGGGCTTCTTGAGGTAGGCCGCCGCGCCGGCCTCCAGACCACGCACCGTGTCCTCCTCCTTGCCCTCGGTCGTCACGATGATGACCGGAATGCGCTCGAAGACCCCGTGGCGCCGGCGGTGCTCGAGGAACTCGAGGCCGCTCATCACCGGCATGTTGACGTCGAGCAGGATGAGGTCGACGTCGGGCGCCTGCGCCAGCGTGTCGAGCGCCTCGCGGCCGTTGCGCGCGAAGGCGAGCTTCGTGCCCGCGCGCTTGTACGCGTAGAGCAGGAGGTCGTAGAGACGGTGCAGAAGGGCAGCGTCCTCGACGATGAGAATCTTGCGGATGTTCATGGGTCCTCCCGATCGGCGCCATCAGGTGGGTGTGCCGAGCTTCGCGCTCGGATCGGTGGGGTGTGGATGCGGCCGGCCGTTGCCCTGCGCGGCGGCGACCGGTGCACGGGGGGCGGCCGGCGGAGGCCCCGGTGCCTTGGGGGCGTGCCGGCCCCTCGGCCCGCCCGCGGCGGCAGCGGCCGGCGCGACCTTCTCGAGGGCGCGGCGCAGGAGCTGGTTCTCGAAGGCCATGCCGAGCTGGGCGACCACGAGCTCGAGAAACTCGACCTCCTCGAGCGGCCAGTTCCTGGCGCCGTTGTCGGCGTAGACGACGGCCACGACGCGGTCGCCGCCCACCACCGGCAGGATGGCGCAGCAACCTGCGTAGGGACGGCCGACGCGCGCGAGCAGAGCGGCTGGCAGGGAGGCGTCGTCGCACGCCACGCAGCGCACCTCCCGCTCGGTCACGGCACGGCCGAGAGCGCCAGCCTCGGCTGGATCGAGGCGTAGGCCGCGGGTGCGCTCGGCCAGCGGTCGGCCGTCTGCCGCCGTGCCGAAGGCGCCCATCACGCACAGCGCGTGCGGCAGCACCAGGAACACCACCGCGCGCTCCACGGACTCGGAGATGAGCGCCAACAGGTTCAGCGACTCGACGGCCGTGAGGAGCCCCGCGCGCACCTCCCCGATCAGGCGCCGCAGTTTGGTGAAGCTCGCGGTGAGGCCCTCGGCGAACACCCGGTCGGGCGACAGGTGACGCTGCTGGCGCTCGACCGAGCGTAGACACGCGCTCACCGCCCGCGCCGTGCCGAGCACGACGGACGACGCGCCCGCCTCGTAGGCGGCGGTCATGTGCCCGACGTCGTCGAGCAGCGCGACGATCGCGGCGTGCGGGCTCGCGCTGCGCAAGGCGCGTAGGTCCTCGAGCGCGTAGCCGACGCCCGCCCGCACGTCGACGAGCACGACCGCCGCGGCGCCGTGCGGCGTGGCGGCGGCGGCCGCCGCCACGTGGACCACGGTCACGTAGCCCCCTTCGAACGCCAGCGCCTCTGCGACGGCGCGCCGGAGCTCCGCGTCCGCCGAGGCAACCTGGACGCGCATCCGCGCCGGCTGGTCGGTCGCCGGCGGCGCGGGCGACTGCTCGGCGAAAGGCGGTGGGCCGGCCGGCGGCGGCTCGGCACCCGCTGCAACCGCGTGCCGCGACGGCCGGCCACCCTCGTCGAGCAGGCGCGCGGCCTCGAGCAGGACGTGCTGCGTGTTGAGGTTCATGTCAGCGATGTCGTCGGGCTCGAGCGCCAGATCGTCGACGGGCGTGAGCTGGTCGAGCTCGAAGCGGAAGCTCCCATGCGACCAGGCGATGACGCTCAGGATCGTCTCCTCCACCTGGCAGCGGAACGCCGCGGCGAGCTCCGTGCGCGTGACGCCGCCGTCAGCGCATAGCAGCGCGCCGAGCGGCGGCGGCGGATCCATCGCGGCCTGGGTCGCGAGAGCGTCACGCAGCGCGCTCGAGCTGAGGGCTCCGCTCGCGAGCAGGAACTGACCGATGCGCGGTACCCCCGTGCCGCGCACGCTCACGATGTTGCCCTCGTGAAGGCCCACCGAGACCTGCTGGCCCTCGCGCTCGAGCACGAGCGTGCCGGTCCGACCGGAGAACTTGATGAACTGCAGGATGTCCACCAAGGGCACGTCGCCGAGGCTGCCCTGCAGGCTCATGCGCCCATCCTCTCGGCGCGGGGGCAGAGGGCGCCGTCGCAGCTGCGTCGAGGCGCACCCATCAGCGCTCCGCCCAGACCTGGATCATGCGCGACTGGCCATAGACGACCGATTCATCCGCGGCGAGCGCGTGCACCTCGCCGCAGAGGCGCGCCACTTCCTCGCGACTGGCCAGACCTTCGCGGACGATGCGATCGCCGAGCTCCGCGAAGCTGAGCGCCTCGATGCGCTTGCCCTCGCCACGCACGAAGATCGGCTGGTGCGCCCCGAGCTCGACCTTGGTGAAGCCCGCGGCGCGAACCGCGCGGTACAGGCCCCGCGCGACGTTGTAGTCGCAGCCCCTCCGCTCGGCGAGCGCGAGGGCGAGCGCCCGCAGCCGGGCCTGTGCCGGCGACGGCGGCTCGCAGAAGCTGCTGTCGATCGAGATCTCCTCGCAGACGAGCACGCCGCCGGGCGCGAGCACCCGCCGCATCTCCGCGAGGACGTCGGGGGGACGCGCCACGTGCATGAGGAGGAGGCGTGCGTAGGCGAGGTCGAAGTGCTCGCCGGGCAGGCCGGTGTCGTGCGCGCTGGCCTCGACGAAGACGGGGTGCGAAGGGCCGCCGCCGCGGCCGGCTCGCGCCACCGCGAGCTGGTCCGCGCTGGCGTCCACACCGACCACGCAGCCGCCGGAACCGACGCGCTCGGCCATCCAGTGGCACATGGTTCCGACGCCGCAGCCGAGCTCGACGACGCGCCGGCCCGGACCGAGGCCGACCGACGCGAGGAGCGCGCGACTGGCCGGGCCATAGGTTTCCTGGACGAGCCGCAGGCGCTCGGCGCCCGGCTCACCCACCTGCAAGGAGTACGTACTCTGCGCTTGCATCGACCACCTCGTGTGCCGCGCGACCTGAGGCATGTGCCTCAGGCCTGGCCGGGGACGTCCTCGAGGAACTTGCGGAACTGCACGCGCTCCGGCGTCGTGAGCACCGGCTCGAGCCACTTCTGGGCGGCGGCGGCGTCCTGGAAGACGGCGCGCGATTGCATGCCGGCGCCCTCGCGAAAGAGGCGGCCGATTTGTAGCCCGATCACGGCGCTCGGGTCGGTCACCACGACCTGACGCTCCACGCGCGCATCCTCGGCGCGCATGATCTCGAGGAGCACGTTGGCGACCTCCACCGGCAGGATGCGCATGCCGCGCCAATCCGTACCCAGTACCACCCTGCCGCGCGCCGCCTGGAGAATCGCCTGGAACTTGGGCGCGCTTGCCTGAAGCTCGGCCATGGTGACCGTCCCCGTCTGGCGGATCGTGACCAGGCGTCCAACCGAGTTCGCAACCGTGATCATGCTCGTGCCTCCTTCATGAAACCGGGCGCTCGCCTGCGGCGAGCTCGGTGTGCGGCCCCGGCGCGCCGCGTGTCCGCCCCGCGTGCGGGCCGCCAGCCGCCGCTCCGACGGCTTGGCGCGGTGCCGCGCGGTGACGCGCCGCGCGCCGTTGGCGTAGGGGTAGTCATCGCCGTGATGCCAGGGGAACAGGTGAAGGTTCCAGCCGTTGAGGCGGTTCGCATAGAGGGCCAGCGTGGAGACGAGCGACAGGTACTCGTCCTTCGACCGAAGCTCGGGCAATGCGGCCAGGGTGCGCTGGGTGAAGCCCCACAGCCGCTCGAGTCCGCAGTAGCCGAGAAACTCGCTAGGCACGCGAATGAAGTGGCCCGTGATCTGGCGCAGGGTGTCGAGGTCGATATCGGTCTGCTGGCAGCTCTTCAGCAGGCCACCGAGGGCTCCATAGCCCAGCGGGCGGGTCTCGCCATTGACGAATACCAGCGTCGCGAAGTACTGGTCGTAGCTTCCGGCGCGACTCGGTATGCGGCCGTGGTGAATGTCGACGAGCTCGCGCGGCGGCGACACCCAGATCGCCTCCAGCTCGCTCTGGATCTCGTCGACCAGCGCCTGCACCGCGGGGCACGTCACCGGGGTGGCGTGCGGTAGAGGAAACACGTGGGTCGGCTCCTCCTGCCTGGTGACGCGAACCTCGAGCACCTGCTTGGTGCGATACGTCGCGTGCCAGCAGGCGCGACCAGCCTCCTTCAGCGCGGGAATGTCGGCCGCGATGACCTGGCCCACGGCGGCCGCGGGGATGTACTCGGTGAGCTTGCCATACTTGATCGCCAAGTGCTGCAGGTGCGAGAGGAACACGGTTCCGTCCGGCGACCTGGTACGGTCCTCCTTGTACTGCGCCGTCATGTAGACGAGCTGCCGGAACGGGCACAGGTGGTAGAGATGCTCGCCGGAGACGATCGCGTGGTTCTGGAGGCTGTTGTAGGGAAGGGCACGCCACAGGAAGTCCGCGAGCACCGGATTCTTCTCCTGACCCAGCTCGGCCGTGATCCGGATTCCCAGCGCTGGCCACTCCACTTGGATGTTTCGGGGCATGACGGCTCCTCACACGGCGGCCCGATGCGGGCGCCGCGCAGCAAGGCGGTGGCGAAGTGCCCAGCGAAGGGCGCTCCGAAGTCGCCGCGGTAGACAGCGGCGACCTGTACGCACGTTGCCAGAACGACGAGGGGCGCGCCATTCGCTATGGTGACGAAGCCGCCGGCCGGCTCGGCCGGCTCGGCGCGAGGGCGGGGCGCGGCCGCGGCGCGGGATGTCATCGCGCCCTCCCGGTGACGACGGCAGTCCATTCGTCATGGTGGAGAATGGCGGCGGGGGTCCGCTGCCGGCAGATTCTCGGGTGTGTGCGGACGCGACCGGACTCGACATGCGGCCTGTCGGGCGGGTGTCTGGCGGCAACAGGGATCGGGCTTCGGACTTCAGGCACTCGACTCGAGGGAGCGGAGCAGCTCCTCGAGTGGACGCGCGCGGACAGCGCGCCGCCAGGCAAGCGAGGAAGCGAGCACGTGGATTTCGAAGCGCACCATTTCGTCATGCTGCGGCGCGGCGCGACGGGGACGCCCGCCGGCACACCCGAGGCCGAAGCACTACGGAAGCGCCACTTGGCGCACCTTTTCGCGCTCCTCGACAGCGGCAAGATGGTCGCTTGCGGGCCGTGCGAGGATCAAGACGACGCGGACCTTCGCGGGATGTGCATCTACCGCACCGGGACCGCGGCCGAGGCGCGGGCGCTCGCCGAGTCCGACCCCGCGGTGCAGGCCGGGGAGCTCCGCGTGGAGCTCCTGACCTGGAAGACCCCGCGCGGTCAGCTCGCCTTCCCGAAGGCGCCCGCCTGAGCTGCAGCGGCGCGCGCGCCCGCGCCCGCACCCGCCCACGCTCATCGCTCCGCGTGCATCTCGTCGCCGGGCCGGACGAGCTCGGACATGCGGCTCACGACGTCGGCGAGACCACGCCCGAGCCGCACGCGCTCGCGCACGGTCCAGGCGGCGAGCACGAGGCCGACGACCGCGACGGCCGTGGGGGCATCCGCGCTCGGCGCGCGCACGAGCGAGCCTCCCGCCGCGCCACCGCCGACGAGCGCGAGCGCGAGCGCCGGCCACAGGCGGCGGCGCTCGGCCGCGGCCACCGGAACGAGCTCGGCGCGTACCCGCTCCGCGAGGGGCACCTCGTCGGGCGCCTGTCGGTAGCCCGCGCTCGCGCCGTCGCTCGCGCCGTCGACGCGCGCCTCGAGGTGCAGCCCGAGCGCGTGCGCCGCCACTCGGCCCGCGCTCGCCTTGCCGGCCGCGCGGCAGAGCATCCGCGCCTTGCGCCAGTCGCCCGCCCGGATGATCTTCTCGAGGGAGCGGAGAAACATGGGGGTGTTCAGCGTGCGCGCGAACACGAGCACGGCTCCGACCAAGGCGAGCGCCGCGCCGGGGACCGACAAGGCCCACATCAGCACCGGTGACATGCGGCGATCATGCTCCTGCGGCTCGCCGCCGGCTTCCCCGAAACGCCCGCGCCCGCCCCCGCTCACGCACACGCGCCCGCCCCCGCACTCGCGCCCGCGCCCGCCCCCGCACTCGCGCCCGCCCCCGCACACGCGCCCGCGCCCGCCCCGGCGCCAGTTCCCATTCCGGGAACTGCCAAGGGGGATGGCGCGCCCGCACGCGAGTCATCCCCGGTCGAGGTTCCCCAGAGGGGAACCGAGAGCCGGGATGAGTGCGTCATCCCCGGCGCGAGTTCCCATTCCGGGAACTGCCAAGGGGGATGGCGCGCACGCGCGCGAGTCATCCCCGGTCGGCGTTCCCATTCCGGGAACTGCCAAGGGGGATGACCCGCCTCGCGCCCCGCACGCGCGCTCGCGCGCACCCGCGCGGCGTCACTCCACCGTGACGGTCTTGGCGAGATTGCGCGGCTGGTCGACGTCGTGGCCCTTGCGGGTCGCGACGAAGTACGCGAGGAGCTGGAGCGGCACGACCGTGAGGAGCGGCAGCACCGCCGCCGGCACCTCGGGGAGCCAGAGGATGTGCTGGGCCAGATCGTGCAGGCTCTCGTCGCCGCGCGTGGCGAGCGCGACGACCTGTCCGTCGCGCGCCCGCACCTCCTGCAGGTTCGAGACCGTCTTGTCGTAGGTGCCGTCGCGCGGGCAGATGACGACGACCGGCATGTCGGCGTCGATGAGCGCGATGGGGCCGTGCTTCATCTCGCCGGCGGCGTAGCCCTCGGCGTGGGCGTAGCTCACCTCCTTCAGCTTGAGCGCGCCCTCGAGGGCCACGGGGTAGTTGAGCCCGCGGCCGAGGTAGAGGACGCTGCGCGCCGGGGCGAGCTTGGTCGCGACGCTGCGCACGTAGTCGGCGTCGCCGAGCAGCTCGTGCATGTGGCTCGGCACCTCGCACAGGGCCTGCAGGTGCGCCTGCGCGCGCTCGGGCGTGAGCGCCCCGCGGCGCCGGCCGAGGTACACCGCGAGCAGGTAGAGGGCTGCGAGCTGGGCCGTGAAGCACTTCGTCGAGGCGACGCCGATCTCCGGCCCGGCGCGGGTGTAGAGCTGGCCGTGCGCGAGCCGCGCGATGGCGCTGTCGAGCACGTTGACGACCGCGAGCACGTGGGCCCCGGCTTCCTTGGCGGCCTTGCACGCGCCGAGCGTGTCGAAGGTCTCGCCCGACTGGCTGACGGCGACGACGAGGTCGTCTGCGGTGAACAGCGGCTCGCGGCAGCGCACCTCGCTCGCGAGCTCGACGACGGTCGGGACCTTGGCGATGGACTCGAGCCAGTACCGGGCCACGAGCGAGGCGTGGTAGCTCGTGCCGCAGGCGAGGATGTAGACGCGGCGGATGCGGCTCGCGACCGCCGGATCGAGGCCGATCTCGGCGGCGTGCACGTCGCCCGCGTCGAGGTCGATGCGCCCGCGCAGGGTGGCGCTCACGGCCTCGGGCTGCTCGTGGATCTCCTTCAGCATGAAGTGCCGGTAGCCGCCGCGCTCGGCCATCACGGGGCTCCAGTCGATGTGCTTGCTCGGGCGCTCGACGCGCGCGCCGGAGACCGTCTCGACGCGCACCTTGCCCGGGCGGAGCTCCGCCACGTCGCCGTCCTCGAGGAAGATCATGTCGCGCGTGTGCGACAAGAGCGCGGCGATGTCGCTGCCCGCGAGGGTCTCGTCCTCGCCGCGGCCGATGACGAGGGGCGAGCCCTGCCGCGCCACCACGATGACCTCGGGCTCGGCCTGCGACAGGACGGCGATGGCGTACGCGCCCTCCATGCGGGCGAGGGCGCGCTGCACGGCCGCGACGAGATCGGTCGCCCCGGCGCGGAGCGCGCGGTCGACGAGGTGGGCCACGATCTCGGTGTCGGTGTCGCTCGCGAAGCGCACGCCGCCGTCCGTGAGCTCCTTGCGGAGCGCGGTGTGGTTCTCGATGATGCCGTTGTGCACGACGGCGACGCCGCCCGCGACGTGGGGGTGGGCGTTCTCTTCACTCGGGCGGCCGTGGGTCGCCCAGCGCGTGTGCCCGACGCCGAGGTTGCCGGGCAGGGTGCGCTTGTCGAGCGCCTCGCCGAGCACACGGAGCTTGCCGAGGGTGCGCACGACCTCGAGGCACTTGCCGTCGTGGATGGCGACGCCGGCCGAATCGTAGCCGCGATACTCCAGCCGCCGCAGTCCATCGACGAGGATGGGCGCTGCCTGCCGGGGACCCGTGTAGCCTACGATTCCACACATCGCGTCACCTCACTCGTGATCCTCTCCCTCTAGCGCGCCACGCCGAGGTCGCAAACTTCCCGGCCGAGCCAGAGGGTGATCTAGTTGTGCGGGGGGGACGGTCCGTTCACCGCGCTCGCGGACGGGACGGCGCTCGCGGACGCGGCCGCACTGGCGGACGGAGCGGCGGAGACGGCGGGCGGCGCGGCGGACGCGGTCGGCGCCGGCGGCTCGTCCTCGAGGAGTGCGAGCGCGAGATCGAGCAGCTCCGCCGCCCCGCCGGGCGTGAGGCCGAGCGTGAGGCCCACGTGCTCGCCCTCTTGCCCGACGCGGAGGGCCGCGAGCGTGGGACCGAGCCGGAGCCGCGCGACGAGCTTGCCGATGGGCGTCGTCGCGTCCTCCGCCTGGCGCCGCACTCCCTCGACGATGGCGGCGAGGTCGCGCGCCGTCGCCGTGCTCGTGCAGCCGAGGGCGACGCGCAGCTCGAAGGTCGCTCCGAGCCGCAGGGCCGCCGCCGCACCGGTGACGGCGGCGAACACGTCCGGCAGGCCGTGACCCTGCACCGCCTCGGCGAGCAGCCTGCGCTGCTCGGGCGAGAGCCGCGCGCTCGCCACGACCGCCCCCGTGCCGACGAGCGCGCGGAGCGGCGCCTGGACCGGGTCGTCGCCGAGGCTCGGCGCGCGACCGCCGGCCGCCTCGATGGCGCGCTCGAGCAGGGCCGCTTTCGACACGAGCAGCGGCCCGCCGGCCCGCACCGCGAGGGCGCCGGCCTCGTCGTCGCCGCCGACCAGGGTGAAGTCGGCGCGCTGGCGGCGCTGCGCGGCCGCACCGCGGGCGACGAGCATCTTCTCGGCGCAGGCCACGAGCCCGGCCGCGTCGAAGTCGCCACCCGCGACGAGCAGGAAGTCCCCTCCCGGGCCGTCCGGCACCGCGAAGCCGAGCTCGGTGAGCGCCGTCGCGGGGTCGAAGCCGCAGCGCTCGGCCACACCCCCGAGCCCGTCGAGCCCGCGGCCCGGGCCGAAGAAACGCTCGCCGAGCGGCGTCGCGCGGAGCGCGGGCACGTCGAGCTCCACGAACAAGAGGGCTCCGGCCGGCACCGCGTCGATGAGCTCGGCCCGGGCCGGTGCCGCGCTCGCGCTCCCGGCTGGCTCGACCCCGCCCGTCGCGTCGAGCGCGTCGGGGCGCAGCCAGCGGCCGAGCCCGATCGCGCCGGCGAGGAGCGCGGCAGCGCCCGCCGTGAGCCCGATCGCGCGCCGCCGCCGGGCGCGCCGTCTCGTCGTGGCCGCGCTCACTTCGAGCGCCGCTGGAACAGGCGGCCCACGAGCCCGCCGAGCCTGGGCGCCTGCGCGTAGAGCATCACCAGCGCGAACAGGACGCCGACGAGGGCGACCTCGTTCGGCCGCACCTCACCCACGACGGTGCGCAGGGTGTCCCACATCGGCGCGGGATTCTACACGGCGCCCGCCGCGCCGGCACCGCTTCTTGCGGCCTCTGCTCGCTCGCCCCGCGTCCTGCTAAGGTGGGGCCGTGTCGATCCCCCCGAGCTCGCGGCTGCCCCCCGACGAGCCCGCCGCGGCGCCGCCGTCGGGCGGCCCGGCGGTGGAGCCGTCACGGCCGCCGAGCCGGCGCGGCGACGCCATCTCGCGGCCGGGTGGCGAGCCCGAGGAGGCGCTCGTCCTGTGCGACGCGTCGCGCGAGGGCCCGGGGCTCGCGAAGGCCCTGCGCGAGGGAGGCTTCCACGTCGACGTCGTGGCGGAGGCGGAGCTGCTGGACCGCGTCGTGCACGACTCCCCGCTCGCCATCGTCGTCGACATCGAGGCGGCTGCCGCCGCGCGCCCGCTCGCCGCGCTCCAGGCGCGCGGCCTCATCGCGGCGGGGTTGCCCGACGCGGGCTCCGCGGGTGCGCTCGGGGGTCCGCTGCCGACGGCCGTCGTGGCGATCGGCACGGTGGCGCGCGCCGTCGAGCTCGGTCTGCCGGCGGAGGAGCCCTTCGCGCGGCCGGTCGATCCCGGTGCGCTCCTGCAGCACGTGCGACGCATCGCCATGCGCCGCACCGTGCGCGAGCACTCGGAGAGCGTGCGCCCGTCGCGCCGCCCGCTGACCGAGCGACCCTCGGCCGGCCGCTCGACCCTCGGCGCCGAGCTCCGCCACGCGCCCCCGCCGGCCGACCTCGCGGCGTTTCCCGCGATCGCGGGTCTTCCCGAGGTCGAGTCGATCCTGCCCGACCTCGAGGGCGGCGCGGTGGTCGCGCCCGGGCGGCTCAGCCCCGAGATCGAGGCGCTGCTCGAGCGGGGCGCGCAGAAGGCGAGGCAGGTGCAGCCGCCGTCCATCGCGCCGGCCAGCGATGCGGCACCGATCGAGCTGCCGGCCGAGCTGCTCGCGGCCGTGGACGAGCTCTACGCCGCCGCGGAGGAGCCGCCGGTGGCGTCTCTCGTGGCCGTGCCCGGCGACGCGTCGGGGCACGGGCGCGGCTCGGCCGGCTCGCGACCGCGGGGCAGCAGCAGCCAGGTGCCGCGCCCGTCGAGCCGCACCGACCGGCCGACCGGCCCGCCGGAGAGCGCGCCGCCCCTGGTCGCGGTACCCGAGTCGCAGAAGCCCGACACCCAGCCGCCCGGCACCGTGCCGATGGACGGTGAGCTGCCGTTCTCCGCGCTGCGCCACGCGCTCGACTCGTGGCCGCCGGCGAGCGTGGACGGCCCGCGCACGGCCGCGCAGATGATGGGGGGTGACACGGGCGAGACGGGGTCGGGCGCGGCGAGCGGGCGCCCGGTCGAGCGCCCCGTCGATCCGAGCGCCGCGCTCGCGAGCCGCATCGCCGCGCGCGCGCCGGAGCCGAGCGCGACACCGAGCGCGAGGGCTCCGACGACCCGGCTCACCGGCGATGCGGCGCTCGCGCCGCTCGAGCCCGCCGCGGCCCTGCGCGCCGGACCACCGGACGTCGCCTGGCGCGCACCGAC
>JACRDA010000116.1 GCA_016212965.1 Myxococcales bacterium
AGGCGCTCGGAGCAGTTGGCGGATCCGGTCGAGTGCGCGCTCGGGGTCGTGAAGGATCTGTTCGTTGGGGAGGCGCAGGACCGTGAGGCCTGCGGCGCGAAGCAAGGCGTCGCGGGCCGCATCGCGAGCAGCGACGCTGGCGTCGTCGTGGTAGCCGCCATCAACCTCTACGACGAGCCGAGCTGCTTCGCAGAAGAAGTCGACGATGAAGCGGCCCAGCGGTTGCTGGCGTCGGAACTCGGCGTGCTCGAGCTGTCGGCCGCGAAGTAGCTGCCACAGCGCGCGCTCGGCGTGCGTGGAGGCGCGGCGCAGCGTCCGGGCGCGGTGCGTCTCGGGTCGGCGGAGGCGAGCCATGCTTGTCCATCGACCGAACCGCATGCGAGTTGCTCGCCGCACACGCTGACAAGGAGCACCGAGACAAAGACCGCTTGGGCCGCTCGGCGCTCGGGCATGGAGCGGCGCAGCGCGAGGACTTGAAGACGGGCCCGAGCCAGCCCTGGACCTTGGCCTCTGAGCAGGCGGCATCCGGACGTGGCGACAATCCGCGGCGGATTTCGAGGAGTCCCCGACTGGGACCACCCGCTCTCCTCCGGGAGACGGGGCCGGGGGGTGAGGGCAAGAATCCCGGTCCGGATGCCGCCTGCTGCTTCGGCAAGGGTCCAGGGCTCGCGCGGGCTCAACGACCGGTTCGCACGCCAATTCCTGCTCAGGCTCTCAGCGCTCGTCGACCGCGTCGGGCCCGTAGACCGTGATGACCAGCCGCACCCCGAGCGCCGCCATGCGTGCCAGGGTTGGCGGGCCCATGGGAAACTCCGCCGGCCGGACCGTGCCGGCAGCCTGGATGCCGACGTTGAAGTCCCGCAAGGAGGCGCCGTCCCACCACGCCCGGGCCGCGGCGGGCAGGAGCTCGAGGACGCTGCACAGCTCGGCAGCGGTGGACTCGACGTCCCGATGGTCGAGGGACAGCTCGAGGCACACGCGGTGCGGCGGGGCAGGATCTCTGCGCAGCACGAGGACGCGGTCGTCGAGTGCCGAAAGGAAGGGCTCGGGATCAGCCTCGGCCTCGACGTCCAGATCCACGTTGAGGAAGTACGACATGCCGGAGCGGGCCTCGCTCTACAGTAGTACCGCGGCACAGAGGTTTCGATCGTTTGCGGGCGTAACGAGGGGAGTTGCGCGGTAGACGCCCGGCGAGCGGCGATCCCACCGGGCCGTCGCGTAAGGACGGAACCGTGGACGTAGACGTTGACGTGGTCGTTGACGTGGACTTTGACGGCGACGTCTACGTGGACTTGGACGACCCGGCGTTGACGGCTCTCAGATCCTCTTCGAGAGCATCGCGACTACGCCCTCGAGCAGCTGGAGCCCCCGGTCGTAGCGCTCGGGCGCAACAAGCCGTCTGAGCTTCAACACGTCGAGCGACGCTGCCCCGGCGGGCTCGCGCGACGTCACGAGGGCGAGGAGCCCGATGGCGCGCCGGTCGACGTCGAGACGCTGAAGACTCGACATGCCCGAGGATCGGCGGACGACGTGCGCCAGTTGCGTGGGCAGGACGCGCGTCAACGGTTCGGCCGACCAAGTCCACGTAGACGTCGCCGTCAAAGTCCACGACCACGTCAACGTCAAGGTCAACGTCAACGCCAACTCGGCTCGCAGCAGCAGTGTGGTTGGCGCCGGGGATCGACACGCGGGCGATGGCCCCTACGTTGCGGTCCGATGGCGACACATCCGTCCACGACCTCCGTGCCGCGGTACTAGTCCTCGTCGCGCAGGAGATGCTGCCAGTAGCGCTCGGGAGCGTCGAGGATGCCCTTCGTGATCTGGTAGTGCGCCGTCTGCTCGAGCGCGACCGGCGCGATCCGTCCGTCGTCGAAGCCGAGGAGGGTCGCCTCGGGAAACGTGAGGAGAATGGGAGAGTGGGTGGCGACGATGAACTGCACGTCGCCGCCTGCGACGAGCTTCGCCATGTGCGCGAGGAGCGTGAGCTGGCGCTGGGGCGAGAGCGCGGACTCCGGCTCGTCCATGAGGACGATGCCGGGCCGCACCCAGCTGAGAAAGACCTCGAGGAACGCCTCGCCGTGGGAGCGCGTGTGCAGGGAGCGACCGCCGTAGCGCGCATAGGGGTCGCCGAGGAAGTCGGGATCCTGTCGGCGCTGCTCGAGGAGCGAGGCGAAGTGCGCCTGGAACTCGGCCCGGAAGAAGTAGCCGTCGCGCGGTGTGCGCGCGAACGAGGCGCGCAGGGCCGGGGCGAGCTCGCTGCGCAGGTGGGGCGCATGCGCGTCCGAGAGCTCGTTCCGGCCGCCACCCGCCACCGGCAGCCGGCAGAGCTCGGCGACCGCTTCGACGAGCGTGGACTTGCCGGAGCCGTTCTCACCGACGAAGAACGTCACCGCGGTGCCGAACGCGAGGTCGAGATCCCGCACGAAGGGCAGGTCGAACGGAAAGCCCGCGGCGTCGGGCACCTTCTCGGGGCGAAGGGTGAGCCTTCGCAGGTAGGGGGCCGGTTCCATGGCGTCAGCCCGCCGCCTGCGGGGGCGGGGGCGGGGGCGGGGGCGGGGGCGGGGGCGCGAGCGGGGGCGCGAGCGGGGGCGCGAGCGGGGGCGGGGCCGGGATCGGGAGACGGGGGCGCACGGTGCTCCCCAGACGATATTCGCATCGCGCTGGGAATGCCCGCCGCACGACGCGGCGTTCTTCTCCCCTTCCTTTCGACGACCTCACGCCCGACAGAGAGCGCTGCTCCTGCCACGGTCCTTTGCTCGTCCGAAGCGCCCGAGGGCGACCTTCGGGGAGGTGCATCATGCAGTACCGCAAGCGGTCGTTCGGTCGGGTGTCGTGTGCCCTGGCAGGGCTCCTCGGGTTCTTCGTCTCGCTCGGCACGGCCTCGGCCGACGCTCACATGCGCGCTCGCACGGGCGGCGAGCTGCCGCTCGTGGCGGAGAAGCTCACGGTCGAGGTGGAGCACCGGCTCGCGCGCCTGCACCTCGAGCAGCGCTTTCTCAACCCCTTCGAAATGCAGGTCGAGGGCGTGTACGACCTCGAGCTCGGCGCGGACGTCGCGGTGACGGGCTTCTCGTACTGGAACGGCGACCAGAAGATCGTGGGCGAGGTGTTCGAGTCCGCGCTCGCCCGGTCGGTGTTCGACACGGTCGCGCGGCGCGAGCGCCGCGACCCCGGCCTGCTGCGCCTGAAGGACGACGGCTCCTTCGGCCTCAACGTGTTCCCGATCCTGCCGCGCGAGGAGAAGCGCCTCACGGTCGACGCGGAGAGCTGGCTCTCCCGCACGGACGGAGAGGTGCAGCTCTCGCTCCCCGTGGAGCTCGACACGACGACGGTCGAGGTGACGCTCCGCGACCCGCTGCCCATCGGCGCGGTGAGCTCGCCCACGCACGAGCTCGCGGTCGAGCGAGCCGCGGACGGGTCCGTGCACGTCGCGGCGCGCGGCAAGGGCTCGGGCGACGCCCGGCTCGTCCTGCGCTACCGCCTCGAAGGAGCGCCGTTCACGCTCGCCGCGAGCGTGCACCGCTCGAGCGCCGGGCCCGGCTTCGTGCTCCTGACGCTCGAGACGCCACCCGCGTCGGGCGGCGCGCCGAGCGAGCCCGCCGATCTCACGCTCGTCATCGACAGCTCGGGGAGCATGGGCGGGCCGCCCCTCGAAGCCGTCAAGCGCGCGGCCGCGACGCTGCTCGAGCGGCTCGGGCCGAGCGACCGCGTGAACGTCGTCGACTTCGCCGGGTCCGCGCGCGCGCTCTTCCCGAGGCCGCAGCCGCTGACGCCCGAGGTCCGGCGCGAGGCGCAGGCCTGGGTCCGCGCGCTCGCGCCCGTCGGCGCGAGCAACATGCCCTTCGCAGTCTCGCTCGCGCTCGGCTCCCAGCACGTGGACGCGCGCCCGGACGCCCTCCTCTTCTTCTCGGACGGCGAGGACGCGTCGACGACCTGGGCGACGGCGATCGCGGCCGAGGACACGAGCGACGCGCGGCTCTACGCCGTGGGGACGGGCGTGCGCCTGCGCCGCGACGCGCTCGCGCACCTCGCCGCGGCCAAGAACGGCACGCTCCTCGCGCTCGGGGACGGCACGGCCTCGGACCCGGCCGTGCACGCGCTGCTCGACACCGTGCGGACCGCGCCCGTCCGCGGTCTGCGCCTCGAGGCCGACGGCGGGACGCTCACCGGCAGGGTGCCCGAGCGGCTGCCGCTGCTCGGGCCGTCGACGGAGCTCCGCATCGTGGCGAAGCTCGACGCCGCGGGCGAGGTGACCCTGAACCTCACCGGCACGGAGGGCGCGAGCGAGCGCCACGCCGCGACGAAGGTCGATCTCGGCGGCGCGGCGGACCGCCCCTGGCTCGGCCGGCTCTGGGCCAAGGCGCGCATCGACGAGCTGCTCGCGGCCTCGCCGCCGACGGCTGGCACGACTGGGCGCGCGACGAGGTCACCGAGCTCGCCCTGTCCTACGACCTCGTGACGCCCTACACCTCGTTTCTCGCCATCCCGGAGAGCGAGCTCAACGCCTGGTCGCGCCAGGTGGTCGGCGGCGCGCGCGAGCACAAGCGGCAGCTGCTCGACGAGCACCCCGAGGCCGTGTCGCTGTCGCGCCAGCGCATGCCCCCGGGCGATCCCGTGCTCGGCGTGGCGGCGCCGGCGGATGCGCGCCGCGTCACGGCCTACTTTCCCTTCGGGCTCGCCCTCGATCTCGCCTACGCGCCCGCCGAGCGCACCTGGCGCACGCGCTTTCTCGTGCCGAAGGAGGTGCGCGACGGGAGCTACGAGGTGCGCATCGAGATCGTGGACCGGGCCGGCCAGGTGACGACCCGCGCCATCACGTACGTCATCGACAGCGTGGTCGAGGACTTCGAGGTGGAGGTGACGCCCGTCGCGCCGCGCGGCGCGCGCGTGCTCGTCCGCACGGCCGAGGCCGCGGCGGAGGTGCGGATCGCGCGCCTCGGCGACGAGCGCGCGGCGCGCGTCCTCGAGCGCGCCGACGGCGGCAAGCTCTTCCAGGGCGCGCTCGAGCTCGGGCCGGGCCGGCACCGCCTGCGCGTCGTCGTGGCCGACCTCGCCCAGAACGAGGCCGTGCGCGAGCTCGACATCGAGGTCGCGCCGTGAGCCCGGGGCCGTGCCGCAGCGCGCTCGTGCGCCTCGCGCTCGCGGGTCTCGCGAGCGCAGGTCTCGCAAGCGCGTGCGGCTCGGTCGCCGAGCCGGAGCCTGCAGCGGACCGAGCGCCGCACGCCGCGCCCAACGAGGCGACGGCGCCCGGAGCGTCCGCTGCAGGGCGCGCCGCGCGGGCCTCCGTCTCCGCCGAGGCATGGCGCCCCGAGCGCACCTGGGTCGACACGCTCGACGTCGAAGATCTCGCGCTCGGGCCGGACGCGCTCTGGGTCGCGAGTCGCGGCGGCATCGAGCGCTTCGACGCGCCCGACTTCGCATCGAGGCGGCATTACACGACCGCGGACGGCCTCGACACGGTGAGCGCCGTCGCCGTGCGTCTGCGCGCCGGCCAGGTCGAGGCGCTGACCGAGACCGGCCACTGTACGCTCGAGCCGTCCGACCGGTTCCGCTGCACGCCGCGGCGACCGGGCCCGTCGACCCGACCCGCCCGCTCGGCGGAGGAGCTCGCGGGCCATCGCGTGACGGCGCGCGCGGCGGACGGAGCGCACGCCTTCGCCGCGACGGCGGGCGCGGGCGTGTGGGACGTCTCGCCCGGAACCGGTGGCGCCGAGGCACCGCGACGCCTGACGGCGAGCGACCTGCCCTGCGGCGCGCACGTGAGCGCCGTCGCCGAGCACGCGGGCGCGCTCTGGGTCGGCACCTTCCACGGCGGCGTGTGCCGCTCGGACGACGGCGGGCCTTTCGTGCGCGTCGCGGACGGGCCGCTCCTCGTCAACGACCTCGCCTCGACGCCCGACGGGCTCTACGCCGCGACCTCGGACGGGCTCCTCGTGTGGCGCGCGGCGGCGCCGCACTTCGAGCGCGTGCGCGAGCTCCCGGCCGAGCCCGTCAACCGCCTCGCCTACACCGACGGCACGCTCTACGCGACCTCGATCGATTTCCTTCACCGCCTGCGCCTGCGCGCGGGCGCGACGCCGCGCCACACCTCGTGGCAATGGCCCGCGGGGAGCCACTCGCTCCAGGCCGTCGCCGCGCGCGGCTCGGAGGTCTGGCTCGCGTCCGAGGACCGCGGCGCCATTCGCTTCGACGGCCGCGGGTTCCGCGCCTTCGACGCGACGACCGCGCTGCCGACGAGCTGGGCCGTCGACGTGGCGCTCGGCGCCAACGGCACGGCCTACGTCGCGACCCTGCGCCACGGAGTCTGGCGCATCGCGCCCGACGGCAGCGCCGCCGAGCTGCCGGGCACGCCGGACGCCTGGACCCTGCGCCTCGCGGCCGGCCCCGCGGGCCTGTGGATCGGCACGCAGGGCGGCGCCGTGCTCCACGACGGCGTCGGGCACGGCGAGCCGCTGCTCGAGCTACCCGACGGGCGCGTGCACGCGTTCTTCGCGACGGACACGCGCGTGCTCGTGGGGACCGAGGGCGGGCTCGCCGCGTACCCGCTCGCAGGCGCGCGGCACGGGCGCTAGAAGGAAACTCGGCTCCAAGGTGTCGGTGGCTTCGGGCAACAGGCTTCAGGCTTCAGCGCGGAGTACCGGTTCACGGGGCGAGGACGGGAGGCAGCGGCGGGGTGAAGCTCGTCCGCGCCTCGTACGTCTTGGCCTTCGCGTCCCACGTGCACGCGAGCTCGCGGACGCGCTGCTTGTCGTCGGAGAACACCGAGCCGTGGAAGGTGTTCCGCCAGCCGAACCGCGTGAAGCCCGCGTCGGCGTAGCGCTCCGGCGCGCCCTCCTGGAATATCTTCGGCTCGGCGTCGACTTCGCAGCGCCAGGTCCGCGCCTTTCCCGTCGCGCCCACCGAGACGACGGTCCAATGCTCAACCTGGTAGGTCCCCTGGATCAACGCGTGGATGGCGGACGAGGTCGACCCGACGACGTGAACCTCGTCGTTCCGCGTCAAGATCGCTTGCACGCTCGCGTCGCCCTTGGAGCCGTCCTTGGGGTCCACGTACCCCTCGTCGAGGCGGATGAGGAACACGAGGTCCGACAAGCGCCCCTTGTTCAGGGCCACCACGTACGGCACGTGCGCGTAGCCTAGACCCACGTCCACGTCGCCGACGGACGCCTTCTTCTCGTAGAGGGCCCCCAGCGGCTGGAGCGGGCTCAGCGGCGGGTCGGGCGCCGCGCTGAACACGCCGAGCGGATCGTCCGGCCGGTACGAGATCGTCGAGCCTCCGACGGGCGCCATCGCCAAGACGGCCGCGATGACCTTGGCCCGCAGCTCGGCGTGAGGCTCGTACGCGACGGGCGACGGGAGCTTCAGCCACCGCCAGGGTTGCTCGTGCGGAGCCTGCGGCAGCGACGCCTCGAGCGCGGCGGCAGCACGCACGAAGACGACCGGCGCGTCGACGAGCTGGGGGAGCGCCGCGTTGGGCAGCGAGGCCTCGAACCGCGTGCCGTCGCCGCTCCAGACGACCCGGGCCCCCGCGAGGGCCTTCTCGCCGCGTCCGACCAGGAGCGCTACGCTGGCCGTGCCCTCGCGCACGCGCAGCCGATGCACGAACGCCTCCGAGACCTCGGCGGGACGGTCGGGGACCGAGCGAGCGAGCGCGGGCCAGTCGAAGGTCGCGAGCCCGAGGGTGAGCGTACGCGCGCCGGTGTCGCCGAGGTCCGCCGCGACGCGGACCCCGTCCGGAGTGATGGCGAGCGCGACGCGGGCGCCCGCGTTCTTGGGGTTGGGCGCGTTCTCCAGCTCGTACGGCACCGCGCCTTGGCCGAGGACGTTCTTGATGGAGGGCCACTCGGGCCCGGTCACCACCTCGGCGCCCGGTTGGAGGTCGCCCCACTCGCCGAGGTCGCCGTCGACGACGAAGGACCTCGGAAGCTCCTTCGCCGTGAGGCTGAGCGTCACCGGTATCGGCTTGCTCGGCGGCGGGTTGGCCGGTGGGACCATGACCACGTGCGGGGCAGCGCAGGCAGAGAGCAGCGAGAAGGCGACGAGGCGGGCGCGCACCACGGGGCGTCTACATCACGTGCGGGCTCGCCGGAAGCCGCACCGACCTCGCCCCCAACGCGCGATCGCTCGCCGAATCTGGCGTCACCCGAACGCCGCGCGCAGGGTCGCGCTCCCGAGCTCCGCGAGGAACACGCCGTCGGGGGCGGTTCGTGGCGCGGTCGCGGTGCCCGCCTCGAGCTCGCGCAGGAGGTCGAAGACCCGCGCGAGGTGCCCTGCGAAGCGCCGCTCCGCGTAGCCGGCGTACGCGCCGCCGTCGATGAGGAAGAGCCAGTCGCTCGCCTCGAGGAGCAAGAGCTCGCGCACGGCCGCGTCGAGCAGAGGGGCCACCGGTCCGTCGGCGGCGCGATGGCGGCGCACGGCCGCGGCCACGGCGCGGTGCGCCCGGTGCACGTGGCGCCATGCGCCCGCGGTCGCGGGGCCGATCCACGGGTGGGCGTAGCCACCCTTGCCCCAGCTCGAGGCGAGGGGCATGGCGCGCGGCGGCTCGTGCTCCGCGGCGTAGCGGGCCGGGGTCGCGAGCGCCAGGCCGCGCGCGGGCAGCTCCTCGAACAGGGCCGCGAGAAAGTCCGGCCCCTCGAGCCAGAAGTGGCCGAAGAGCTCGGCGTCGAAGGCGACGACCGACAGGGGCGGCCGGCCCGAGCGCGCGGCGCAGGGGTCGAAGAGCGCGCGCGCCCGTGCGTCCGCGAACGCCCGGGCGTGCTCGCGGGCGAGCGCGCGGCCGACCTCCGGCTCGTAGGGGAGCTTGTCCGCACTCGCGCGGCTCGTGACGCGCCAGAGCTTCAGGCCCGTCATGGCGCGCGCCCCGGCGGGCGCGGCGAGCGGCCCGAGCGCGGCGTCGTCGAGCTCGAAGCCGACGTCGCGGAAGAACTCGCGGTAGCGCGCGTCGCCCGGAAAGCCGTGCTCGCGCGACCACACCTCGTGACACGCCGCGGTGTCGCGCCCGAAGTAGGCGACGCGGCCGGACGCCGGCGACGCGAGCACGGGGCCGCGCCACCCCGACCCCGGCTCGCCGGCGCGCCCGAGCGCGTGCCCGTCGAGCACGGTCGCGCGCACGCCGAGCGCGGCGAGCTCGGCGTCGAGGGCCGGGACGAAGCCGCACTCGGGCAGCCACAGGCCGTCGGGCGGGCACCCGAGCACGGCCTCGAAGTAGGCGCGCCCGAGCGCGAGCTGGACGCGCGCCGCGCCCGGCACGGGCGCGAGCCCCGGCAGAAAGGCGTGGCTCGCAGCGGTGGTCCAGAGCTCGAGCACGCCGGCTTCGCGCGCCCGCGCGAGCGCGCCGGGAACGTCGCCCCGGATGCGGTCCCAGGTCGCGCGCGCGCGGAGGAGGCGCAGGCGCGCGTCGGCGACGGCCGGCCCGAAGTCGCTCCCGAGCGCGGCCTCGGCGCGATCGCACAGGGCCCGGAGCTCGTCGAGGTGGCGGAGGAAGCGTGCCCGAAGGAGCTCGTCCCGCAGCATCGCGACGAGCGGAGGGGAGAGGCTCACGGTGAGCGCGGGTGCGGCCGTGCCGCGCCGGGCGAGCGCTTCGCCGAGCTCGACGAGCGGCAGGTACGCGCCGAAGAGCGCCTCGAAGAGCCAGCGCTCCTCGAGCGAGCGCTCGACCTCGGCGTCTCGCACCCAGGGCAGGTGCGCGTGCAGGACGACGGCGACGGCGGGAGCGGTCACGGGCGAGCCCGCCGCTCCGTCACGCGCGCGCGAGCTCCTCGCCGAGCGCGCGCCCGAGCGCCTCGGCGGCCGCGAGATCGCCCTCGGGCCAGGGCGCGCGGCGCTCGGCCGTGCGCATCCGGGTGCCGTCGGCCTCGGCGAGCATGGCGCGGAGCCACAGCTCCTGCCCGACGCGCAGGCCGTAGGCGGCGACCGGCAGGTGGCAGCTCCCTCCGACCGCGGCCATCACGGCGCGCTCCGCCGTGACGCACAGGCGCGTCGGCCCGTGATCGGTGCGGGCGAGCAGGGCGCGCACGCGCTCGTCGTCGGCGCGGCACTCGATGCCGAGCGCCCCCTGCCCGACCGCCGGCAGGCAGAGCTCGGGCGGCAGGTGCTCGGTGGCGCGGTCGCCGAGCCCGAGCCGGCGCAGGCCCGCCGCAGCGAGCACGATGGCGTCGATCTGTCCCTCCTCGAGCTTGCGCAGGCGCGTGTCGACGTTGCCGCGCAGGGCGAGCACCTCGAGATCGGGGCGGGCGAGGGACAGGTACGCGCGCCGCCGCAGGCTCGAGGTGCCGAGCCGCGCCCCCTGTTTCAGCTCGGCGAGGGGCCGGCCGTCGCGCGTCACGACGACGTCGCGCGCGTCCTCGCGCTCGGGCACGGCCGCGAGCACGAGCCCCGGCGCGAGCTCGGCGGGCACGTCCTTGATCGAGTGGACGGCAAAATCGGTGCTGCGGTCGAGCAGGGCCTCCTCGACTTCCTTGATGAACAGGCCCTTGCCCCCGATGTCCTGGAGCGAGCGGTCCTGGAAGCGGTCGCCCGAGGTGACGACGTGCACCTCCTCGATCGCGAGCTCGACCTCGGGCCGGCAGCGCGCGACGAGCGCGGCGCAGTAGGCGCGCGCCTGCGCGAGCGCGAGCTTGCTCTTGCGGGTCCCGAGCACGAGCTTCATTCGCCACCCATCGCTTTCGCGGCACGCTGCACGGGTTCTGCCTCCGCCTGTAGCTCGCCCGGACGCAGCGAGTCCGGCAAGGGCTCGACGCGAATGTCGGGATCGGAATGCGAGCGCCCCTCGAGCTCGAAGAGCTGCCGCACGGCCTGCGCCATCTCCTCGCCTTGCGGCGCGCGCGCGAGGGCGCGCAGGCGCGTGCTCGGCGCGTGCAGGAGCTTGTTCACGGCGGCGTCGAGCATCGCGCCGAGGGCGTCCTTGTCGGCCTCGGTGAGGTGGCGCAACCGGCCGCGCAGGCTCCGCTCGAGCTCGGCCTGCAGCGTCGTGCGCGTGCGCTCGCGCAGCTGCTGGATGAGCGGCGCCACGTTGCGCTCGGCGCTCCGCTCCTGGTAGCGGCGCACCTCCTCGGCGACGAGGCGCTCGGCGCGCTCGGCCTCGACGGCGCGCTCCTCGAGCGTGCCCGACACGACCTTCTGCAGATCGTCGATGTCGTAGAGGTAGACGTTGTCGAGCTGGTTGACGGTGGGCTCGACGTCGCGCGGCACGGCGATGTCGATGAAGAAGAGACTGCGCCCGCGGCGCGCCTTGCGCAGGGCCTTGACCTTGTCGAGCGTGACGACGTAGCCGGGGCTCGCGGTCGAGGTGATGACGATGTCGGTCTCGCCGAGGCAGAGATCGAGCTCTTCCCAGGGCCGCGCCGTGCCGTCGACCGCCTCGGCGAGCGCCTGGGCGCGCCCGGGGCTGCGGTTGCACACGAGCAGCCGCGCGCCGCTCTTGGCGAGGATCTTCGCGGCCGCCTCGGCCATCTCGCCCGCGCCGACGAGCAGGGCCGTGCGGTCCTGCATGTCCTCGAAGATCTGGCGCGCGAGATCGACCGCGACGCTCGAGATCGACACCTGCCCGGCGCCGATCGCGGTCTCGGTGCGGACCTTCTTGGCGACCCCGAGCGCCGCGCGCATGGCCGCGCCGAGCTCGCTCCCGACGGCGCGTGCCTCCTCGGCGACGCGGATCGCCTCCTTGAGCTGCCCGAGGATCTGCGGCTCGCCGACCACGAGCGAGTCGAGCGACGACGCGACGCGAAAGAGGTGCGTCACCGCGGCGTGATCGGTGTGGGTCGTCAGGTGGTCCGCGACCGCCGTGCCGCCCACCTCGCAGAGCAGCTCCACGACCGCGCGCCGGGCGCGCTCGGCCTCGTTGACGGCGACGTAGATCTCGACCCGGTTGCAGGTCGACAAGACGACGCTCTCGCGCACGCTCGCGAGCCCGAGCAGGCGCGCGAGCAGCTCGGCCAGGCCCTGCTCGCCGAGCGCGAGCTTCTCGCGCACCTCGATGGGTGCGGTGCGATGACTGAGGCCGACGACCAGCACGGGCTAGCCTCCCTGCCCCCCGTGGATGAACGGCCGGGCGAGGTAGATGGCGAGCACGAGGGCCGCGAAGGTGAAGCCCGCGACCGTGCCGTAGGCGGCCCGGCGACCGCGCCAGCCCGACACGACCCGCAGGAGCAGCACGCCCGCGATGAGGAGCCAGGTCGCGTAGCCGAAGATGGTGCGCAGGAGCTCGTCGGGCGAGCCGCTCTCGAGCTTGCTCGCCCACACGGTGCCGCTCGCGACGCCGAGCGTGAGCAGCGGGAAGCCGGCGAGCAGAAAGCGGTGCTCGGCGCGGTCGAGCGAGTCGAGCGGCGGCAGCCCCTTGCGGAGCGGCGCCCGGCGCTTCAGGCGCCGTTCCTGGATGAGGTACATGACCGCGGCGCCGCACGCGAGCAGGAACAGGGCCAGGCCCGCGAGGTTCGCGAACACGTGCATGCTGATGAAGCTGCCCGGCATCGAGGTCTGGGGCTCGATGTTGCCGATGAAGAACGTGCCGAGCGTCGCCACGAGGCCGACGGGCGCGACCACGACGCCGAGCGCGTGCACGCGGAAGTGGCGCCGCGCCCCGAGGAACACGATGGTCGCCACGAGCGAGCCCATCGAGAGGAAGAAGTGGAGCGAGCGCACGGGGCACAGGTGTGCGACGAAGCTCGCCACGATGACGTACGTCCCGTGCGCCAGGGCGCCGACCCCGAGCAGCACCGGCGCGAGGCGCGGGGGCTCGTTCGCCTTGCCGCCGGGGCTCCGGGCGATCTCCACGAAGAACACCCCCGCGGCGCTCGTGTAGAGGAGCACGGCGAGGGCGAAGCTCGTGAAGCTCAGCGCAGAGATCATCGAGGACGGGCGGGTCCCGGCGCGGCCCCGAGGGGCGCCGGGTTGATGGAGATCAATAGCAGGTAGGCGGCGCCATACTCGCGATTTTTCTCGGCTACCAGCCCTGCCTCGGTCGGGGGCGCGGGGCCGGCCGGAGCAGACGACGGGCGCCGTCGAGGGGAGTATCCTCGCACGCGAGGTGGCTTCATGCACGGCAACTGGCTCGGGCTCGGTCGCAGGTGGCTCGCAACCCTGACTTGCCTGGCTTGCCTCGGCTGGGCCGCCGGTGCGGCCGCCCACCCGGTGACGGTGAACGGCCAGGCGGACGACTGGGCGCTGGTCGCCCCCCCGGTCGGCAACACCGGGCACATCTTCCGGAGCGCGAGCCAGGCGGGCGAGTACCAGTGGCTCGACCCGACGGCCGACGAGCGCACCGACTTCGCGACGCCCGACCCGCGCGTCGATCTGCGCGAGGTGCGCATCACCTCGGACGCGAGCGGCCTCTACTTCCTCGTCCGCATGCGGGACATCGACCTCGTGACCGGCGACGGGGCGCCCCAGATCCAGATCGCCATCGCCCCGCCCTCGCTCGGGGTCGGCGAGCGCTGGCTCGGGATGAACTGCGACACGCGCGTCGCCGCGGCGGCCGCCTGGCAGCGCCTGGTCGTCACGCGCTTCGGCAGCGCCAAGGCGCCGCTCGTCTACGACACGACCTGGACCGACGTGAGCGGCGGCCTCGCCACGGCGGCCATCTCGGCGACCGACGAGGTCATCGAGATCGGCGTGCCCTGGTCGGTCCTCGGGGGCGTGCCGACCGCGCCCATCAAGTTCACGGTCGTGAGCCTGCGCGCGAACGGCACCGACGACGACGCCTGGGACATCGCCGGCGTGCCGGACGTGCTCGACGCGGTCACGAACTACGGCGATCCGGGCCCGCCGGCGGCCGCGACGACGACCTGGAACGAGCTCTCGGCGCCGGGCGACGACTCCATCGACTACCACTTCGAGGTCTGGTTCCACCTCGACCCGGACACCGAGCCCTCGGCGCCGGTCGTCGTGAACGAGGTCATGTACGACACGCCCTGCCCCGAGCCCGGCAGCGAGTGGATCGAGATCTACAACCGCACCGGCCTCGACAACTTCCCCATCGCGGGCTTCGTGCTCACGGACGAGGAGGCGGCGAACGGCGGCGAGGGCGCGCGGGCCTTCCCGGCGGGCGCCACCATCCCGGCCGCGGGGGTGCGCCTCGCCGCGAACAACGGGGCGACCTACGGCGCCTGCTTCCCGCTCCAGGCCACACCGGACTTCCACTTCCAGAACGCGGGCCCCCCGACGCCCATGCCGACCTTCCCGGGCTGGGCCTCGGGCGCCGTCAACCTGTCGAACACGGGCGACGAGGTGCTGCTCCTCGACGCCTACGCGACCGTGATCGACGTCCTCGTGTGGGACGGCGGCGCCTACCCCGGCGTCGCGATCGCGCCCGACGTGCCGAACGACCACTCGCTCGAGCGCCCGCAGCCGCGCCAGGACTCGAACGACTGCGGCGTCGACTTCGTCGATCACCCGCTCGCCGACATCACGCCCGGCAAGGTGCTGCCCCTCGACGCGCTCGGCGGGGCCTGCACGCAGTGGATCGAGTGCTCCTCGGATCACTGCACCGACGGCGTGTGCTGCGTGAGCGACTGCAGCGGCACCTGCGAGGGCACCTGCGGCAACACCGGCACCTGCAACGAGCAGCTGTGCCCGCTGCCGATCACCGTGTGTCAGCTCGCGACCTGCGACCCCGTGTCGGGCTGCTCGGCGGCGCAGGGCACGAGCTGCGTCGACGGCGACGCCTGCACCCAGACCGACGCCTGCGACGGCGCGGGCGTCTGCGCGGGCAGCAACCCCGTCACGTGCACCGCCCTCGACGAGTGCCACGGCGTCGGCACCTGCGATGCGCTGAACGGCACCTGCTCCAATCCCCCGCTCGACGGCACGCCCTGCACCGGCGGCACCTGCGTGGCGGGCGTCTGCGTGGCGGGCGGCGGCGGCTCGGGCGGCACGGCCCAGGGCGGCTTCGGTGGCGTCGGCGGCGTCGCGCAAGGCGGCTCCGGTGGCGTCGGCGGCGTCGCGCAAGGCGGCTCCGGTGGCGTCGGCGGTGTCGCACAAGGCGGCTCCGGCGGCGTCGCGCAAGGTGGCTCCGGCGGCACTGCGCAAGGTGGCTCCGGCGGTGTCGCGCAAGGCGGCTCGGGCGGCACCCCACAGGGCGGCCACGGCGGCACCGCGCAGGGCGGCAACGGCACGGGCAACACCGGTACGGGTGGCAGCCTGCCCCCCGTGGCCGAGCCGACCTCGTCCGGGCGCTGCGGCTGCCGGCTCGTCGCGCGCGACGACGGCGGCGCGGGGCTGTTCGGGCTCGGCGTGCTCGTCGCATTTGGACTCGTTCGGCGTCGGCGTCGCCCGAGGTGAGGGGCGCGCGTCAATGAGCGCGTCATCCCGGCCCGCAGTTCCCCTTCTGGGAACGGGCGCCGGGGATGACTCGCGCGGCCGGAGGTCATCGGCCGCGACAGTTCCCGAAAGGGGAACGCCAGGCGGGGATGAGCGCGTCATCCTGGCCCGCAGTTCCCCTTCTGGGAACGGGCGCGGGGGATGACTCGCGCGGGACGCAGCGGTCTGGCTCGGCGCTGGGATCACGTGCCTGCAGCGCATCTCGATCGGGCCCCACGGCGCGTGCTAGGTGTGGCTCGTGACCCTCGCGAACATCAAGCGGCTGCGCTTGCTGCCGCCCGACGAGCCCCGACCGCTCTACGTGGTGTGGGAGCTGACGCTGCGCTGCGACCAGCACTGTCGCTTCTGCGGCACGCGCGCCGGTCGGCCGCATCCCGACGAGCTCACGACGGCCGAGGCCTGCAACGTCGTCGCCGAGCTCGCTGCGCTCGGTACGCTCGAAGTGGCGATCCACGGCGGCGAGGCCTACCTGCGCCCCGACTGGCTCGACATCGTGCGGGCCATCGTGGGGCACGGGATGGAGTGCACGATGGTCACGGGCGGGCGCGGCTTCGACCCGGCGCTCGCGCGCGCCGCCCGGGACGCGGGCATCACCGCCGTGAGCCTGTCCATCGACGGCACCGAGGCGACGCACGACGCCCTGCGCGGGCTCGCGGGGAGCCACGCCGGGGCGCTCGGGGCGCTCCGCGCACTCCGCGCCGAGGGCGTGCCGGTCGGGGCCAACACGCAGCTCAATCGCCGCAACTTCGCCGAGCTGCCCGCGATCCTCGAGCTCCTCGCGCCCGAGGGCATCTACGGCTGGCAGGTCCAGCTCATGGTGCCGATGGGGCGCGCGGCCGAGGCCCCGGATCTGTGGCTCGAGCCCTACGACCTGCTCGCCCTCATGCCCACGCTCGCCGCCGTGCGGCGCCGGGCCGACGAGCTCGGCGTCGCCGTGTGGCCCGGCAACAACGTGGGCTACTTCGGACCGTACGAGCACCTCTTGCGCGGCGGCCGCTCGCGCCTCGGGTTCTCGAGCGGCTGCGGCGGCGGCATCCGCATGCTCGGCATCGAGGCCAACGGCGACATCAAGGGCTGCTCGGCGATGGGCTCGGTCGGGTTCGTCGGCGGCAATGCGCGCCGCACACCCCTCGCCGAAATCTGGCGGCACGCGCCGGAGCTCCAGCTCTCGCGCCACTTCTCGCCGGACGCGCTCTGGGGCTTCTGCCGCGACTGCTACTACGGCGAGGTGTGCAAGGGCGGCTGCTTCTGGACCGCCGCCACCTTGCTCGGCAAGATCGGCAACAACCCGTACTGCCACCACCGCGCGCTCGAGCTCCTCGGCCAGCACAAGCGCGAGCGCCTGGTGCTCGTCGCGCCCGCGGGGGGCGCCGTGCGCGACACGCCGCGCTTCGAGCTCGTGCTCGAGGACGCGCCGCCCGAGTGGGTCGCCTCGCTGCCGGGCTAGCTCTCAGCCGCCCGTGCCACCGGCGCCACCGGGGGGAGGACCGTAGGCGGTCACCGCACCGCCGATGCCACTGCCGCCACCGCCGACCCCGCCGAAGCCGCCGAAGCCGCCCGCGGGCGTGCCGTAGGCGCCGCCCATGTTGCCGACGCCGCCGCCGCCGTTCGACGAGGTCGTCGTGGTCGTGAAGGTGCTCCCGCCGTCGTCGTCCTTGGCGCAGGTGTAGCTGAACCAGACGGCGTTCGTCGGGGCGGGGTCGCAGCTCCCGCCCACCGCAGGATCGACGGCGAAGGTGCCGCTCACCTGGAACGGAAACGTCTCGGCGCTCACGTCGAGCGCGTCGGCGCAGGTGGCCCCGCCCACGGGCGACGACCCGCCCGAGCCACCGCCGCCGGTCGCGCCCGAGCCCCCCTGCCCGCCCGTCGCGCCGGTGCCTCCCGCGCCGGTCGCGCCCGAGCCTCCGGCGCCCGTCGCGCCCGAGCCACCCTGCCCGCCCGTCGCGCCCGAGCCTCCGCCGCCCACGTTCGAGCTCGTCGTCGTGCTGCTGCTGGTCGTCGAGCTCGTGGTGGTGGTGGTGGTGGTGCTGGTGCTGGTGGTCGTCGTCGTGGTGGGGACGACGAAGTCGACGTCCGTGCCAGGCGCGCAGCCGACGAGGCCGCCGAGGACGAGACCGGTGACGGCGAGGCCGATGGCGCGAAACGATGGCATCGGCCGATGGTACTCCGTTTCGGCCTCGCGCTCGCGCCGCGCGGCGCCCGGCACGCTCGCGCGGCGCGCCATCCCCGCACCCCGACCTTGAAGCGCTCGCCCGTCGTCCGTAAAGCACCCTCGGAGCGAGCGGCGCGCGCGAAGAGGCAATATGTCGGACGATGACGCAGCGGAGACGACGCCACACTGGTCCGCGATGACGACCACCCGAGCCGTCGGTGGGTCGGACGCGGACGCCGCGAGCTCGGCGCCTCCCGCGCAGGCGCTCGCCACGGCCGAGCCGCTCTCGGCCCGCTACGACCTCGGCGAGGCCCTCGGCAGCGGTGGCATGGGGGAAGTGCGAAGCGTGCACGACCGGCGCATCGGTCGCGACGTTGCGCTCAAGAGCCTGAGGCCCGAGCTCGCGCACGAGCCGTCGCTCGTCGCCCGGTTCGTGCGCGAGGCGCGGATCCAGGGCCAGCTCGAGCACCCGACCTTCGTCCCCGTCCACGATCTCGCCGTCGACGCGAGCGGCGTCCTCTACTTCACGATGAAGCGCGTCCACGGCGTCACCTTGACCGACGTGCTCGCGGGCCTTGCGGCGGGCGACCCGGACGCGGCGCGCTTCACGCGCCATCGCCTCCTCACCACGTTCTGCAACGTGTGCCTCGCCGTCGACTTCGCGCACACCCGCGGCGTCGTGCACCGAGACTTGAAGCCGGCCAACATCATGTTCGGCGAGCACGGCGAGGTCTATGTCCTCGACTGGGGCGTGGCCCGCCAAGCGGACGAGGCCGCCACCGCCAAGGAGGGCGCGACCTCGGAGGCCTCGGGGGCCGTCACGACCCAGATGGGCGACATCATGGGCACGCCCGGCTACATGGCGCCGGAGCAGGCCCACGCCGATCCGGCGCACGTCGGTCCGCGCTCCGACGTCTACGCCCTCGGCGCGATCCTGTTCGAGATCCTGACGCTGCGCCCGTTGCACGAGGGCACGACCACGTCGGCGCTGCTCGTCTCGACGCTGCGGCAGGCCGACGCGCGCGCGAGCGTCCGCGCCCCGGAGGCCCACGTGCCGCCCGAGCTCGAGAGCGTGTGCGTCGAGGCGACGGCGCTCTTGCCCGCCGACCGCCTGAGCTCGGCCAAGGAGCTCGCCGAGCGCGTCGAGGCGTACCTCGAGGGGGAGCGGGACGAGCAGCGGCGCCGCGTCCTGTCCGAGGCGCTCGTCGAGGAGGCGCGGCGCGAGTCGGCCGCACCCGGGGCGGGCACCGACGCCGCCCTGCGCCGGTCGGCCCTGCGCAAGGTCGCCCGGGCCCTGGCCCTCGATCCCGACAACGCCCTCGCGCGCCGCACGCTCGTCGACCTGCTCGTGACGCCGCCCGCGGAGACGCCGCCCGAGGTGGCGCGCACGCTCGAGACGGTGGAGCTGACCGAGCGCCGCCGCGGCGCGCGCCTCGCCCTGCTCTCGAACGGGATCTGGCTCGTGTTCGTGCCGCTCGGCCTCACGATGGGCGTGCGCAACTGGCCCATGGCCCTGACGACCATCGCGCTCTGCCTGCTCTCGGCGGCCGTGAGCTTCGCGTACCTGCGCTTCCCGCGCATCACGGACCGGCACGTGCTGCTCCTGCTCGGGCTCAACCTCCTGTCCATCACCTCCTTCGCGTGCGTCTTCGGTCCCTTCTTCCTCGGGCCGACGGTGGCCCTCGCCAACCTCGTCATGTTCACGCTCGTGGTCGGGCGCACGGGCCACCGCCTCCGGCTCGCCCTGCTCGGCGCCGCAACCACGCTCGTCCCCTTCGGCCTCGAGCTCGTCGGCGTGCTGCCGCCGTCGCTGTCGTCCACGCCGGAGGGGCTGCTCATCCACACCCGCATGGTCGACTTCGCCCCGGGGTTCACGACGGCGTTCCTGCTCCTGACCACCCTGGCCGCCGGCCCCCCCGCGCTCCACTTCGCCGAGGGGATCCGCACGACCCTCGCCGACGCCGAGCGCCGCCACCTGCTCCAGGCCTGGCAGCTGCGCCAGACCGTTCCCGATGAGGCCCTGAAGGACCTCGACAGCGGGCCAGCCGCCGACGCACCCGCCCAGGGGGAGGCGACGTAGGGGCGGGGCCGAGCTCGCCCTCGCCACTCGCCGTGTGGCTCCGCCTGCGGCCTCCCGCGCGCGTCATCCCCAGCGCCTGTTCCCGACAGGGGAACTGCGGGCCGGGATGACGCGCTCATCCCCGCCTGGCGTTCCCCTTTCGGGAACTGCCGCGACCGATACCCACGTTCAGATGCGTGGGTGCGCTTCGTAGCTGCTTCGGTGCGGCGCTCATTCGGCTGCGAAGCCGGTCAAACGCAACTACTGCAATCCGAGGAGCCCGCCGCCGTACGCCCGAACGGCGTTGGCGCCACCGCGAATTCCATCCAGAGCGCAAGGAGCTTGAAGCCGAATCCGTTGCCTCCTGTGAGCGCCTCGAAGCCGAGCTCGGCGGGCGAGCGAAACGAGCCTGCGGACGCTCCGTCAATCGACACGACCGCGAAACCGAGACCTGGCGCGATGACACAGCGGACGACGCCGTCTCCTTGGGCTGCGTCGACGCCGTACTCACGGCACGCACCCTTGTGGTGGCGCCGGGTGGAGGCGCCGGTGCCACCGCGGGGGTGACCGAAACGCGGGGACATCTGGAATGTCCCCCCTTCGAGGTCACCCCTCGCATCGTTCTACGACGCCATGCGCGCCGGTCGGGACAAGAACGCGCAGCCAACTGCGCGAACACAGGTCGCGCACGCACCCCGGTGCCACCGCGGGGGTGACCGAAACGCGAGGACATTTCGAATGTCCCCCCTTCGAGGTCACCCCTCCTCGGCCCGACGCACGCGCCCCATGCGTGGCGTTCCATGTGGTGAAGGTGAAGGCGTGCAGGACCGTCGATGCGGGGCGGTGGCGCTCGTCGACGGGCGCGCTCCGGCCGGCCGAGCCGGCGCGGGCAAGCTGGCGCGCGCGACGCCTCCACCCCGAGCCCGAGCGCGGCTCGCGAACGCCGCGCCATCGAGGCTCGCAACCTCGCGCTCCCCCACCCGCCCCCGCACCCGCCCTCTCCGAACCCACCCCCCTGAGCCCGAGGGCAGGGGTGAGCGGCGCGGCGCGGCGTGGAGGGACCCGCCCCGGTGCCGAGCGCGAGGACGCGGGCGAAGGAGCCCCTCCTGCGCAAGGCCTCCGCTGCCCGCGCCGCAGCGCGAGTCGGGGCGGGGCCCCACGCCGCGCCGCGCCGCTCACCCCTGCCCTCGGGCGACCCCCTTCGGGCGACTTGTACCCGCTCGCCGGCGTGCCTAAGACCTCGAGACGCTTCGGGGAAGAGGGCGATGACGCAAGCTACGGCACCGACCGGCGACAAGAAACCTGCGCCCGCCGCGGACAAGGCCGCAGCCGACGCGAAGGCGGGCGGAGCGGCGGCCGACCTCGAGGGCGGGAGCTACGAGGTCATCCGGAACCGGCTGCTCGAGCGCGGGCGCGAGCTGTTCGCGCGGACGGAGCGGCTGAACGAGCGGCGCAAGCAGGTCTTCGGCGGGAGCGAGCTCACCGTCATCGCCAACGAGCGCGTGCGCACCGAGAACAACTGCGTGCCGCGCGACATCATCCAGGTCTCCGGCAGGCTGCTCGTCGGCTACGAGGTGTTCCTCGGCCTGAAGAGCGAGACGAAGGTGAGCGACGTGTTCGCCCTCCACCGCTTCGACGCGAAGAAGCCGGGCGAGGGCGGCGCGGCGGGCGACGGCGCCTTCGACATGAGCGCCCTGCCCCAGGACGCCGTGCCCGGCCTGCTCGACGACGAGAGCTTCAAGAAGGACTTCGAAAAGCTCTTCCGCTACTTCCGCGACGCGCGCCTCTTGCAGCTGAACGAGCGCGAGACCCAGAAGCTCGCCATCTTCCAGGCCGGGCAGAGCCACCTCGACATCAAGGTGTTCCGCTGGCGGGTCGAGCCGGGCGGGCACGTCGTCTACCAGGACGATCGCGGCGAGCGCGACTACGTCTTTCCGAAGCAGCACGACTTCGAGTGGAAGACCTGCACCCGCGAGCAACAGGTGGCGGGCAAGCACCCGCACTTCAACGTCGAGAACCTCGTGTTCGTCGAGGCCGTCGGCGGCGACCTCACGATCAAGGTCGAGAACAACACCGACCACGGCGAGGGCATCTACTCGGAGCCGGTCGAGGACAAGAACCAGGTGCTCGACGACGGCACCTACCAGTACGCGGTCGTGGGCGGCCTCGTCATCCTGCGCGTGCGCCCGTTCCGCGAGGAAAAATGGCGCCACCTCGTGTTCAACGTGCGCACGAAGACGGTGGTGCGCATCGACGCCATCGAGCAGGCGTGCGTGGAGCTGCCCGAGGACCACGGGCTGCTCTTCCCCGGCGGCTTCTACCTCACGACCGGCGACTACAAGCTCTTCGAGGGCGACCGCGAGGGGCTCGAGCTGCAGCGCACCATCCGCTCGCCGAACGGGGAAGACGTCCTCTACGTCTTTCACCGGCGCAAGGACGGCCACTACGTCCTTCTGCCGTACAACATGATCCGCAAGGAAGTGGCGACGCCCATCGCCTGCCACGGCTACAGCCTCTTCGACGACGGGCGCCTGCTCGTGTTCCGGTCGGCGAGCGCGGACCCGGTCAAGCTCCACCCGATGCAGGTGTGGAAGACGCCCTTCACCTCGGCCGACTTCGCGGCGCAGGCCCCGACCGACGGCTCCTACCTCGCCAAGATCGGCAACGCCGAGCTCGTGCGCGGCGTGAGCGAGGCCTTCAGCCTGTGCCGGCTCGCGCAGCACCCGGAGCCGACCCGCCAGACCTTCGAGGACCTCATCGCCGGCTGCTCGCGCCTCATCGACTCGTACTTCTGGGTCGGCCACGCCGAGGCCTTCGACTTGAAGACGGTCGCCGCGAACGTGCGCGACACGGCCGAGCTCATCGTCGACGAGTTCGAGAAGGTGCTCACCTTCAAGAGCGCGGCCAAGAAGGCCATCGCCGAGACGCAGCACAAGCTCGAGGGCATCGTGAAGGAGATCCGCCCGGCGCACTGGAAGCGCATCGAGCCCTTCCTCGACGCGCTGACGGCCCTCCGAAGCCTGCGCGGCGCGGTCATCACGCTGCGCGAGATGCGCTACATCGACCGGCCGCGGCTCGACGCGCTCGAGAAGAGCGCCGTCGGGCACTTCGACGCGCTGTCGAAGGACTGCGTCGCCTTCCTGCTGCGCGAAGAGGCCCTGGCACCGCTCGCGACCGAGCTCGAGCAGACCCACGGCAAGCTCGGCGCGGTCGGCAAGGTCGCCGACATCCTGCCGCTCCGCGACCGGCTCGACGCCACGTCGAAGGGGCTCGATCTGCTGAGCGAGGTCGTGCAGAACCTCAAGATCGACGACGCCACGGCGCGGACGCGCATCCTCGAGTCGATGAGCGAGGTGTACGCGAAACTGAACCGCGTGCGCGCCTCGGTCGAGGGTCGAAGGCGCGAGCTGCTCGTCAAGGAGGGCAAGGCCGAGTTCGCCGCGCAGTTCAAGCTCCTCGGCCAGAGCGTCTCGTCGGCGCTCAACCTGTGCGACACCCCCGAGCGCTGCGACGAGCAGCTGTCGCGCCTGCTCGTGCAGCTCGAGGAGCTCGAGGGGCGCTTCAGCGAGTTCGACGAGTTCCTGGGCGACCTCACGCAGAAGCGCGAGGAGATCTACGACGCCTTCGGGAGCAAGAAGCAGGCGCTGCTCGACGAGCGCAACCGCCGCATCGGCAACCTGGCGCAGGCCGGCGAGCGCATCCTCGAGGGCGTCGGCCGGCGCGCGCGCTCCTTCGGCACCGAGGACGAGCTCAACGCCTACTTCGCGTCCGACGCGATGATCCTGAAGGTGCAGGACATCGCCGCGCAGCTCCAGGCGCTCGGCGACAGCGTCAAGAGCGACGGCCTCGGGGCGCGCCTGAAGGCCGCACGGCAGGACGCCCTCCGCTCGCTGCGCGACAAGCTCGACCTCTACGAGGGCGGCGGCGAGCTCATCAAGCTCGGCAAGCACCGCTTCAGCGTCAACACCCAGCAGGTCGAGCTCACGGTCGTGCCGCGCGAGGGCGGGATGGCCCTCCACCTCGCGGGCACCGACTTCTACGAGCCCATCGACGACGCCGCCTTCGCCGCGACCAAGGAGTACTGGGACCAGACGCTCGTCAGCGAGACCCCGGAGGTCTACCGCGGGGAGTACCTCGCGAGCAGCATGCTCGCCGACGCCGAGGCCGGGCGGAACGGGCTCTCGCTCGCCCTCTTGCACGACGCGGCGCGCGCGGCCGGTGCGCCCCACGCGGGCCTGCTCGAGCGCGTGCGCGCCTACGCCGCCGACCGCTACGACGAGGGCTACGAGCGCGGCATCCACGACAGCGACGCGGTCGCGATCCTCGACAAGCTCCTGCTCCTGCGCGAGTCGGCGGGCCTGCTCCGCTTCGCGCCGGCAGCGCGCGCCCTCGGCCAGCTCTACTACGCCTCCGAGCCCGACCCGGCCGAGCGCCACCGCATGCACCGGCAGGCGAAGAACCTCGGACGGCTGCGCCAGGCGCTCGGGCACAGCGGCGCGCTCGTCGCGCTCGGCGACGAGCTCGGCAAGAAGATCGGCGCCTTCTTCGCGGCCCACGGGCTCGCCTTCGCGGCGACGGACGTGCGCCTCGCGGGCCTGTACCTCGCCGAGGAGCTGACGGCCCAGACGCCGCGCTTCGCGACCAGCATCGAGGCCCAAAAACTCAAGGACGCCCTGCTCGCGCACGTCGACAAGCAGGGCAGCCGCCAGGCGCTCGAGGACGATCTCGCGCTCGGCCACGTCGAGCCCGCGAGCCAGCAGAAACCCGCGCTCGGCTCGGCGGTGGGCGCGACGGCGGAGCCGCACCTCGGGCTCGCGGAGCGCTTCCGGCTCGCCCAGGCGTGGGTCGAGGCCTTCCTCGCCGCGAGCGATGCCTGGCGGCCGAAGAGCCACCTCGCGCCCGAGGTGGCCGTGCTGCTCTGCGGCGGCGGCCTCGATCGCTCGCCCTCCGCGGCGCTCACCGAGGCGAAGGTCGAGGGCCTGCTCGGCCAGCACCCGCGCATCGTGTCGGGCGCGCTCGTGCTCCGCATCGACGAGCTCCTGCCGCGCCTCGCGGCCTTCCAGGCCGAGCGCGTGCCCGGCTACCGCGCGTACCGCAAGCTCCGCCACGAGCTCATCGAGCAGCAGAAGCGGCGCCTGCGCCTCGACGAGTTCAAGCCGCGCGTCATGTCGGCCTTCGTGCGCAACCGCCTCGTCAACGAGGTGTACCTGCCGCTCGTCGGCGACAACCTCGCCAAGCAGCTCGGCGCCGCGGGCGACGCCAAGCGCACGGACCTCATGGGGCTGCTCCTGCTCGTGTCGCCGCCCGGCTACGGCAAGACGACGCTCATGGAGTACGTGGCGAGCCGGCTCGGGCTCGTGTTCGTGAAGGTCAACGGCCCGGCGCTCGGCCACGGCGTCTTGTCGCTCGACCCGACCGAGGCGCCGAACGCCACCGCGCGGCAGGAGGTCGAAAAGATCAACCTCGCGCTCGAGATGGGCAACAACGTGATGCTCTACCTCGACGACATCCAGCACACGAACGCCGAGCTCCTGCAGAAGTTCATCTCGCTCTGCGACGCGCAGCGCCGCATCGAGGGCGTGTGGAAGGGCCGCACGCGCACCTACGACATGCGCGGTCGCAAGTTCTGCGTCGTGATGGCGGGCAACCCGTACACGGAGAGCGGCGAGAAGTTCAAGATCCCCGACATGCTCGCGAACCGCGCCGACACCTACAACCTCGGCGACATCCTCGAGGGCAAGGAGGAGCAGTTCGCGCTCTCGTACCTCGAGAACGCGCTCACCTCGAGCGCCGCGCTCGCGCCGCTCGCCACGCGCGACATGAAGGACGTCTACAAGATCATCCGCATGGCGCAGGGCGAGGAAATCCCGACGACCGAGCTCACCCACGGCTACTCGGCGGTCGAGCTCGGCGACATCCAGGCGGTCTTCCGGCACCTGTTCCGCGTGCAGCAGACGCTCCTGAAGGTGAACCTGCAGTACATCGCCTCGGCCTCGCAGGACGACCGCTTCCGCACCGAGCCGCCCTTCAAGCTCCAGGGCAGCTACCGCAACATGAACAAGCTCGCCGAGAAGGTCGTGCCGGCGATGAACGACGCCGAGGTCGAGCGGCTCATCGACGACCACTACCAGAGCGAGTCGCAGACCTTGACCATCGGCGCCGAGCAGAACCTCTTGAAGCTCGCCGAGCTCCGCGGCCGGCAGAACGAGGAGCAACAGAAGCGCTGGAAGCAGATCAAGGACGAGTTCGTGCGCCTGCGGCGCATGGGCGGCGCGGTCGACGACCCGGTGACGCGCCTCACGGGCACGTTGACGGGCCTCGCGGTGGAGCTCGACGGCATCAAGAGCGTGCTCGCCTCGGGCAGCTCCGCGAAGCAGGCCGAGCACTTCGACACGATCGCGCGCGGGCTCGAGGGCATTCGCGCCGCCGTGCACCGGGCCGCGGCCGCGCAGCCGGCAGCCGCCGCGGGAGCCGCCGCCGGCGCGGGAGCCGGAGTCTCCGCGGCGGACGGCGCGCTCCTCACGCGCGCGCTGCGTGCGCTCGCCGAGAACGCCGAGGGACAGAAGCCCGGCAAGGGCGACAAGGCCGACAAGGGCGAGAAGGTCGACAAGACCGACAAGGCGCTCGCGCTCGCGCTCTCGAAGCTCGGCTCGGCGCTCGAGCAGGTGAGCAAGCCCGAGCTCCAGGTCACGGTGCAGCAGCCGGCCGGCCTCGAGGCGATGCTGAAGTACCAGGTCGAGCTCGTCGAGCGCACGCTCGTCCCGGTCGTGCGCGCCGCGACGGCGCACCTCGGCGACAGCCAGGCCCTGCGCCAGCTGCTCTTGCAGGTGCTCGACGAGCTGAAACAGCTCGACCGCAACGTGCGACTGAGCGCGCTGCCCGAGCCCGGGCAGGAGTGAGGCAGCGCTGCGACGGGCCGCTGAGGTATCCCCTCATGTGCCGAGGACAATGAACAGGCCAGTAGGGCGGGCGGCCGCCGCCACGAGCAGAGGAGGGGTCACAAGAAGACCAGAAGACCAGAAGTCAGCTGGATGGCGTGATCACGGGCACCTACGACACGGTTCTCGTAGGAGGCGCGAAGAGCAGAAGGAGTGAGGGGCTTCGAGCTCGGGACTCCTCGTTCCCCGCGGCGCTGTCCCCAGCGCCGCCTTCTTCCCTTCTGTTCTTCTTGTGAATCCTCTGGGGAATCCAACAGGAAACGAGGGGATCTCTCAGGACGGGCCGTCAGCCGGCCGCAAAGGCGATGGGGTAGGTCACCTTGACGGTGCCGCCGCCCTCGGGGGGCGGAAACGACAGGGAGTAGAACTGCTGCGCCACGCACGGGCCGACGCTCGGATCCGGCACGGTGCTCGAGGCGCTCGCGCTCTGTACGTGCCCGTCGCCGGCGATCGTGAAGCTCACCGTCACCTTGCCCGACAGGTTCGGGTTGCTCCGGAGCGCACTCTCGTAGCAACGCCGGGTGCGGTCCGAGGGCGAGCGCCGGCCGCGTGGCACGCTCGCGCCGGCGGGAGTACCTTGCCGCCATGGCCGATCCGAAGCTCTCCGTGTACTCCCTCCGGAGCCTGGGGCGCGCGCTCCGCCGCCCGACGGCGTGGCTCGGGCGCAGCATCGGCGCGGCCCTGCGCGAGCGCATCATCCTGCGCGTCTCGGCCGTGAACCGCTGCTACGTGTGCTCGACGCTCCACGGCCGCGTGGCGCGCCACGAGGGGCTCTCGCACGCGGACGTGGCGGCCGCGCGCGCCGCCGACGAGTCGCTCGATCTACGCACGCGCGTCGCGCTCCGCTTCGCGGAGGTCCGCACGGTGGACCTCGAGAGCGAGTTTCCGGACGACGTCACCGCCTTCGAGCGCGCCTTCTCGGCGGCCGAGCAGGCGGAGGTGCGCGCCATCGTCGATCTGTTCACGTTCAACAACCGCTTCAACAACACCTGGGAGGCCGTCCTGCCCGGCGCCGGCAAGCGCCGGGACAAGCTCGGGCTCTGAGGGCGTCCATGTCGCGTCGCACCGCGCGCATCGGCGGGCTCCGGGTGGTCGACCACGACCGCGCGGCCGCCGGCATGACCTACGTGTACCCCGTGGTGTCGCGGCGCGCCGGGGGCGTGTCCATCGGCGTCAACCTCAACCCCAACGACGCCTGCAACTGGCGCTGCGTGTACTGCCAGGTGCCGGGGCTCGTGCGGGGCAAGGGACCGCACATCGATCTCGGCAAGCTCGCGGCCGAGCTCGACGAGATGCTCGAAGACGTGGTGCGCGGCGACTTCATGCCGCGCGCCGTGCCGGAGGGCGCGCGCCGGCTCGAGGACGTCGCCTTCTCGGGCAACGGCGAGCCGACGACGAGCCCGGACTTCCCGGCGGCGCTCGAGGTGGTCGCGACGACGCTCGCGCGCTTCGGCCTCGCGGGCACGGTCGCGATCCGGCTCATCACGAACGGCTCGAAGGTGGAGCGCCCCGAGGTGCGCCGCGCCCTCGAGCGCCTGGGGGAGCTCGGCGGCGAGGTGTGGTTCAAGCTCGACCGCGCGACCGCCGAGGGGAGCCAGCGCGTGAACGGCCACGGCGTGTCGCCCGAGCGCCACCTCGGCAAGCTGCGCGTGGCCGCCGCCGCGTGCCGGACCTGGGTCCAGAGCTGTTGGTTCCGCTGGGGGGGCGAGGCGCCGGCCGCCGCGGAACAGGACGCCTTCGTCGGGGCGCTCGCCGCGCTCGTCGCCGAGGGGGTGCCGCTCGGGGGCGTGCACCTCTACACGCTCGCCCGGCCCTCTCACCAGCCCGAGGCGCCCGAGCTCGCGCCGCTCGACCGCGCGTGGCTCGAGCGCCTCGCCGCGCGCCTCGAGGGCGCCGGCTTGCACGTGAAGGTCAGCGTGTAGCCGGGCAGAAGGGGTAAGGGGCAAGGGGCACGGGGCACGGGGGGCCCGAAGCCAGTAGCCCGCCGCGGGCAGTCGAGGGTAGGGTGCGCTCCGTGGCGGAAGAGGAACGAGAACGACAAGAGGGTACGGCCGGCGGGACCGCGGTCGAGGTGAGTGACGACGAGCGTGCCGCACGGCGCGAGCGGGCCCGGGCGCGCAAGCGTCGGCGCGCGGCGAGCGGCGAGGGCGCGTCGTCCGGGTCGTCGGGCGCACGCGCCGGCGACACGGAGCTCATGCGGCCGCCGCGCCGGGACGCACCGGGCGAGGGCGGCTACGAGTTCGGAGACGCCGAGAACGTGAAGTTCCGCGGGCTCGCCGGGCTGATGCAGTTCGTCGGCTGGTCGGGGGTCGTGCTCGGCCTCGTGGCGGCGATCTGGGGCTTCCCGCGGCAGGGCGCGAGCGTGTGGTCCTGGGTGCTGTGGCTGTTCCAGATCTCGCTGCCCATCCTCGTGGGCGTTTTCACGGTGCGGGCCGCCGGCGCCTACAAGCGCATCGCGACGACGCGCGGCAGCGACATCCACCACCTGATGGACGCCGTCGGAGAGATGACCAAGCTCTACACGGTCCAGGCCGTGGTGGTCGTGCTCGCCATGGCGCTCATCGTGCTCGCCATGGTGCTCGTGTCGACGAACCGGCTCTTCTGACGACGCCGCCGGCACACGCCGGCCGACCGGACGTCGGGCACCGTCCGAAGTGCTGAGCGGGGCGACCGAAAACCCATTATCATGGGCGGTCGCGATGCAGCTCGGTCCGGGCACCATGGTCACCTCCAACGTGAGGCTCGTGCGCCCGCTCGGCGAGGGCGGCATGGGCAGCGTGTGGGTGGCCGACCACCTCGGGCTCGACACCGAGGTCGCGGTGAAGTTCATCTCGGCGGAGCTGGCCAAAGACGAGCACGTGCGCGTGCGCTTCAGCCGCGAGGCCAAGGCGACCGCCCAGATCAAGAGCCCCCACGTGGTCCAGACCTTCGACCACGGTTTCATGCCCGACGGCACTCCCTACATCGTGATGGAGATGCTGCACGGCGCGAGCCTGGCCGACTGGCTGGCGCTCGAGGGGCGTATGCGCACGGCCGACGTCGCCGTCGTGGTGAGCCAGGTGGCGAGCGCGCTCACCAAGGCGCACCAGCTCGGCATCGTGCACCGCGACATCAAGCCGGCCAACGTCTTCATGATCGGCTCCGAGAACGAGACCTTCGTGAAGGTGCTCGACTTCGGCATTGCCAAGCGCGGCGAGCGGCGCGCGGCCGGCATCACCGAGACGGGCGTCATGGTCGGCACGCCCGAGTACATGAGCCCCGAGCAGGTCCTGAGCTCGCGCGACGTCGACCACCGGGCCGATCTCTGGGCCCTGGCCGTCATGGCCTACGAGATGCTGACGGGCCGCCGCCCCTTCGACGGCGAGACCGTGGGCGCTCTTTGCGTGGCCGTGGCGCAGGCGCGCTTCGTGCGGCCGACCGCCCTCGTGTCCGATCTCGCGCCGGAGTTCGACGAGTTCTTCGCGCGCGCCCTCGCGAAGCGCCGCACCGATCGCTTCCAGACGGCGATCGAGCTCGCCGAGGCCTTCGAGCGCATCGCCGGGGTCGCCACACGCTCCGGCTCCTTCGCCGCGGGGAGCGCCGGAGCCGAGGACTACAAGGACAAGCGCGCGCGGCGCGACACCGGCGGGAGCCCGAACGGGCGCGCGGTCTCGGCCCCGCGCGCCGCGGGGACGGCGATCGGCCTCGACGCACGCGCTGGAGCCCGCGCCCGCGGCCCGAACGGCGGCGGGGCGGGCGCCCTGCCCTCGAGCGTCGGGATGTCGTTCGGACCCGGGCTGAAGAGCGCGGCGGGCGGTCCCGCCGCGGGGTCCGGGCTGCGTGGCGTGCCCGGGGCGCTGCCGGAGAGCGGCCTCATCCCGATCTCGGTCACCGAGCCGGTGAGCCCGCACGCGCCCGTCGCCGAGCCGGGCTCCCACTGGGACGGACCAGTCGGTCGC
>JACRDA010000117.1 GCA_016212965.1 Myxococcales bacterium
GCGACTCGGACTGGGGCGCGCGCCCGCCCGTCGCCCACGGCGAGGCGGCCGGGCCCGGAGGTGGCGCGGGTGGCGGCGCAGCGTGCGGCGGGCTGCCTGGCGCCGCAGACGTGAACGGCAGCGGGGCGCGCGGCGCGGTCGCGAACGGCAGCGCATCGCCGGCGGTGGGCTCGTCGGCGACGGTCGTGTCGGCGTCGTCGATGGCAGCCCAGGGCGACGAGCCGGCGGCGGGCGGGCTCGACGGCGGGGCCATGCTCGGCGGGGCCGTCGAGCGGTGCGGGCTCGGCGAGAACGGTGTCACGGGCCGCGCGGCGGCGGCGCGCGGGTCGAAGAAGCCCGTCACTTCGCCGAAATCCGGGTGCTCGGGCGCCGGCGCCGCGGCCGGCGCCTGCGCGCGGGCAAACGGCATCGCCGTGCGGTGGGCGGCCGCCGCGTCCTCGTCGCGCGACAGCATCGAGGTCTGGCTGAGGGGGTCCACGATCGCCGCACGCCGCGGGGGCGCGGGGGCGACCGGCGGGGCCGGCGGGGCCGGCAGCGGTGCGACCTCGGGCCACACGAAGGGCTCGTCACCCACGACCGCGCCCGCAACGATGCGCACGGCGCCGACGTCCTCGGCGCGCACGCCGACGACGAGCCCGCGCCACACCGCCGTCACCGTGAGCCGGTCGGCGTCGACCACGAGCGTGTCGAGCGCGAGCGCGACCTCGGCCGGCGGACGCGCCGGCAGCGGCCACACGACGCGGGCGGCGGCCCGCGCGCGGGGCAGGCGCGTCTGCACGCGCGGGAGCGCCGGGTGCATGCCGTCGAGCACGAGCCACTCGTCGCCGCGGAAGAAGGCGGTGCGCTGGTCTGCGGGGGCCGAGAAGAAGTACTCGTAGTCGAAATCCGCGGGCAGCTCGGGCACGGCCTGGTCGAGCGCGCGCCGCACGCCCGCCGGGACGAGGCGCTTGCGGGCGGGCCAGTACGGCGACACGGGCCCGAAGCACGCGGTGCGCGTCGGATCGCTCGGATCGACGAGGTTCGGCTGGCGTGGGCCGTCCGGCGGAACGCCGAGGGGGTTGTCGGTGCCCGGGCCCCCCGCGGCGCGCTCGTAGACGAGCGGCATGCGCTGGAACGCGGCCGGGGGAGCCGTCGGGGCGGCGCGATCCCCGTAGATGTGGAGCGTCTTGTCGACGCGCGCCTCGGAGCCGCGCAGCGCCAGGCGGACGGCGGCCGTCGCGCGCGGCACGCCGCCCGGTGCGTAGGCGTGCCCCCGCAGCCACACCTCGCCCCGCGGCTTGTACGGGACGAGGTCGGACGCGGCCTCGAGGCTGCGGGCCGGGCTGCGGTCGAAGTAGCGGTCCTTCGTCGCCACGGGCTCAGGCTCCCGCGGCACCGCCTCGCGCCCGTGCTCGAGCGCGAACGTCGCCTTGACGACGACGCCGATCGAAAGCTGTCCGGCGAGCCGGTAGACCGAGCTCGCCGCCGAAGCCCGCCCGAAGGCGAGCGTCTCCGGCGTCCGCGCGTCACTCACAGGCCGTCCATATCACGACTCGCCGACGCCCGTTCCCGCTCGCGCTCCCGCCCTCGCGCACGCACCGGGCCCGGGCCCGCCGGCCGGGACGGGCGCGACCTCCACGCCGCGTCGTTCACATTCCGGCACCCGCGTCTCTACCGGTCGAGGACCGACGGTCGCCGGCAGCCCCGGGGGCGAGGCGGCACCGTCCGGGCGCAACTCCCAGTGACGAAACGAGGACCCATGACTCGCGATGAGCGTTCACCGTCGCGCATCCTGCTCCGTGCACGCGCCGCTGCGGCGGCCGCGCTCGCCACCGCGGCCTCGGTGCTCGTGTGGCCGGCGACGAGCGGCTGCGCGGACTGCCTCGACGAGCTGCCGTCCGGCTCGTACAAGGCTTCCTGTACGAGCTGCCAGGTCGACTGCACCCTGCTCTCCTGTGTCTGCGACGGGCGTTCGTCGGAGCTCGACCTGTCGTCCTGTGAGGCGGGCACCGAGGTCTGGAACGACCACGGCACCCTGAAGTGCGGCTCCGGCGGAGCGAGCTGCATCAAGAACGACAACGCGTGCGGGCCGTCGGACGCCTTCGTCGCGGCTTGTTGCTCGGGATACTGCGGCCCGACTGGCACCTGCAAGTAATGCCGGTCGCCGGCGCGCATCGCACCGTCCGGAGCTGATTCCATGGTTGGAAAGTGGGCCGCGCGCACCGGCCGAACGCCTCGCGTGGCGACACGCGTGCCCGCGGCAGGCTACCCTCGGGCGCGTGATGGCCCTCGTGTACGCCCACCCGTACCCCGACCGCTCGCGCGCGAACCGAGCCCTGCTCGAAGCGGTGCGCGATCTGCCGGGGCTCGACGTCCGCCCGCTGTTCGATCTCTACCCCGACTACGACCTCGACGTCGCCGCCGAGCAGCGCGCGCTCGTCGCCGCGCACACCGTCGTCTGGCAGCACCCGCTCCACTGGTACTCGGTGCCGGGGCTGCTCAAGCTCTGGTTCGACCAGGTGCTCGCGCGCGGCTTCGCGTACGGCGGTGGCCGCGCGCTCGCGGGCAAGCGCTGCCTCTGGGTGGTCACGACCGGCGGCGAGCTCGACGCGTACGGTCCGAGCGGCATGCACGGGCATCCCTTCGCCGAGTTCGAGCCGCCCATCCGCCAGACCGCGCGCTTCTGTGGCATGGAGTGGCTCGAGCCCATCGTGGTGCACGGCGCCCACCACGTCTCGGACACCGAGCTCGCACGCACCGGCGAGCGCTACCGCGCACGGCTTGCGGCGCTCGAGGCCGAGGGCGGAGCGCGGCCGTGACGAGCGCCCGCGATCTGCTCGTCTACCTCGCCGGCGCCGTCGTGTGCGTGCTCGTCGCCACGCGCCTGCGACTTGGCGCCATCCTCGGCTACCTCGTCGCTGGAGCGCTCATCGGCCCGTTCGCGCTCCACCTCGTGAGCGACGAGGCCGCAGCCAAGGGCGTGAGCGAGTTCGGCATCGTGCTCATGCTCTTCGCCATCGGACTCGAGCTCGACGTGCGCCAGCTCTGGGGCATGCGCCGCAGCGTCTTCGGCGGCGGCACGCTGCAGGTCGGGGCCTGCAGCCTCGTGCTCGGGGGCGTCCTCTTCGGCGCCGGCGTGCCGTGGCAGGGTGCCCTCGTCGCCGGCATCGCGCTCGCGCTCTCGTCGACGGCGATCGCCATGCGCACGCTCGGTGAGCGCAGCCTCGAGCGCACGCCGACCGGGCGCACCGCCTTCGCGATCCTGCTCTTCCAGGACATCGCCGCCATCCCGCTGCTCGCGCTCGTGCCGGCGCTGTCGCTCACGCCGGTCGTCGCCGGGGCCGAGCACGCCGCCGGCCCGGCGTGGCTCGGGCCGTTGAAGGCGCTCGGCGCGCTCGCGGCCGTCGTCGTCGTCGGCCGCTACCTGACGCGGCCGATCTTGCGGCCGATCGCCGCGACCGGCGTCCGGGAGGTGTTCACGGCCGCGGCCCTCTTGCTCGTGCTCGGCGTGGCCGAGCTCATGCACCTGGCGGGCCTGTCGATGGCGCTCGGCGCGTTCCTCGCGGGCGTGATGCTCGCGAGCTCGGAGTATCGCCACGCGCTCGAGTCCGATCTCGAGCCCTTCAAGGGCCTGTTGCTCGGCCTGTTCTTCATCACGGTCGGGATGTCGATCGACTTCTCGCTGTTCCTGCGGCGTCCGCTCGAGCTCGCGGCGCTGGTCCCCGGCTTCATCGTCGTCAAGCTCGCCGTCCTGCGCCTCTTGGCGCGCCCGCTCGGCGTCGACGCGCGCCAGCGCTGGCTGTTCGCCGCGCTCGTGTCGCAGGGCGGCGAGTTCGCGTTCGTGGTGTTCGGCCTGGCGAGCGAAGCCGCGCTCTTGCCCGGCGACTGGGGCCCGATGCTCACGCTGACCGTGGCGCTGTCGATGGCCTCGACGCCCCTCTTGCTGCTCGTGCTCGAGCGCCTCGAGCTCCGGCGTGCGGGCCAGCAGAAGAAGATCTACGACGCCATCGAGGACGAGGGCGCGAAGATCCTCATCGCGGGCTTCGGCCGCTTCGGGCAGATCGTGGGCCGCCTGCTCTTCGCGAGCGGCCTCAAGGCGACGGTGCTCGATCACGACCCGGAGGCGATCGACTCGCTGCGCCGCTTCGGCTTCCGCGTCTTCTACGGCGACGTGACGCGCCTCGATCTGCTCGACAAGGCGGGCGCGGCGCGGGCGCAGGTGCTCGTCATCGCGATCGACGACGTCGAGGCCGGCGTCGCGCTCGCGGCGAGCGTGCAGAAGGAGTACCCGAAGCTCCGCATCCTGGCGCGCGCCCGCAACGTCTCGCACTACGCCGAGCTGCGGCGGCTCGGTGTCGAGGTCGTGGAGCGCGAGACCTTCGAGTCGGCGCTCATGCTCGGGCGGCGCGCGCTCGAGGCGCTCGGCTGTCCGCCCCACGAGGCGCGGGAGCGCGCGGTGAAGTTCCGCCGCCACAACGTGCGCATGCTCGAGGACCTCTTGCACGAGTGGGACGACATGACGCGCCGGGTGCAGCGCGCGCGGGCCGCGAGCGACGACCTCGAGCAGCAGTTCGAGCGCGACCGCCAGGCACTCGAGGAGCGCGGCGTGCAAGGCTGGCACATGCAGGACGCAGCGGCGGCGCGCGCCGCGGCGCCGACCGACGACCGTGCGTCGTCGCCCCCGCCCGACGCGACCGGAGCGCAGCCGTCGCGGGCGAGCTCGGCCTCGGGCGTGCCCCCCGCGGGGAACGCGCCAGCGAAGTAGGCGCGCCCGCCGCGACGCTCGAGCCCGCGGCGCGTCCCCGCTCCCGGCGCCCGTTGCGGTCCGGCACGCGCTCCGGCATCCTTCGACCATGTGGCCAGCGCGGAGCCTCACGGGCGCATCGCGGCGGCTCCTCGCATCGGGGCTCGTGCTCGCGGCGGGGACCGCCGCTTGCGGCCAGGTCGAGTCCGAAGGGCCGGGCGGGGCGACCCTGGCGTGCAAGCCGGTGAGCATCTCGACGCTCCCGGACGTGAGCGTCCGCTTCCTCGCCACGGACTGCTCCTTCACCCTCGCCGAGGCCGCGGCGGGTCTCGCGATCGACTACGAGGTGCAGATCGCGGCGGACGTGCCCGGCGTCGCGCCCGAGGCGCAGGACGGGGGCCACTGCGAGACGCCGCAGCCGTACGGCCTCGTCGTGCACGAGGTGCTCGCCGGCGGGGCCGAGCAGTACTGCCTGTGCGACGTCGGCCTGTGCGCGGGCAATCCGTTCCCGCCGGTGACCCTCGCCGCCGGGACCTACCCCGGCTCGTTCGTGTGGCACGGCGAGAACTGGAGCGGGCCGTCGGACTACGGCGCGCCGAAGGGACCGCCGTTCCCGGCCGGGACCTACGAGCTCACGGTGAGCGCGATCGGCACGGTCACCGAGCCCGGCGGCTCACCCCTGTCCTTCGCCGTGACCGGCAAGCTCCCGCTCGCGCTCACGCCCTGACCGCCGTCCCCACGACGTCCGCGAGCTCGTAGCGGCCCGGCGGCTTGTCCGCGACGAAGCGCGCCGCGGCGAGCGCGCCCTCGGCGAACAGATCGCGGCTCGCCGCGCGGTGCGTGAGCTCGATGCGATCGGCCGCCCCGAGCAGGTGCACCGTGTGGTCGCCGACGACGCCGCCGCCGCGGAGGGCGAGCACGCCGAGCTCGTTCGGCCGGCGCGCGCCGACGTCGCCCTCGCGCCCGTGCACCGGCCGGAGCTCGGGCCGCCCGCGCTGGGCCGCGCGCACGAGCGAGAGCGCCGTCCCGCTCGGAGCGTCGGTCTTCTGGTTGTGGTGCGTCTCGACGATCTCGACGTCGTAGCGGTCGCCGAGCGCGCGCACCGCCTGCTCGACGAGCCGCGCGAGCAGCTGCACCCCGAGGCTCATGTTCGGCGCCCAGAGCACGGCGATGCGCTCGGCCGCCTGGGCGAGCAGGGACTCGGCGTCGGAGCCGAGGCGGGTCGTGCCGCTCACGACGGCGACCCCGGCGCGCATCGCGGCCCGGAGCATGGGCACGAAGGCCGGTGCGGCCGAGAAGTCGACGAGCACGTCGGCACCGAGCAGGGCCGCGGCGGCGTCCGAGCTCACCTCGACCCCGAGGTGCCCGATGCCCGCGAGCTCCCCCGCGTCGCGCCCCAGGCCGGGCCCGCCGGCCGCGTCCACCGCCCCCACGATGTGCACGTCGGGCTGGTTCCCCGCGACGCGCAGCACCGTCCTGCCCATCCGCCCCGCTGCGCCGAAGACACAGAGCTTCACGGCCGTTCGTCTACCAGCGGATGGGAGTGTGCTCCACGGATTTCTTCGGCCCCGCGCGAGCCGCCCTTCGCATCGTAGGCGGGCGGCCCGCCGTCTACGGGACCGCGGCAGGCAGCGCGAGCCGCGCGAGGTAGCGGCCTTCCGGCTCGCGGTGGAGCACCTCGCAGGCGAGGCCCGCCTCGCCGGCGATCCGCCCGAGCGCTTGGCTGCCGACGTAGAGCCACTCGAAGCTCGACCCGCGGTGGGCGCCGTAGACGAGGCGCGCGCGCACGCTGCGCTCGGCGCTCGCGCCCCCGGGCTCGGTGCCGTCGCCGCCGTCGGCGAGGATCTGCCCGCCCGGCGCGAGGCGCGCCCGCAGGATCTCGAAGAGCTCGCGCAGCCGGGCGCTCGTGCCGGCGATCCCGACGTCGTAGTCGAGCAGGAGCAGCGTGTCGGCCGCGCCGTCGCGGAGCTCGAAGGCGTCGAGACACAGCGCGTTGTGCACGCCGCGGCGCTTCATGATGGCGACGCAGCCGGGCGAGCTGTCGATCGCCAGGACGGCGAGGCCCCGCTCCTGCAGGACCAGGCTGTGCCGCCCCACGCCGGCGCCGATGTCCCACACGACGCCGCGACAGCGCTCGAGCGCCCGCAGGTGGATGGGCGCGTGGCGGCCGCCGAGCGCGAAGTAGCGGCTGGCGCGGTAGCAGTAGCGCGCGCCGTCCTCGCACTCCATCGCGTACTCGGCGTCCACACCGCGCTCGAAGTAGTCGGCGAGCGCGAGCGCGTGGGGCTCGTGCTCGAAGCGAGAGGCGCGGGACGGCGGCATGCGGGGGCAAGGATGCGGCAGACCGAGGCCGCTCCCCCGAGCGTAGCGCGTTGCCGAGTCGCTGGCGCGCCGGGTCCGTGCCTCGCGCGCGAGGTCGGGCCGTGGCGCTCACAGCGCCTGCGCGAGGAGCTCGGCCTGGATGCGGCCGAACTCGCGACAGGCCTCGGGGGCTCCCGCGTGGCATCCCTGCGCGGCGAGCTCGCGCGCGAAGCCGATGCCGCCCTCGGGCCCGACCCACTCGCCGGCGGCGACACCGTCGTAGCGATAGCCGCGGTCGAAGAACGCCGCCGCGGCGGGCGCGCAGGCCGTGCGCGCGACGAGCGCGTCGCCGAGGACGCAGGCGCGGGCGTGGAGCTGGGCGGCGGCGCGCTCGTCCCTCGCGAGGCCGCGCCCGCTCGCGCGCAGGAGCCCGAGCCGGTGGCAGGCGAAGGCCCCCGCTGCGCCGTGGTGCCCCGACGAGCGGGCACGCGACCGTCCGCGCTCGGGCTCGAAGGCGGGACACGCGGCCTGGTAGGCGGCGCGCGCGCGGCCCGTCGACCGGGTGCGCGGCGAGCCCGAGCTCGTGCACCAGGGCCCCGTAGATGCAAGCCGCGGACGTGCGGACGTGGCCCCGTCCCGGTTCCGTCCGGCTCCGGGTACGGCGTCCCGGCGGGTTGCTTCCCCGCGCGCGCTCCGGGTAAACTGGACGGATGTTCAGCCTGCCCCTGTCGGAGACCACGGTGCTCGTGGTCGACTGCCAGGCGACCGGGAGCGGCCCCGGTCGGTCGCACCTGCTCGAGGTGGCCTTCGCGCTCGCGCGCGCGAGCGATGCCGGCCTCGTGCGCGTCACCGAGCGCCTCGTGCGCCTGCCGCCGGGCGCACGGCTGCCCCCGGAGGCGGCGCGCCTGACGGGCCTCGACGCGCGCGCGCTCGAGGCGGGCGTGGCGCCGGAGCACGCGTGGCGCGAGCTCGCTGCCGCGGCGGCCTCGCTCGCGCCGGTCACGCTGCTCGGCGAGGTGCCGGCGGTCGGGCACTTCGCGCGTTACGAAGAGCGCTTCCTGCGCCCGCTCGCGCTCGCCGAGGCGCGCGCGCGCGAGCTCGGCGGTGCACCCGCGCAGGTGTCCCTCGCGTTCGTGTGCACGCACGCCATCGCGCGCCGCCTGCTGCCCGACCTGCCGCGCATGACCCTGCGCGCGCTGACGGGCTACCTCGGTCGCGCGGTCGGGCCCCTGCGGCGGAGCGGCGAGCACGTCGCCGCCACGGCGTTCGTGTGGCGCGAGCTCGTGCGTGCGCTCGCGGCCGAGGCCGGCGTCCGACACTTCGACGAACTCGCGGCGTGGCTCCGGGCGCCCGCGCCGAGGTCGGCCGCGGCGCGCGCGCCGCGCACGCGGAAGCGCCGCGTCTACCCGCTCGCACGCGAGCTCCGCCTCGGCCTGCCGGATCTGCCGGGCGTGTACCGGCTGCTCCGCGCGGGGGGCGACGTGCTCTACGTCGGCAAGGCGACCTCGTTGAAGGAGCGCGTGAACGACCACTTCCGCGGCCGCGGCACGCACGAGCGCGCGCTCGAGATGCTGTCGCAGGCGCGCGATCTCGCCGTCACCGTCGCGGCCTCGCCGCTCGAGGCGGCCCTGCTCGAGAGCGACCTCATCAAGGCCCACGACCCTCCCTACAACGTCGCGCTCCGGCCGGGCCCGCGCCCATGGTTCGCGAGCCCACGCGCGCTCGGGCCCGAGCGAGCGGCCGGCGCGGCGCGCACGCTCGGGCCCTTCGCCGGACCGGAGCCGCTCGCTCGGCTGGCGGCGCTCCGCGGGGCCCTCGCACGCGCGGAGGTGTCTGCCGACACCGCGCACGCCGTGCTCGGCATGCCGGAGCGCCGCGCGCCCGAGCCCGCGTGCTTCGCCGAGGGCCTGCAGCGCTTCGCGCGGCGACACGAGCTCGGCGCTGGCC
>JACRDA010000118.1 GCA_016212965.1 Myxococcales bacterium
CCGTCTCGGGCTGGATGCGCCCCGACACGTCCGCGTACTCGAGCGACACCCTTCCCTCGGCGAGCTCGATCGCCCGCACCTCGCGCACCAGGCCGAAGTCCTGGTTGTAGACGGTGATCGCCACCTTCTCGCGCCCCGCCGCGCCCGAGCCGCGCGCGACCACCGGGCCGCCCGTATCGGGTGGGGTCTTCGGGCCGGTGCCGTTGCACGCGGACAGGAGAGCGACAAAGCCGAGGACCACGAGCGAAGGGATGCGGTGCTGCATGGCGAGCTCGGCCGGGAGCGTACTCACCAGGTTCCGGAGCCGCAATCGCGCCGGGGCGCGGAGCAGGGTTCGAACGGCAGCCGCGCAGCCTCAGCCCGCCGCGAGCGCGCGCGCGCGCCCTTCCTCGTCCCGGAGGCCGAGGCGCGCGAACGCCGTGGCCGCTGCCTCCGCGAGCGTGCGCGCGCGCTGGCGACGCTCGTCGCCCTGCCCGAGCTCCGTCGTGTCGTGCAGCGTCTGCGCGACGGCGAGCTCGGCGTGCGCGAGCTGGGCCTCGCCGCGGATGGCCTCGAGAATGCGGCGCGCATCCTCGAAGAGGGCAAGCCCGACCGCGGGCTCCGTGCCCGGTTCCGAGAGCGCGATCTGCGCTTGCAGGCGCAGCGCCTCGGCCTCGAAGTGGCGCTCGCCGTGCGCGCGGGCGAGCGCGAGCGCGGCCGCGGCCGCGGTGCGCGCCTCGTCGAGCTGCCCGAAGCGGTAGTGCACGTCGCCGAGCAGCCGGTGGGTGTCGCTCACCTGGTGGGTCACGCCCCAGCGCTCGGCCTCGGTGATGGCGCGCTCGAGCGCCGGGCGCGCCTCGGCGTGGCGTCCGAGGTGGATGAGGAGCTCGCCCGAGTTGTTGTGGGCCTTGCGCAGCGTCTCGGCGTCGCCGACGCGCTCGGCGAGCTCGCCCGCCTTGCGGCTCGCCCGGAGCGACGCCTCGTGGTCGCCGCGCAGGAAGAGCGCGTTGCCGAGCGACAGCATCGCCTGCCCGAGCAGGAGCTCGTCCTCGAGCTCGCGCGCGATCGCGACGGCGCGCGTCGCGGCCGCCAGGGCCTCGTCGGCCTCGCCGCGCCCGAAGTGCACCATGAGGAGCACCCGATCGAGCTGGGCGCGCGTGCGGAGCTCGTGCGTGAGCCCGAGGGCCTGCCGGCACACGCGCTCGGCCTCGTCGTAGGCGCCCTGGTGGTAGCGGATGCGGGCGAGCAGCTCCAGGCAGGCCGCGAGCTCCTCGGGCTCGCCGGCACCGAGCAGCTCGCAGGCCTCGCTCGCCTCGGCGGCGGCGCGCTCGGCCTGCCCCTGGCGCAGGAGGGCGTCGGCCCGCGCGCGCTTCACGTGGGCGACCGCCCCCGCCGGGGCCTCGGCCTCGGTCGCGCTCGCGAGCGCCGTCTCGAAGGCCCCGAAGGCCGCCGCGTACTCCTGCAGGGCGGCACACGCTTCGCCGAGGTGGCGGAACAGGACGAAGCGCTCGGCCGCGCCGAAGGCCCCGGCGTCGAGCCGCGCGGCGAGCTCGGCGGCGCGCTCGTAGCGCAGGCGCGCCTCCTGGTTCGCGAACAGGGCGCGCGCCGCGTCGCCCGCGTGCCGATAGGCCCGCGCCGCCCGCTCGAGCTCGCCCGCGGCCTCGAGGTGCTCGGCGTAGCCGGGGTGGTGGGCCGCGAGCTCGGGCGTGCCGCCGCTCGCTTGCTCGATCCAGCGCGCGACGCCCGCGTGCATGCTCTGGCGCTGCTTCTTCAGCACGCGCTCGTGCAGCACCTCGCACAGGATGCTCGACGCGAAGGCGTACTCCTCCTCGCCCTCGAAGCTCGAGCTCGCGCGGCGGTGGACGAGGCCGCGGGTGCGGGCGCGCTCGAGCGCCGGCCCGACAGGCTCGCCGTGCAGCGCCTCGACCGCGCCCGCCCAGAACACCGCACCGACGATGGCGGCCTCCTGCAGGATCTGGCGCTCCTCGCGCGGCAAGGCGTCGACCCGGGACTGCAGGAGGCCCTGGATCGAGGCGGGCACCTCGAAGCGGCTCTGCCAGCCCGGATCGAGCGTCCAGCCCGATTCGTGGCGCGCGATGATGCCGCGCTCGAGCAGGAGCTTCACGATCTCCTCGAGGAAGAACGGGTTGCCGCCGGCGCGCGCGACGATGGCGCGCACGAGCTCGTCGGGCAGCTGGTCCAGCCGGGCGCAGAGGGCGCGCACGAGCTCGGTCGCGACCTCGTCCGGGAGCGGCCGCAGATCGACCCGGTGCTGGTAGCGCTTGCCCTCGGCCCAGGTCGGCCGCGTGTCGTAGAGCTCGGGGCGCTGCAGGCACACGAGCAGGATGGGCGCGTCGAGCGCGTCGCCGAGCAGATCGAGAAAGTCGAGCGTCGCATCCGGCGCCCAGTGGATGTCCTCGCACACGACGACCAGCACCTCGGCGCTCGCGCTGCGCTGCTCGAGCAGGCGGCGCACGCCGTGCAGGGCGCGCCGCAGGCGCAGCTCGCGCCCCGTCTCCTTCGCCTCGGGCTCGACCGGCAGGCCCATGAACCACGCCAGCGCGACCGCGTCGCCGTGCTCGATCTGGTAGCGCTTCTCGAGCAGCGGCAGGGCCTGCTCGGGCTCGGCCTCGAGATCTTCGGGCACGAGCTCGTCGACGAGATCGCGGATGAGGTTCATGGGCTGACCCGAGCCCGGCGGCAGGCAGCGCGTGCGCAGGACGGCGAGGTTGCCGACCTCGGCCTCGGCGCGCGCCACGGCCTCGTTCACGAGCCGGCTCTTGCCGATGCCCGCGACGCCGACGACGTTGACGATGCCGGGCTTCTTGCGGCGCTGCGTCTCGGCGATCCACTCGGACACGACGCGCAGCTCGAGCTCCCGACCCAGCATCGGCACCTCGACGCCGGGCACGCCGCGCATGCCGAGCCGCGCGGGCCGGCGGCGCTCCGCGAGCACGCGGTGGACCTCGAGCGGCCGGTCCTTGCCCTTGACCTTGAGCGGAGGCCGGTCCTCGGCCTCGACGAAGGGGCGGACGGCGAGGTAGGTCTCGTGGCTCACGAGCACGCCGCCGACGTCGGCCGCGTGCTCGAGGCGCGAGGCGGTGTTGACGGCGTCGCCGTAGATGGTGAAGTCCTTGCGGTCGAGCCCGCCCACGCGCCCCGCGAGGACCATGCCGGTGTTGAGCCCGATGCGCATCGCGAGCCGGGCGCCGACCTCGGCTTCGAGCTTGTCGGCGAAGCCGACGAGCGCCGCCTGCATGGCGAGCGCCGCCCGCACGGCGCGCAGCGCGTCGTCCTCGTGCGCGACCGGGATGCCGAAGTAGGCCATGACCGCGTCGCCGATGAACTTGTCGATGGTGCCGCCGCGATTCGTGATCTCGCGCGTGAGCACCTCGAAGCAACGGTCCATGATGTCGCGCACCGCCTCGGGATCGAGCTTCTCGCTCATGGCGGTGAAGCCCGAGACGTCGGCGAACAGCACCGTGACGAGCTTGCGCTCCTCGTCGCCGTCGGGCGCGCCCTCGGTCGGCCCGAGCCCGCCCGCGGCGCTCGGGCGCGGCGCTGCGCCCGGGACCGGCGCACCCGCACCGGGCGCGCGCTCGGCCGGTCGACCCCGTAGCCTCGCACCGCAGGCGGCGCAGTGCCGGTCGCGCGGGCGCGCGAGCTCGCCGCAGCGGGGGCACTCGTCCGGCCGCGGCGGGCGCGGCAGCGCGGCGCCGCACGCGACGCAGAAGCACGCGCCCGGTCGCCCGTCGCGGTTGCAGGCGCCGCAGCGCGAGAACACCGCCGCGAGGTCGCCGCCGCACGCCTCGCAGAAGCGCGCCCCCTCGGGACTCGTGTGGCCGCACGCCGTGCAGCGCCGCTCGGTGCCGCCAGCCGCCGCGTCGCTCATGCCAGCCCCCTTTCGACCTTCGACCTTCGACCTTGTCAGAACATGAACGGCAAGAGGAACATCTTCACGGCCGCAAAGGCCGTCAGCCCGATGGCGCAGGCGATGAACGTCACCTTGATCGACAGGCGCTTCAGCGTGGCGGCGATGCCCGCGAAGAACATCGACATCGTGTAGAACAGGGTCGTGAACATGAAGGCGTCGCCGTTGGCATCCTCCTCCTGTCCCTGGGTGAAGATGGCCTCGCCGGCCTTCACGGTCTCGGCCGCCACCGCGAGGCGCGAGGCGATGTACGGCTGCACCGGTCGGCCGGCGAACGCGGGGAAGATCTTCGCGGCCTCCTGCTGCTCGGGCGTGCCGAGCGCGTAGCCGGGGAACTCGAACGGCGTCTTGCCGGTCTTCGACGCCCAGCCGATGGCGATGCGGAAGTCCTCGCCCATCAGCTTCATCTCGATGTACTTCGCCACGGTGAGCCGCGTCTGATCGTTCTGCGCCTCGCCGACCGCGCCCTCGGCCACCCACTGGGTGTAGAGCATGGCGTCCACGGTCATGACCTGCGCGCCGAGCAGCATGGCCGAGGTGGCCTCGTTCATCTTCACCGTGCCCTGGTGGTACGTGAGCAGCGCCTGCCCGCCCCACATGTCGCCCTGGTGCGCCGCGAGCGCGGACAGCGCCGTCGCGATGCCGAGCACGAGCGCGGCCACGACGTCGGTGATGTACAGGCGGCGCTCGGCGCGCTTCTCGCCCTCCTCGTCCGCACCCGCGAAGCCGGGCGCGCCGTCGCCGGCGGGCGGCGTCCCCGGCGGCAGCGGCGCGACGGGCGGCAGCGGGGCCATGCCCTGGGGTGGCTCGAAGGCGCTCGGCATCGGCGGCCCGGGCGGGGCATCCGGAGCGGGCGCGGCTGGGGGCGGGCCGCCCCACGGTGGCTGCTGGGTCACGTGTTCCCTCCGTTCGGCCCGACGCTACAACGAACGCGGCGACGGCGCTCGGTCGTCGTCGCCTCGGGGCGAGCAGGCCGGCCTGGAGCCCGCGCCGGCGATCGCGCCCTCGACCTCGTGACCCCGTGCAGCGCGTGAGGCCCGACGCGAGGGCTCGGGCCGCACGCGTCAGCCGCCGCCGCCCTGCTCGTCGCGGAGCCCGCGGTACTCGAGCTCGACGGCGAGGAAGCGCTCGGCCTGCATGCGCAGGAGCGCGAGCGCGACGGCGGGGTGGGCGCGCACGAGCGCGAGGAAGGGCTCGTAGCCGAGCACGCCGAGCCGCGTCGTACCGTGCGCGACGGCGCCCGCGAGCCGCCGCCCGCCCGCGCCCCCCGTGAAGAGCGCGAGCTCGCCGAACAGCTCCCCCGGCCCGAGCGTGCGCCGCACGCGGAGCGAGCCGTCGGGCGCGCGCGACACGATGTCGACCGCGCCCGCGACGACCACGAAGGCCTGCTCGGCGGCATCGCCCTCGGCGAACAGCTCGCCGCCGTCCTCGACCACGGCGTCCTTCATCAGGTAGCACAGGCTGCGGAGCTCGATCTCGCCGAGCGCGCGGAAGGGGCCCGCCTGCCGCAAGAGTCGCATCGTGGCTTCGTCGTCGCGCATGGCTCGCTCCTCGTCCCGTCAGTGGCGCCCGGCCGCTTCCTCGAGCTCCGAGAACAGGCCGCCCTCCGCCATGAGCGCGGCGCGCGTCCCGCTCGCCGCGATGCGCCCGCCGTCGAACACGATCACGCGGTCGAAGCGATCGAGCCACGCGAGCTGGTGCGTGATGGCGACGACCGTGCAGCTCGGATCGGGCGCCGCGAAGAGGTCGAACACCTGCCGCGCCGAGGCCTGATCGAGGCTCGCCGTCACCTCGTCGAGCAGGACCAGGCGCGGCTTCTTCAAGAGCACGCGCGCGAGGGCGACCTTCTGCCGCTGCCCGCCCGAGAGGCGCGAGCCGCGCTCGCCGACCGCGAAGTCGAGCCCCGCCCGGCGCACCTCGTCGGCGAGGCCCGCCGCCTCGACCGCCCGGCGCAACAGGGCCCGTACGCGCTTGCCGGCCGACAGATCGGCCGGATCGAGGTGCCCGAAGAGCAGGTTGTCGCGCACGGACAGGACGTCGTTCCAGCGCTCGGGGTCGTAGACGGGCGGCGCCTCGGGGCCGAGCGCCTCGCGCATGGCCGCGCGCGCGGCGACCACCTCGGCCCGGCGCTCGTCCTTCGACAGCCGGCCGAGCAGGCCGCGCCGCACGAGCTCGCGGTAGGTCGCGTCGCCGAGCGCCTCGCGCCGGAGCGGGCGCCCGCGCATGAGGTCGGCGAGCCGGCCCCGCTCCGCCACGTCCTCGGCGCTCGTGCCGAGCGTGCGCAAGAGCTCGGGCGCGTCGGCGGCCACCGAGCGGAGGTAGTCGAGGTCCGCGACAACGGCCTCGTGGCCGAGCGCGCAGCAGAGCTCCGAGAGCCCGGCGCGCTCGGCCGCAGCGCTCCAGGCCGCGAGCTCGGCGTCGTCGACCTTGCCGTCCTCGTCGGGCGCGAAGAGCAGGTTCTCCGCGACGCCGGCGCGCTCGAGGTAGCGGCCGGGCACGAAGCGCTCGACCGCGCTCTCGGCCTCGACCTCGCCTGCGATGGCGCGGCGGACCGCGAGCAGGCGCTCCGCGCGCTCCGCCGGCAGGCGCACCTGCAGGCCGAGGTCGAAGAGATCCTCGGCGAAGGCGACGCGCGCGCACACCGCGAGGAGCGCCCCATCGACCGCGGCCGGATCGGCGCCGCCGAGCGGGCCACCGTCCTCGACGAAGGACAGCGGTCGGTTCGGATCGCCCACCGGCGCACGCAGGAGCGCGTACACGAGGTTGTCGCGCACGCTGCCCGCGAACACGACGGGCGTCTGGCCGACGACGCCGACGGCGGCCGTGAGCTCGGCGATGGTGAAGTCCTCGACCGGCGTGCCGTCGATGCGCGCCACCCCCCCCGCGGCGCGCAGGCGCCCGCAGAGCAGGTTGAGGGCGGTGCTCTTGCCGCAGCCCGAGCGCCCGACGAAGGCGACGCGCTCGCCCGGCGCGACGGTGAGCGACACGCCGTCGAGCACGGGCCGCGAGCGGTCGTAGGCGAAGCGCACGTCCTCGAGCGCGATGGCCGCGCCGCGCCCGGGGTCGGCCGGCGGCGGTGCGCCCTTGCCGTCGACGAAGGCGCGCGGCAGCTCGAGGTACTCGCCGAGCTCGTCGAAGCGGTCCTGCGCGGTGCGCCACAGAGGCGGCACCTTGATGAGCTTGTCGAGCGAGGCGTAGAGCCCGCCGAGCACGCCGGCGAAGGCGACGATCTGGCCGATGGCCATCGCGCCGCGCATCGCGAGCATGGCGCCGTACAGGTAGACGATGATGGGCCCGATGAAGCGCGTCAGATCGATGAGCAGCGAGATGTAGCCGCCGTAGCGCGTGATGTCGGCGGCCGAGCGCGCCACCTCGTCCTGGCGCAGGGCGAGCTTCTGCTCCTCGTAGCGGTAGGTGCCGTGCACCTGCACCTCGAAGGCCGACGAGAGCGTCTCCTGCAGGCCCGCGTTGTAGCGGCCGAGTCGGGCGCCGATGCTCTTCGAGGCCCCGGCGAGGCGGCGGCTGATGCGCGGGGCGACGAGCACGACGACGGGCAGGATCGAGATCGCGATGAGCGCGAGCTCGATGCTCATCGACAGGAGATAGCTCGTGTAGACGACGAAGGTCGTCGCCTCGATGAGCGGCTGCACGAACACGTTCGGCACGCTCATCCCGAGCCGGCCGACCTCGGTCTGGATGCGGTTGATGAGCTGCCCGACCGAGGTCTTGGCGAAAAAGTCCGTGCCGAGGTGCAGCACCTGCGCGGTGAGCTCGGCGCGGAGCTTGGCGTGGAGCACGTTGCGCAGGCGCTCGGCCGCGAGGGCCTGCCGGTACTCCATGAAGGCGCGCACGAGCGCGACGCCGAGGAGCGCACCCCCTAGCTTCCACAGGAGCGCCGTGTCCTTTTCGGGGATCGCCTGGTCGAGGATCATCCGGAACAGGTGCACGGGCGCGAGCCCGAGCAGCACGCACGCGCACACGATGCCGAGCAGCCGCAGCTGCCCGGCGCGATCGGCGCGCAGGATGTACCGGAACACGCTTCCCCGCCGGCGCTTGTCGCGGCCCATCGGCGCAGCATAGTCGCGGGCCGCGCGAGGTGAACTGCCTTCAGCCCGTGGGCCCGGCCCCCGGCTCGACCTCCACCGTCACGCAGGCGGCGCGGTGGCCGCGCGGGGTCGCGACGCGCACGTAACGTACGCGCGCGCGCGAGAAGAGGACCGGCCGCGGCGCACGCGGGCTCGCGCGCACGAGATCCTGTGCCCGCACGAGCACGTCGGCGCCGAGCTCCACGTCGCGCACGAAGCCGTGGCCGAGAGCGGCGTCGTACCAGCGCACGGTGCCGGTCGCCGGCGTGCCGTGGACGCGGGCGTCGGCCGAGACCGCCCGGATGCGGGGCGCGGGGCGCACGCCGGCGGCCGAGCCGCGACCCTGGCGCGCGAACGGGAAGAAGGTCACGTGCTCTCCGCGCCGCGGGACGCCCTCGGCGTCGAAGTCGCGCACGTGGAAGAAGCGGCTGTCGCCCTCGGTGTCGCGCACGAACCCGAAGCCGCGCTCGGGGTGGAAGCTCGCGATGCGGCCGCGCGACGGCGCGGGGCGGCCGATGCGGCGGAGCGCCCGGACGGCCACGCGCCGCACGGCCTGGTTCGCCACGAGCACGCGCAGCGTGGCGACGGCCTCCTCTCCGCCGATTCGGCCGAGCGCGTCCACCGACCAGTAGGCGGCGCCGAGCGTCGCCGTGCGGGCCACGTCGCACAGGGCCGCGCGCGCCCGCCCGTCGCGGAGCTGGCTCAGCGCGCGGCACAGGAACTCGAGGTCGACGGTGTCGGCGGCCGCACGCGCCCGCTCGAGCGCTGCGAGCAGCGGCAGCGTCGCGCGCCGGTCCCCGAGCTCGCCGAGGAGGTAGATGGCCTCGCGCCGATCGAAGCGATCGGTCCCCTCGAGGCGCAGGCAGAGCTCCTGGCGAGTGTCCGTCACGGAGCCGTCCTCAGCGCGCGAGAAGGGCGCGCTGCAAGCGCTCGCGGGCGGCCGTGCGGAGCGCGCCGTAGGCCTCGAGCGCCGGGGCCGAGGTCTGGTGGTGGCCGCGCACGAGCTCGACGAGCTCGCCCGCGGCGCTCGACAGATCGTAGAAAAGAAACACGTCGCGCAGCGTGCAGACCGCGCAGGTCTCGAGCATCATGAACGGGAAGAGCGGCAGGAGCCGGCCGCCGTCCTTGTGCAAGAGGAAGAGCTGCCCCGTCTCGAACGGCTCCTTCAGGCTGAGCTCCGCCGAGCCGAAGTCGCCGTGCGCGCCCATGCACTTCTGGTAGCGGTAGACGAAGCTGCCGCGGCTGAAGCTCATGCGCTCGAGCCACACGAGCGGATAGTCGGCGAAGCACGACAGGCTCGCGAGCACCTCCCGGAGCACGGGCTCGTGCTCGGCGAGGGCCGCGCGCGCGGTCTCCTCGGAGAGCGCGCCGCCGGCCCCGTGGCGCAGATCGTTGCGAAAGCGCAAGAGGCCGTCGAGCGCTTCCGCGGCCGCGCTCGGCCGGCCCGGCCGCTCGTAGCGCGCGCCGAAGAGCTCGGGCAGGAAGAGCTCGCCCGGCGCGCGGCCAGAGGGCAGCAGCGTCTCGCGCACCACCATGAGCCACTGCCCGAGGCTCGACTTACCGAGGCCCTTGACGATGAGATCGTCGAGCAGCTCGCTCGAGCGCGGGCCCGCCACGTACGCTGCGACGGCGACGAGCCCGAGGTAGCGCACGGTGACCTCGAGCAAGTCGAGCAGCCGCTCGAGCCGCGGGCGCGGGTCCGCGAGCACGGTCATGTGGCGGTACACGGCCGCGATGGGGTGCGGATACCGGTCGGCGATGGGGTCGGGCGCGGCGCTCGCCTTCGGCGCCTCGGGCGCGGTCAGCTGGCGGTTGAGGGCGCGCAGGCGGCGGCTCGTCGCCTTGAGGAAGAAGACCGCGAGCCGCGGCGCGCGCTCGAGCAGATCGTCGAACACGGCGTCGGCGAGCGACAGGGCCTCGACGGCCTCGAGCGCGTCGGCGTCGGCCGAGCGCGCGCCGCCGTCCACGAGCGCGATCTCGCCGAAGTAGCCGCCCGGCCCGATCTCCGCGAGCGGCACGCGGCTCGGCCCGACGGTCTTGAAGATACCGACGCGGCCGCGCACGACGAAGAACATGTCGGGCGCCGGATCGCCCTCGCGGAAGATGCGCGCGCCCTGCTCGAAGGCGCGCTCCTCGAGGGCGCTCGCCATCTCGGCGAGCGAGTCCGGATCGATCTGGGCGTCCGCGAAGAACGCGCTCTCGAGCAGGGCTCGCCGGGGGTCGCTCACCCGATCGGGTATACGCCGGCGACCGCGCTCGGGGAAGGGACGCCGGAGCACGACCTCGCCCTTGTCAGCGCCGGCCGCACGCGCGTACGCTCGAGGCGTAACCACCGCGATCACGCCCAGCCCATTCGTTCGAGATGAGATTGCCTCAAAAGCGATTGAATCCCGGCGATTGACGCTCACGCGTTTCGCTCGGTTCGTGGAGAGGCCCTTCGGGGCCTCTCTTTTTTTCTGCTCCGCCGGCGCTCACGGCCCCGTGCCCGGCGCGAAGCCCGCCTGGTGGCCGTGGCAGGTCGCACACCACGCGGTCTCGTGAGGCGCGGCCGCTCCGGCGGCGTCGTAGTGGGCAGTCGCCGTGTGGCACACCTCGCACAGGCCCGTGCCCGCCGCCTCGCCCGCGACGCCCGCGCGCACGAGGCCGTCCGCGCTCGCGCCCTCGGGCTCCGAGAAGTGGACGTGCACGGTGCCGCCGCCCGGGAGCATGATCGTGCGCCGGACGAGGAACAGGTTGTCGCTCCCGTGCGGATCGTGGCAGCCGGTGCAGGCGGCCTGGCCCGCCGGGTGCGAGGTCTCGCTGTGGCACCGAGCGCACGGCAGCGGCGCGGCGGGTACGCCGTGCGGAAAGACGGTGCCGAGCCCGTGGCAGCCGTTGCAGTCGTAGAGCGGCCGGTGCGCGGACTGCGCCTGCCAGCGTGCCGCCACGTCGGCGTGGCAGCCGAGGCACACGGCGGTCGTCGCGTCGTCGGTGCCGAGCCCGCTCGGGGGCGCGCCGCCGTCGACGGGCGCACCACCTGCGAGCGGCGCGTCGCCGAGCGAGCCGAGGGGACCGCAAGCGATGGGCGCCAGCCCGAGCGCCACGGCCACGAGCGCCCGCTTCATGGATGCGGATCCTCCGGGTCGGCGAGGTAGGCGGCCGTCCGGCAGGCGAGCGCCTGCTGCGTGAGCGTCGGGTTGAAGGCCGTCGAGGTCGGGAAGACGCCGCCGTCGGCGACCCACACGTTCTCGACCTCGTGCAGGCGCCCCCACGCGTCCGTGACCGAGGTCGCCGGATCGGTGCCCATGCGCGTCGTGCCGAGCAGGTGCTTCGTGTCGGGAATGCCCGTGCGCTCGTCCACCTCGAGCACCTCCACCGCCCCGGCGGCCTCGGCGATCTCGCGCAGCCGCGGCAGGTAGCGGTCGACGACCGCCTGATCGTGCGGGTGCCGGGCGTAGGTGATGCGCGCGACCGGCCGGCCGTAGACGTCGCGCACCGCGGGATCGAGCTCGACGCAGTTGTCGCGCACGGGCACGTCCTCGCCCATCATCGCGACGCTGCCGATCCGCCGCCGGTAGCGGCCGCTCACCATGAGGCCCTTGTGCAGCAGCCAGGGGTAGCTCGCGCCCTCGCGCACCGGCCGGATCTGCCCGCCGAGCTCGACGTAGCCGCCGCGCACGTAGTCGGGGCTCCCGTCGCTCACGGTGAAGTCGGCGAGGGAATGCGTGACGATGCGCCCGCGATACGAGCGGATTTCCTCGTCGAACACGCCCACGGCCTCGAACACGATGTGGAACATGAGGCAGCGACCGACGAGGCCCGAGCCGTTGCCGACCCCCTCGGGGTGCGAGGGCGTCGCGGACGCGAGCAGGAGACGCGCCGTCTCGATCGCATTGGCGGCGAGCACGACATGGCCCGCGGTGAGCGTGCGCACGTCGCCCGCCGGATCCACGTAGCGCACGCCCGACGCGCGTGCGCCCGAGGGCTCGAGCAGGAGCTCGGTCACACAGCACTCGGACAAGAGCGTGCAGCGCCCGGTGCGGAGCGCGTCGTGGATCGCGGTCACGGCCGTCGAGCCCTTCGCATTCACGGGGCAACCGAAGGCGCAGAAGCCGCAGTTCACGCACGGCGGGCGGCCCCGGTAGAACATGGAGTTCACGGCCATCGGCATCGGGTGCGGGTGATAGCCGAGCGACGCCGCGCCGGCCGCGAGGAGCGTGCCGCCCTTCGGCGGGTAGCCGGGCGGCATCGGGTACGGGCCGCGCGGCTCGGCGAAGGGATCCGCACCCGCGAGCCCCTGGACGCCGATGAGGCGCTCGACCTCGTCGTAGTACGGCGCGAGGTCCGCGTACGCGATCGGCCAATCGACGACGTCGGCGCCCGCGACCGGACCGAAGGTCGTCAGCAGGCGGAGATCCGCCTGCTGGAGGCGCGGGGAGTCGGCGTCGTACTGGACCGGTCCTCCGCCCACCGTGACGCCGAGCGGCTGGACCGCGCCCGTGTGGAGCGGAGCGCCCGCTCCCGCGCGGAAGGTGCGCGGCTCGATGAAGGGATCGTGGAAGGCGTAATGACGATTGCCCCGGATTTCGTCGTTGCCGAAGAGCGACCCCCGGAGCTCGGCCGTGCCGAGCGACGGATACGGATTGCGTCCCTTCTCGAGGAGCGCGACGCGCAGGCCGCGCGAGGCGAGCACCCACGCGGCGACGCCGCCGCCGGCCCCGGACCCCACGATGGCCACGTCGAAGTCGGGCGTGCCCATGTCAGCCGTCCTCCGGGTGCGCCATCTCGTGCGCCGTGAACCCGAGCGGCTGCCGGTCGCCCTCGTAGTCGATGACGGCCCAGCCGCGCCCCTCGAAGTTCCCGCCGTAGACCGGATCGCCGTACGTGCCTTCGACGGCGTGCACGTACGCGAGGTCGCGAAACCCGGAGTCCATCCCGCCGACGAGCGAGCGTCGCTGCTCTCGGCTCAGGGTCGCGAGCCCGGCGCCGTAGCTCAGGCGCGCCTCGCCCTCGAGCGCGTCGAGCGCCGCCTCGTAGGTCGCGCGCAGGCCCACGACCGGCCCGTTCCACTCGCGCTCGGGCAGACCGAGCGAGCCCTCGAGGTACGTGCGCCACCGCAGGGTCTCGACCCGCGTGAGCGGCTGGAACTCCGAGAACCCGTCGAGCCCGCCGTGCCGCCCCGAGTAGGGCCCGCCCGCGAAGATCCGCGGCGGGCTCGTGCGAAACGCGCCGAGCAGCTGGTCGAGGTGGTAGGCGGCGCGCGCCTCGGTTGCGCCGGGCTCGGTCGCATCCCCCGGGATGAGCGCGTCGAAGAGCGCCGCGAGCGCGGCGTAGTACCGCGGCGCGAGCGTCGTCCCCTCGGGGATCTCCCAGGGCCCGAGCTCCTCCGCGGCGTCCTCGCGCCGGCACGCGCTCGCCCCGAGCGGCGCCGCGACCACGAGCACGAGTGCGCCGCCGAGAAAGCCGCGCCGCTCGAGCGTGGCCGGGCCTGGGTCGGGAGGCGGAGCGGGCGGCATGCCGCCGCGGAGTCTAGAGCATCGGATCGCGGCCGGGACCGGCAGCGCACGGACGGCGTCACCGCAGGGGGCCCTCACCCCTTGCAGACTTCCCTCACGACCTGGTCGCGCACGGCCTCGAACGCGGCGTAGCTCGCGCCCTCGGCCCGCACCGGGCACGACTCGTGCTGGTCCCCGAAGTCGACCGCGAGCGAGGTCGACGGCATGTCGATCTTGGCGGCGCTCCGGTCGCAGCGGTCTCGTGGGCTCGGTCACACGCGACGCGGCCGAGCCGCTAGGCGCGACGGCGCGCGACGACCGCCGCCACGCACAGTCCGACGAGCAGGGCCGCGCCACCGCGCTCGCCCGGCGAGCTGGGCGCGCCGAGGTCGCAGGCGCAGCCACGGCCCGGCAGCGCCTGGGGCGCGGGCGACGGCGCCTCGCCTGCCTCGAGCGGGCGGCACCAGAGCTCCTGCCACACCGAGGCGCCGCGGGTCTGGCACCGGCGGGTGCTCTTCGTGCCCTGATACTTGCGCTCGCAGGCCGTGCGATCGCTGTGGTCCGCGCCGCACATCTCGCAGCGCTCGGTCGGCTGCTGCGCGTAGACGACGTCGCACGACTCGACGTAACCCGGCCCGGGTGGGATGTCCGCGCGCGCCACCGCGGGGGCGCCGAGCCACCCGAGGCACACGACGCCGAACGACGAGGCCAGGCGGCGCACGAGGCGCGAGGGCTCGAGGCACATGGGGGCGAAGGTACCAGCGGCCGGCTGCGGCGTCATCGAAGTCCCGCCCACGGGAAGCCGCGAGCCATCTTCCGTGTTTCAGTACGCGGTGCAGCGCCTGCGCAGGCAGAGCCCGGAGCTGGCGGCGCTCACCATCCCCGACCTCGTGCTGGCCGCGCTCACCCGCGCGGGCCGCGAGATCGAGGGCACGCTTGGTGACCTCGCCGGGATCGCAGGGTGGATCGACTATGTGAACCACGACGGCTGCGACGCTGCGGAAGTCCGGCGCATCCTCGACGGGCTCGTCAAGGACGGGTGGCTGACGGTGAAGGGCAAGCGGTGGAAGCTGCGGCGGCCGTGGCCTTGAGCGGGACCGACGCGGTTCGAACCTGACGAGCCGGGGCATCCCGCGGGCTCAGCTTGCCCGCCGCTCCCCTCGGCGTCACCGTTCCCCGGACGAGGTCGACGTTGGCCACCCTCCAAGAGATCGCGCCCGAGTTCGCGCAGGAGCTAGACGCCCTCGTCCGCGAGTCGGAGCACCCGCGGCTTGCGGACCAAGTTGGCGCCTTGCCGATCGTGGCGCGATGTCGGTGTCGTCAGTCGGACTGCGCCCACTTCTACACCGCGCCCCCGCCCCAGGGCGCGTACGGCCCCGGGCACTTCTCCGTGCCCCTCGCCGCGAAGCGCGGGCTCATCGTGCTCGATGTTGTCGGGCACGGGATCGTCGGCGTGGAAGTCCTCGGTCGGGCAGACTTCAAGCGCGTGCTCGACCAGGTCATGCCGGAGTAGCTGGCAACGCGGCGTGCACCTTCCCCAGGAAACGAGCCCCATGACGGTCGTCCCCCTCAACCTCGCCCCGGGCGCACGCGTCTTGATCGTCGGCGCTGGCGGCGGATTCGACTTCATGTGCGGACTGCCCATCGCGCTGGAGCTTGAGGAGCGCGGTCACCCGACGTTCATCGCGAGCTACTCGTTCACGCACCTCCATGCCGTCCGGGGCGGCATCTGGCGGACGCCGGGGTTGCTTGAGGTGACGCCGGCCGCAGAGTGCGACGACGACTACTTCCCCGAGCGGCATCTGTCCGCGTGGTTCGCGGACGTCGTTGGCGTGGAGCGCCCGATCTGGTGCCTCGGTAAGGGCGCCGTCGCGGAGACACGGGAGAGCCTCGACCACCTCGTGCGGCAACACAGGATCGACGCCGTCGTCTGCGTGGATGGCGGGGTCGATGGGATCTTCCGTGGCGACGAGGCCGACCTCGGCACGCCGTCGATGGACTCCGTCACCGTCCTCGCCACGCACACCTGCGCCGCAGCCCAGAGGCACTACGCCTGCACGGCGTTCGGAGTCGAGGGCGCCGAAGGCACGGTCTCGCACGCCCAGGCACTGGAGCGCATGGCGGAGTTGACCGCCCAAGGGGCATTTCGCGGCGTCGGGGCGATCGTGCCTACGGATCCTGCGGGTCGGCAGTTCGTGGACGCAGCCAGTTACGTCTTCTCGCGGACGCCTCCCCTGCGCCGCAGCATCATCGTCTCGTCCATGCTCGCCGCCCTTGAAGGCGCCCACGGTCGCACCGTGGTGCACGAGAAGACGCGCGAGCGCCCGCCCTGGATCTCGCTGCTCACGCTCCTCTTCTGGTACTTCGAGGCCGACGCCGTGGCGAAGCTCAAGCTCTTCTACAAGGAGGCGCTCGAAGCCAGAACTCTGGGCGAGGTTGGGGAAGCGATCGAACGAGCGCGGACGCTCGCCGGGGTGAAGCCCTTTGTCTCGATCCCGATCTAGCGACGCGACTGCCCAGCGTGCCTCACGCTACCGGGCGGGAGGCCCGGGTAGCGATGCTGGCGTGCGTGGACGTTGACTACCGCCCGGACGGTAGCGCCGTCGCGGCGTGCCTACTGTTCGGCGCGTGGTCGGACGCCCGCCCCGTCGAGGAGCACGTCGAGCGCATCACGGCCAACGTCGCCCCCTACGAACCAGGCGAGCTGTTCCGCCGGGAGCTGCCGTGCATCCTGAAGGTGCTGGCGCTGGTTGCTGTTCCTCTTGAGGTTGTCGTCGTGGACGCCTACGTGACCCTGGACCCTGCTGGCCGCCCCGGGCTCGGCGCCCACCTCCACGACGCCCTGGGACACCACGTCGCCGGGGTCGGGGTTGCGAAGACTCGCTACGCCGCCGCCACGATGGCGCTGCCGGTCTACCGCGGCGCCAGCCGTGCACCGCTTTGGGTCACCGCGGTCGGCATCGAGCCCGCGGTGGCTGCCGAGCACGTTCGCGCCATGCACGGCGGCCATCGGATCCCGACGCTGCTGCGCGAGGTGGATCGCCTCGCCCGGACGGCGTAGCTGGGGGCCAGCGCCATCGTGGCGACCGGCCACCCGCGGATCCCGTACCTGATCCTCGTCCCGACCATGTTCGCCCCGGAGGCCGTTCCCGCCGCGCATGCCTACCGTGCTTTGCGTGCCGTGCGGCGCCTCGTTGGCACTCACCCCGCGCTCGACGGGGACGTGTTCTGCCCCGCCCTCGCGACATCGCTCGGGCAGGTTCCCCCTGAGGCAGCCGCCGCCGAGATGGCGGAGGCCTACCGCGACTGGAAGGCGCTAGTCTCGTAGGGGTCACCCCCGCTGCCCGTCAGGATCACGCCCTCCATGACCTCCCCCCTCGGAATCCAGCGGTACCGCCACATCGTGGTGCTCACCGGCGCCGGCATCTCCGTCGCGTCCGGGCTGCGGCCGTATCGGGGACCTGGTGGCCTTTGGTTGGAGGCGGGAGTGGCAGCGCTCGCTACGCCCCAGGCACTTGCCGAGCGGCCCGCTGACGTGTGGCGCTTGTTCGGGCCGCTGCGGGCGCTGGCAAAGGGGGCGCAGCCGAACGCGGGGCACGCAGCGTTGGCCGCCGCCGAGGCGCGACTGACCGACGCCGAGTTCACCATCATCACGCAGAACATCGACGGCCTCCACCAGCGAGCTGGAAGCCGCAACGTGATCGAGCTGCACGGCTCCGCGTTCCGGACCCGGTGCAGCGACGCGGCCTGCGAGCTGAAGCCGTTCGACGACCATGACGCGCACGCCGAGTCTGTGCCGCCGTGCCCGCGCTGCTCGTCGGTGCTGCGCCCCGATGTCGTGCTCTTCGACGAGGCCCTTCCCGGTGGCGCCGAGTGGCACGCCAAGCGGGCGCTCCGGGACTGCGACCTCTTCCTCGCGGTGGGCACGTCGGGGACGGTGTCGCCGGCCTCGAACTTCGTGCGTGCCGCGGAGTTCGCGCTCGCCCGCACGGTGCTCGTCAACTTGGAGCCGATGAAGCCCCGGCACCCCGCGTTCGACGAGGAGTACCTCGGTCGCGCGGAGGAGCTTCTGCCGGTACTGCTGGCATGAAGGCGTGGCTCATGGCGGAAACCACTGAATCAACCCGTGGACGGGCATCCGTGTCACGCGGTCGCGTTGAGAGCGAGCGACTGAGCAAGCTCGCCGCTTGGGTTCGCGCCTACCTGGCGGCCCGTCTTCGGGAGGACGAGGTGGACGAGAGCGAGCAGCTCCAGTGGCTGTGTTCGGGGCTGGAGTACCTGCTCGGCGACCTACTTCACGGCCAGGACGGGTGGAGCCCGGGTCAGTGGGTGGATGGAATCCTGCCGGCGATGGACCGAATCACCGCGCAACGAGACGGAATCGAGCTGTACGGCTTCGCGGTCTGGGGCAAGGGCGGCACGACGCAGCAGTGGGTTGACCCTGTCTTCGCGGCGGTCCGACTGGCGCCGAGCAGCGACGTCGTGGAAGGCTACGACGTTCGCTTCGGTGACGCCTCCCGACCGCTTGGACAGTGCCCGTACGGGCGGCGAGGTCCCACGGGTAGTCCGATGCCGCACGAGTGGCGCTTCTCGTATCTCGGGCCGGTGGCGGCCGCCGAGATGCACACCGACAACGACGATCGCGAGGGTAGTCTATGAATGCAGCGGACCTCACCCTGATCGTGCCCGAGAAGGCCGACGTCGAACGAGACGCGGTCGCTGCCGCCTGGGAGGGCGCTGGCGGGACGGTGCTGCGGCTCGGGCGCTTCTGGGACCCGCCGCCGCTCGCCTCCGAGAGCGTGCGGGTCTACGGCAACGACACGTTCTGCCTCGTTCTCCAGCAGAAGCTCGGCCTCACGCTGACCACGCCGGCAGATGACCTGCTGTTTGCGGTGCAGCAGTCCCTGCTGCGGCGCGAGTTGATCCGCTGCCGTCGCGCCGGCCTCGCTGATCTCTCTTTCCCGGTCTTCCTCAAGTCGCTGGTCCCCAAGCAGATTCGCTCCCGCGTCTACGAGTCCTCTGACGAGGTGGTCCGTGAGTCGGCGGGTCTCGACGAGGACACCGAATTCCTGGCCTCGGAGGTTGTTGCCTTCACCGCTGAAGCGCGGTCGTTCGTTCTCGAAGGCGAGGTGCTCGAGGGCGAGCATGGTCAGGCGCAGGTTCTGGCGACGGCGGCGTTGACGGACGACTGGAACGGGACGCCCACGGGGCGGCCTGAGTAGGTGGAAGCGCTTCCCGTCCCCGTCATGGTGCTCCACGGCCCACGACCACCACCGCCACGTCGTCGATCAGCTCACCGCGCCCCGGCGGCCGCACGCACTCGACGAGCGCCCTCACCACCTCTTCAAGGTCGCCCTGGGCGCCAAGCACCACCTCGGCCACGACGCTCGGTCGCGCGTAGGCAAGGAGCCCGTCGGTCGCCACGACCAGGGTCCCTCGGAGCGTCGCCCTCTCGAACGCCACGGGGACCGCCCGACCGGTCCCAAGGCGCCGCTTCCGGTGTTGGTCGCGCGTGAGGTCGTCGGCGGCGCCACCGCGCTCGACGACCAGGGCGCCCGAGTCCCCGCAGCTCGCGCCGACGAGCTGGCCGTCGTCGCTGATGGCCACCACCACGCAGGTCGTCTCGCCTGCCACTCCGTCACGCTCGATCTCGCGATCGGCCTCCCGATGCACCTCGACCCACGAGCCCGAGACGAAAGGCTCGAGGCCCGGTTGGGCAAGGGCGGCCCCGACCTGATGGAGCGCCACTTCTGCTGCCTCGCCTCCGCCCGAGACGCCACCGGCGCCGTCCGCGACGACGACCACGATGCCGCCCCGAACGTGGTGGACGGCGAGCCGATCCTCGACGAGGGAGTCGGGCCGGAACGAGGCGGTCGTAGTAGCCATCGCGAGGGTCATGTAGTCAGGGACAGCCGGTCAGCCGAAGCGCCGCGCGAGCTGACGTGCTATTTGTAGCACCATGAAGTCCATCGGCATCCGCGAGCTGCGCCAGAGCGCGAGCGTCGTGTTGCGCCAGGTCGAGAAGGGGGTGACCTTCGAGATCACCGACCGAGGACGACCGGTCGCCCTGCTCAGCCCGATGCCGGAGGCGAGCGTGCTCGACCGCCTGCGGGCCGCCGGGGACACGGTGACGCCCGTTGGCGACCTCGACGAGCTTCCTGGCCCCTTGCAGCTTGGTGCGGGAGAGACGGCGCCGTCTAGGACGCTTGCGAGGCTGAGGGCGGATGAGCGCTGAGCGGGTCACGTACCTGGATTCCTCGGCCGTCGTGAAGCTCGTGGTGCGAGAGGCCGAGTCCGTGGCGCTCCGGCGCTACCTGCGCGGTCGCCGCCCGGTGGTCGCGAGCGCCCTCGCTCACGTCGAGGTCCTGCGTGCGGTGCTGGCCCTGGGCGATGCGGTCCACGAGCGAGCTGGCGAGGTGCTGAGCCGCATCGAGATGGTGCGCATCAACGACCGGGTTCTCGCCATCGCGAGCAAGCTCTCGCCGGCCGACCTCCGCTCGCTCGACGCGATCCACCTCGCCACCGCCTCGCTCTTCGGGGACGCGCTCGGAAAGATCGTGACATACGACGCCCGCATGGCCGAGGCCGCCAAGGCGCTCGGGTACACCGTGGTCGCGCCGAGTTGAAGCTGGCGCCGCCGAGCATCGCAAGGGTACCCCGAGAGGCAGGCTTGCGGACGCGAAGACGACGGCCGCACAATTTGGCTGCCGTTCGGACGTCAAGAAGCACTCGGTGCCCATCTCGATGGCGAGGAAGAACCCCCGGTGACGCGGGCGGGATCCGAGCCGCGAGGGCTCCGAGATCACCGCGCACGGGACATGCTCAGCCGGCATCGAGTGCGTGAGGGTCACGGACGCCGAGCTGGCCGAGGCGTACCGGCTGTTCCGGATCGCCACGGGCGTGAGGCACGCCGCGGACACGAGGATGTCGCCGCACTACGGGTCGCGGACGCTCACCGCGAGGTGGGGGACGAGCGAGTGCAGCGTGGGCGACAACCACCAGCCCGCGCGAGAGGCGGCGCTCGCCGTGGACAGCAGCCAACGCGCGGCCCCCGTCGCGCCTAGCCCCTGGGAATCATGGTACCGAAGGTGGGAGTCGAACCCACAAGGTGTTTCCACCAACGGATTTTGAAACGGGCACCAAGTTGCAGGTACCTGCAAGTAGCGAGAATTTCAAGTCTCGCGACGCAGGAACGAGCACGAATGAGCACGATGGCCCACCCCCCGGAGATGGGGTGGGCCACGCGACCAGGCGCCACGCCAACCTCGTGCAGGAGCTCTGCCTCGCGATCGTCGAGACGGCCGCGGCTGGTGACCTCGACGCCGCGCGATCGGCCCACGTCGCGCTCGGGGCGTTGCTGAACGGGCGACTGCCTCGACCGTGATCCGGCGGTGGGGCTCGATTCTGCGCCACCGTGATCGCCTTGTCCGGCGCCATCGGCGGGCACCACGCGCGCCGGCCGTCTCCCGCTGCTGCGCAGAGCGCGACACGTAACGGCGCGCGCCCCTCGGCGCATGGAGCAGATGGACCGCTTGCAGTCGCGCATCGGTGCGTCGGTCAGGTGCTCCATGCTCTGGCAAGGGGAGTTTCGCATGCTGGTACAGACCTCGAGTGACGTTGAGTGGCGGCCGATGCGGGAGCGCAGGTTCCTGGTGGCCTGGGACCTCGACATCGACGCTGCGAAGCGGTTCGTTGAGGAGACGCCGAGGCGCGTTCGGCAGTTCTCTGTCAACAAGTTCTGCTCTGATGCGCTCGTCCCCGAAGTGGAGGACAGGACGATTTTCGGATCCTCCTTCAGGCTCAAGACGGTTGACTGGACGCGCGTTCGCGCGGACACGTCGATCGATCTCGATATCCCGATCATCCTCTGGACCTACCAGAAAGGCGGCGTCACCAACGTCCCCATCGATGGCTGGCATCGGATCGCCAAGGCGCTCACCGTCAAGATCGACTCGTTGCCGTGCGTCGTGCTGAGCCGGCGTGAATCCGCCGTCCTGGCAAAAGAGGGGCGTCGCCACTGAGGCCGCCACGCCGAGCGCCCCTGAAGACGCAGCGCGGTTCGCCTGCTCCGATGGGCACTCGTCCGGCCGAACGGCGGAAGCGAAGCTGCACGGGAGTTCACCGCAGGAACTGGCGGCGGAGCGCCGCAGGTCCGTCTGCCTGCCACCGGACCACACCGGACCACCTTTGACTTGCCGCCGGCTCTTCGTGGCGTCAGCCTGCGGTTCAATGACCCCGAGCAACTACGTCGTCCGCAACGTGCGTGGCACGTCTGGCCGCACGTGCGCCTGCGGCTCGTGGCTCGCGCACTGGTTCACGGAGACCAGCTCGTCGCGTGCAACCTGTGCCGTTCTCGGCTGTTCGAACGAAGCCACCGTGGGTGCACACGTGTTCGAGGTCACCACCGTTCGTGGCGGCAACTGGAAACAGTTCATCGTGCCGATGTGCCACGCGTGCAACATGAGCTCCGCGGATCTTGAGATCGATCGTCGCGTAGCCCTCGTGTCCGCGAACACAGCAGCGATGGGCTGCTATCGATAGCCTGAGCCTGGCGAACAGGTCCCCCGCGCCCGGTCGGCCGCGTCGTTCACCACCGTCCTCGCCGACGCGATGTTGAAGCGCGGCCCCGAGTCCGGCAGGCTCGGTGGGCCTCACCGGGCAGCAGGGCATGGAGGCCGACGCGCTCCGGCGCCGCGCCCCGCGCTCACCGCGGCGTCCCGCTGGCCACGCGGCGTCCGGAGCCTGTGGTGGCGCGTCCAGTAGACGGCTACGCACGCTTTGATGTGGCACGCGAAGCCGGGATTGTCGGTCGAGAGCGCGTGCCAGTACTGATCGGGTGGGCATGAAGATCTTGCTCGTCATCCACGGCTACCCGATGCGGTACAACGCCGGCTCGGAAGTCTACACGCAGGCGCTCGCGCAGGCGCTCGCTGCGCGGCACGAGGTGGAGGTCTTCACGCGCGAAGAAGATCCCTTCGCCCAGGACTTCGCTCTCCGGTCTGACGTCGACCCCGACGACGAGCGTGTGCGCCTCCACCTCGTCAACACGCCGCGGGTGCGCGACGGCTACCGCCACGCTGGGGTTGATGCCCGCTTCGCAGAGGTCTTGGAGCGCTTCCACCCGGACGTCGTTCACGCCGGGCATCTGAACCACCTCTCGACATCGCTCGTTCAAGAGGCCGCCGTGCGCGAGATCCCCGTGGTCTTCACCCTCCACGACTACTGGCTCATGTGCCCGCGCGGGCAGTTCATGCAGATGCACCCGGAGGACCCGGGTGATCTTTGGGCTGCATGCGACGGGCAGGAGGATCGCAAGTGCGCCGAGCGCTGCTACACCCGCTACTTCTCCGGCGCGGCACACGAGCGCGACGAGGATGTCGCGTACTGGTCGGGTTGGGTGGCACGCCGCATGGTGCACGTCCGGGAGATTGCGGAGTTGGTCGACGCCTTCATCGCGCCATCGCGGTATCTGCTCAAGCGCTACCGCGACGAGCTGCCCCTCACCGAGGGCAAGCTCGTCTACCTGGACTACGGGTTCGACCTTGAGCGCCTTCGAGGCCGGGCGCGGCGCGCCGACGAGCCCTTCACCTTCGGGTACATCGGCACACACATCCCCGCGAAGGGGATCCATCACCTGCTCGATGCGTTCGGTCGCGTCCGTGGCGGCCCGCGGTTGCGGATCTGGGGACGCGCCAGAGGGCAAGAGACCGACGCCCTCCGGGCGATCGCGGAGCGCCTGCCCGGCGACGCGGCACGACGCGTCGAGTGGCTGCCCGAGTACCGGAACAGGGACATCGTGACCGAGGTCTTCGATCGCGTGGACGGCATCGTCGTTCCGTCCGTGTGGGTCGAGAATTCGCCTCTCGTCATCCACGAGGCCCTCCAGGCACGCGTGCCCGTCATCACGGCCCGCGCAGGGGGCATGGCTGAGTACGTCGCCCACCAGGTGAACGGTCTGCTCTTCGAGCACCGCAGCCCCGCCGACCTCGCCCTTCAGATGCAGCGGTTCGTCGATGACCCCGAGCTCGCAAGGACGCTCGGTGGCCGAGGCTACCTGCAGAGTGCATCGGGCGACGTGCCGGACATCGAGACGCACCTCGTCGAGATCGAGAAGATCTACGCTGCGGTTCTGCGCCGGCGGGACTCGGCGCGCGTCGAACTGCGGCCGGGCCCGTGGCGGAGGCTCGGAAGAGATTGCGCGGAACCACCACCGGCCCCGAGCTGGTCAGGTATCTCTTCGGCTCCTTCTCCAGGCACCGGTTCATCGTCACGCCGCCGACCACGATGCTGACGGCGTCGATGTCGTAGCGAGCAAGCTGCTCTGCCTTCAGCTCGTTCTCGAGCGCGCGCATCCGCTCGCCCAGCGCGCGCTCGAACTCCTCGAACGAGCCTGGCGCCGCGCGACTCCTCTCGACGAACTCCTGGAGCGACGAGTAGGTGGTGAATTGCGGCAGATCGGTCCCGTGGTAGGTTGGCATCAGCGGTCTCCTGTTGGTCAGTTCACAGCCCTCGAACAGCCGCGAACCCTAGCAGGAGACCGCCATCTCCAGCCGCCCCAGAGATGTCGTTCCATGACAGATCAGTTGTGGAATTTGCCCGATATCGCGAATACCCAAGTAATATCGATCAGTTATAGATCGGCACCCTACGTGACTACGGCGTGGCGGTTGCAGACTGTGTTCTGTTCGCGGTCATTTGGGGCACATCCTGCCATGCTTCCGAACGCCATGGTGCACTCGCAAGGTACTTCGTCGAACACTTCGGCGAAGTCGATGGGCCCGTTCAACGGGACGCGCTGCATCACTGCAAACGTTCGATACCTTTTGCCCAAGCGGTAGTAGATGCTGCAGTACAAGATCGGGCGTATGGGCCAGATGTGCTGGAGGGGGTTCTCGCCGTCTTCGTCGCGGAGTTACGCCTCCCCGCTGGAGGCAAGCGCGATCTGTACTTCCACGCGGATCATGACATGCCTAGGGCGGTGCTGGCTGGAACCGTGGTTACGGCGACCGCGCGCGAGCGATCCATCTCCTTGTACGATCTGATCTCGAGCGCGTTTGAGCGAGAAAGGCTTCTCCACGAGCTCTCGCCGCTGTCCCCGTTGCGGGGTAGGCCTAATGGACCCGTTGCAGATGTGGCACTTGGGTGGTGTACGCTCGTTCACGTGCTCGCAGCGGCGAACAGCGGGGACGAGAACTCTAGAAATGAGGCGGTGTCGGCAGCCGAATCGTATCTTCGATCGGGTGAGGTTGGCGTCTCCAGCGAAGTTCGCGCGGTCATCCGGCAACAGATGAATGCCAGGAGCGCTTCGACCCAAGCATCGCCCGTAGGGGCTGGATAGGTCAGAGCGGTGGTGCGCAGCCGCGCCGTACTTGACACGTTTCTCAACGTAATGTTCACTGTGCGCCATAATCAATAGTAACCGCGCGCCACTATCAATATGACAGCACTGACCAACCACTTCAGCGGAGAGAAGCTTCGTGCGTTCATGGACGAGTTTAAGACCCCGGACGGCTTGCGTTCGGGCGTGATGGACCTTATCTCGGACCTGCGGCATCTGGGCCGCTTTTCGGACTTGGGCGATGCGGCGAGCTCGCTTCTCATCCGCATCCAGGATGGGAAGCTCGCCTCGGCCGAGGATCTCGCGCGCCTGTCGCGGCTCTTTCGAACGGCCCGACTCGACGAGATCGATGCGTTTCTTGCGGCTGAGGACGTGAGCTTGGACGATTTCGAGAAGTCTATCCGTTCCCGCAAGTTCACGGAGAGCGCGGGCGAGCTCATCGCTGCGCTGGAGCTGCGCGAAGGAGCCCATGTCGGCTACAGCGATGTCGAGCGGAAGAACTTGATGAAACTCAAGACAGTGCTCAACGAGCAGCTCCCCGCTGATGCCGCCTGACCTCGTGTTCGAAGCACACTATGCACGGGCCAGAAATCCGTCACCGCCGCCGCTCTCGCAAGCGTGCTCTCGGCGGGTCGGATTCTGGTGACCACCTGGTGACCAAACTCTGCAAGATCATGGATACTCCACGTACCTCATGCTCTCCAGATCTCCGCTATTCGTGCGGTCTCCTGTAGTCCCGTCGCATAGGCCACCGGTTCAATTCCCCTTGGGGCTACCACCACATTCAACCGGCATGACCTGCCGGTTTTGTCGTTGGTTAGGCCAAAATTGGGCGTGGCACCGTGTTGATGGGTGAGGGCACGATCGGGTCTTGGTGACCACCTGGTGACCAAACAGAGGGAGAAACTGGCGCGGCTGCCGGCGGCTTAGTGAGGAGCGATACGGCGTGCTGGAGGCTCGACTCCGACACGTGCGCATAACGGGCCGTCATGGTGATGGTCGTGTGGCCGAGTAGCTCCTGCACGACGCGGATGGGGACGCCGCGACTCGTGAGCTCCGTCGCGAACGTGTGGCGCAAGTCCTTCCACGAGATGTGGCGGAGCCCGGCGCGCTCGACGATTTTCGGCTCTTCGTCGGAAGTCGGGCCAGCTGATCTCGCGGGGTTGGGGGCGCCGCGCGGGAGGTTGCAGGCATGTTGATGCGCCTCGCGAGGGACTGCGGAGCCTGGCACGGCGCTCGCAACTCGAGATCGATCGCTGCG
>JACRDA010000122.1 GCA_016212965.1 Myxococcales bacterium
AGGATCGGCTCGAGCATCGAGGTGAGCGAGGCGACGGCCACATCGGTCTCTTCCTCGTAGAAGTCGGCGATCTTGCTCAGCATCTGATCGAGCGCACCGGTCTGCTCACCGACCGAGACCATCTGCACGACCATGCCGGGGAACACCTTCACCTCGGCGAGCGGCTCGGCGATGTTGCGCCCCTCGGCGACGCGCGCGCGGGTGTGCATGAGCCCCGCTTCGACCACGACGTTGCCGGCGCTCTTCGCCACGATCTCGAGCGCGTCGAGGATCGGGACGCCCGAGGACAGCAGCGTCGAGAGCGTGCGCGAGAAGCGCGCCACGGCGATCTTCTGCATCACCGGGCCCATCACCGGGATGCGCAGCAACAGGTTGTGGAGCACCTTCTTGCCGGCCGGGCGGCGGATCGACCAGACGAGCGCCGTGACGCTCCCGGCGACGACGACGAAGATGATCGGCAGGTAGCTCACGAAGCCGCGCGACATGGCGATCACGAACTTCGTGATCGACGGCAGCGCGTCCTTGGCGCCGAACTCGGCGAACATGCCCTCGAACGCCGGGATGACCCAGGTGAGCAGCACCGTCATCACGCCCGCCATGATGATGATGACGATGGTCGGGTACGTGAGCGCACCCTTCACCTGGCGCATGAGCTTGGCGCGCTTCTCGAGGTAGACCGCGAGACGCGTCAAGATGGTGTCGAGGATGCCGCCCACCTCGCCCGCGTGGACCAGATTGACGAACAGCTCGTCGAAGATCTTGGGGTGGCGGCGCAGGGCGTCGCTGAAGGTCGCGCCCTGCTCGACCGTGGACTTGATGTCCGCGAGCGCGGCCTTGAGGGCCGGGTTCGGCTCCTGGTTCGCGAGGATGTCGAGGCACTGCACGAGCGGCAGGCCGGCGTCGATCATGGTCGCGAACTGCCGGATGAATCGGACCAGATCGGGTACGCTGACGGCGGCCCCGAAGGAGAGGCGGATGCGGCGCGCGATCTTCTCCGGCGCCAGCTGCTGCTGGCGCAGACGCCGCTCCACGGCCGCCTTGTCCGCGGCCACCATGACGCCCTTCTGCAACTCGCCGCTCTGGGCCTTGGCCGTCCAGGCAAACTCCGCCATCGGGGCGCAGCATACGTTACCTCGCACGGGCCCGTCCAATGCCGGGGGGTCGCGCACGCACGGCGGCGCGTGGAGCCGCGGCCACAAATCGAGATCGGCCTCGGAAAGCATGCTAGTTTGACGCGGGCCAGCGGCACCCGGAGCGGCCCGAGGTGGGTCGGCCGCGCCGTTCGCACGCAAACCGGCCCGGGCCCGCTCGATCGATGGACGTCATCTGCACGAGGTGCCAGACCCGCTACGACTTCGACGACGCCCTCGTGTCGAGTCGCGGGACCACCGTGAAGTGCACGCACTGCGGGCACCTGTTCCGCGTGCACCGCCCGGCGGGCGCCGGCGGCTTCGAGGCCTGGCACGTGCGCACCGCCGACGGCCGCGAGCTCGTGTTCGACGCCATGCGCGATCTCCAGGCCGCCATCGCGGCGCTCGACGTCGGACCCGACGACGTCCTCATCCCGGGCCGGGGCGAGCCGCGACGACTCGGGCGGCTCACCGAGCTCGAGTCCTTCTTCGCCGCGGCGGCCGATGCCCGGACGCGCCGCCGCGGCGCCGAGGACGTGGCGCGCACCGCGGTGGGCGTGGGTCCCGACCCCGGCGGCACGAGCGCCGAGGCCCGCGCCGCCGACTTCGAGCCCGAGCTCCCGACGCGCTCGGGCAAGACCCTGCGTCCGCAGGCGGGTCCCGAGGAGACCACGAGCGCCGTCGCGCTGCGGAGCCCGGCCATGCCGCGCGGGATGACGCCCATGCCCGTCCCGGTGGGACCCGGCGCCACCGTGGTCATGCGCGAGCCCGACGCCGGGCCGACGCGGCGCGACAGCTCGAGCTACCCGCCACCCCTCGTGACGCGCACGCCCGCACCCCCGAGTGACGCTACCCCGGCGCGGTACGCGGACATCCCGCCCGCGCCGCGCGTGCGCGGCCACGCGGGCGGGCAGCACGCTCGGCACGGGGCCGTCGACGCCAACGCCGACACCCTCGTCCCCGAGGACCCGCCGACCCGTCCCGGGGCGGCCGAGCGGCGCGGCGAGGTGCCCCCGGTGGCACCGCAGGTGCCGGGCAGCGACGACCTCGAGAGCACGCAGGTGCGGCCGAAGACCGGCGCGGCCGGGAGCGACCCCGCACGCCGCCCCGTGCACGCCGACGACGACTCCATCGCCCCCGCCCCGCGCAGCAGCGACGATGCCGCCCCGACGCGGGGTCGCGGCGCAGGGCGCATGGAGCCCCGCGTGCTCGACTCGTTCCCGCCGGTCGACCCGCTCGTCGCGACGCCGGTGCCGTCGAGCCCAACACCGAGCGCGGCGCGCCCGAGCGTGCTGCGCCGGAGCCACCTCTACTCGGACCCCCGCTTCACCGGCCTGGCCCCGCCGGCGAAGCAGTCGAGCTTCGCGCGCTGGATCGTCGGTCTCTTGGCGCTCGGGCTCCTCGGTGTGGGGGGCTTCACGCTGCTGCGGCGCTACCTGCCGTCGGGCGGCGACAAGGCGTCCGCGTCGGCGCCCGACGACAGCCGCCTCGCGCCGCTGCTCGAGCTCGCCCAGGAGCGGCTCGACTCCGGCGACGTCGACGGCGCCAAGGCGGTCCTCGACAAGGCCCGCGGGGTCTCCGAGAAGGACGCCCGGGTGTGGCGAGGCCTCGCCATCGTCGAGATCGTCCGCGCCGACCGCGCCTGGCTCGAGCTCGCCCTGCGCGCCGCCGACGACCCGCGGCGCCCGGCCGTCGAGCAGGATCTGCGGCGCGCGACGCAGCGCGTGGAGGACGCCGTCGAGACGGCGGTGCGGCTCGCCCCGGAGGATCCCGCCGTCACGCGGCTGCAGGTCCACGAGCTGCGCCTCAAGGGCAACCGCGAGGCGGCTCGCCGGCTGGTGCGCGAGTTTCGCGAGCCGGGCCGCGACGACGCCCTGGTGCTGGCAGCGCTCGATCTCGCCGAGCCCGAGCCCAACTGGACGAACGTCGTCGACCGGCTCGCCGCCGCGAGCCGCGCCGAGAAGAAGCTCGGCCACGCCCAGACGATGCTCGTGTACGCGCTGGCCATGGCGGGGCAGAAGGATCGCGCCGAGCGCGAGCTCGCGGAGCTCGACGCGCGTACGCAGCCACAGGCCCTGCTCGACCTGCTGCGCAAGCTCGTCGGCGCCCCGGCCCGCGCGGAGGCCGACGCCGGCGCACCGAGCGCCACCGCGGCTGCGGCGCCGAGCGCCGACCCGAACGCGGCCACGAGCACGACCGCGGCCGCGCCGCCGCCACGCGAGCCCCCGACCGGCACGTACCCGCCCCCGCCGCCACCGACGCCCCCTCCCACGTCCACGGGCAAGGAGCTCGAGTTCCCGGTCCCGACCGGCGAGAAGCCGCCGCCCACCGACCTGCCGCCGGACACGGCGACGCCGCCCCCACCGCCGCCACCCCCACCGACGGGGATCGACACCTCGGACCTACCGTGACGACCCGGCGCACGCACGCCGCGTCCCGCGGGCTCGGGGCGTGGGGCGCGGCCCTCGTGGTCGTCGCCGCCCTCTCGGTCGGCGCCTGCCAGGGACGCCCGCGCGCCGACGGCGGCCCGGGCACGCGGTCGGACCCGGGCGAGCCGCACGTGGCCGAGCTCGACCTCGGGGCGGGCCTGCCGGAGCGCGAGTCGATGTCGCTGCTCGGCGACGGCGCCGGAGACAGCTTCGCGGACTTCGTGCTCGCGGTGCGCGACCTCGAGGACGACCCCAGGGTTCGGGGGGTGCTCGTGCGACTCGGCACGACCTCGCTCGGCCTCGCGCGCGCCGAGGAGGCGGGCGCCCTGCTGGGCAGGCTCCGCGCTCGGGGCCTGCACGCCACCTGTCACGCCGACGGCTACGGCAATGCGACCTTGCTCCTCGCGGCGCTCGGCTGCGACGACGTCTGGCTCAGCCCGGCGGGCGACGTCGACAGCATCGGGCTCGCGGCGCAGCTCGTGTTCGGACACGCACTGCTCGACCGGCTCAAGGTGAGCGCCGACTTGCTGCAGGAGGGCAAGTACAAGGGCGCGAGCGAGCCCTTCCTGCGCGACGGGCCCAGCCCGGAGGCACGAGAGTCGCTGCGGACGGCGCTGACGGGCCTGCGCTCGGCGTGGCTCGTCGGCATCGCGGAGGCGCGGGGCAAGCCGGCGGAGCAGCTCGGCCTCGAGGACGGCCCCCACACCGCCCCGGCGGCGCGCGAGCGCGCGCTCGTCGACGCGCTCGGCTTCGAGGACGAGGCGCGCGCGGCGGCGCTCCGCGGCGCCGGGCTCCGGAACGTGGTCGTGCGCTTCGGCGGCGCCGCGCACCGCCGCGGAGGCATCGGCCGGCTGCTGCGCTGGATCACGCCCGAGGGCGCCACCCGGACGCCCCATGTCGCGGTCGTGCGGGCGAGCGGCGCCATCGCCCTCGGCGCCGGTGGGCTGCTCGGCGGCGGCGACGGCATCGGCGCGCGCGAGCTCGAGGCGGTGCTCCGGCGCCTGCGCGAGGACCCCGCGACCCGCGCGGTCGTGCTGCGCATCGACTCCCCCGGGGGCTCGGCGCTCGCGTCGGACCTCTTGTGGCACGCGCTCATGCGGCTGCGCGCCGACAAGCCGCTCGCAGTCTCGGTCGGCGGCATGGCGGCGAGCGGCGGCTACTACCTCGCCTCGGCGGCCACGCGGGTCTTCGCCGACGCTACCAGCATCGTCGGGTCCATCGGCGTCGTCGGGGGCAAGCTCTCCTTCGATCGATCGCTCGCCGAGCTCGGCGTGCACGTCGAGGCGGTCACGCCCGCGCCCGACCCAGACGGACACGCCGCGGCGCGGGCGCTCTACGGCTCGCCCCTGTCGGCCTGGGACGAGGCCACGCGCGCCAAGGTGGGCAGCGCCATTCGCGGCGCCTACGAGCTGTTCCTGGCGCGCATCGCCGAGGGCCGAAGCCTCGAGCGCCCGCGCCTCGACGCCGCCGCCGAGGGCCGGTTGATGGGCGGCCGCGACGCCCTGGCGGCCGGCCTCGTGGACGAGATCGGCGGGCTCGAGGCGGCGCTCGCATGGGCCTACCGCGAGGCCGAGCTCGACCCGCGCGCACCGGTGGAGCTCGTGTCGCCACCTTCGGGCCTGCTCTCGATGCTCGGGCTCGGTGCGGCGCGCGCGCCGGACGAGGCGACGAGCGAGGGCCAGGGCGACGGCGCCGACCCGAGCGGACCTGCCGCGCGGCGTGTCGCGGCGCTCGCGCGGCGCGCGGCGCGCGATGCGCTGCTCGGTCCCTTCGGCGCCGACGGGGTCGCCGTGGGTCTCTACCTCGACAGCCTCGCCCCCCTGCTCGGCGACGAGGGGGTCGCAGCAGCCCTGCCCTTCGCCCTCGTGCTGCACTGATGGACGGCGCATACGTGACCGCGGCGCGTCGCGTAAGGTAGGCTTGCGCCGCCATGGTTGCCCCTCCCACCTCCACCGGCACGCCGTCGCTGCGCCACACGCGCGCCGCGCTGCGGCAGGTCGCCGAGGTGGTGCTGGCCGAGAACGAGGCCCACCTGCAGGTGCCTCCGGTCGCGCGCACGGTCGGCCCGCCTGCCATCAGCGGGCACGTGCGCGCCAAGATGTGCGAGGCGGAGCGCTCCGGCGACGCCGAGGCGGAGCGCGAGCACGCCCTCGTCCTCGGCCGCCGCTGCATCCACCGTCACCTCGACCTCACCGAGGCCGTGCGCCTCGCGTACCGGGCGCTCGTCATTCGCGACGACCGGGAGCTGCGCAGCGAGCTGTCCGGTTGGCTTACCGGCATGGGGCGGCTCATCGAGGCGGGGCACGTGCTGCTCCACGGCGGGGACGGCCCACTCGACCCCGAGCGGCGCGAGAGCCTGCTCGCCGCGGGCGCGCTCTTCGCGCGCGGCGGCGACGCGCGCACCGCGGTGCGCACGCTGCGCGAGGCGGGCGTCATCGCGCCCGACGACGCGCGGCCGCTCGAGATGCTGGCGTCCATCGCGTGCTACGCGCCCGAGATCCTGTCCACGAAGCGGGCGGCGCTCGTGTGGCTCGAGGCCGCGCGCCGCTACCCGAGCGACAGCGACCTCGCGCTCGAGCACACCGCGCGGGCGTTCGGCTTCGCGCCGGGCCTGCAGGAGGCCGCCGAGGCCCTGGCCGACGCGCTGGCCCGGCAAGGACGCGCCGGTGCAGCGGACGAGGTCCTGCGCGCCCACGGCGCCGCGGCCGAAGGCGAGAGCGACGTCGTGCGCCAGCGCCCCGGGCTCGCGTGGGCGCTCGGTGCCTGGCCGACCGCGCTCGGCGCCGCCATCGAGGCGTGCATCGCCGGTGCGCCGAGCGACGACGAGCGCGACATGGCGCTCGCGGACCTGCTCGAGCGCCCGGAGGTCGCCGAGCGCCTCGGCGCAACCGCTGCCGAGGCCAAGGCCAGGGCTCAGAGCCTGCTCGCGGCCGCCCGGACGCGCACCAGCATGGGTCGCGCCAAGGCGCTCGCGAAGGTCGCCGTCGATGCCGAGCCCGAACTGCGCGGTGTGCTGCTCGCGATCGCAGCGGACTCGTACGCACTCGCTGGCAACGCGCAGCGCGCGCGCCAGACGGCGCTCGAAGCCGCGCGCGCTGCGCCCCGCCTCGCCCGGGCGCAGGGTGCCGTCCTCGAGCTGTGCGGCGACGAGCTCGACGCGGCGGCGCTCGAGGCGGCGGCAGGCGTGCTTCCGGTCCGCGAGGCGCTCTTCCGCCTGGCCGCCGAGCGCTTCGCGGCGGACGGTGACGCGGATCTGGCGCTCTGCTGGACGCGGCGGGCGCTCGAGCTGCGCCCCGGTGACGGCGGGCTCGCGCGCTCGCTCTGCGAGCGCGCGCGCGCCACGGGCAATCCCGGCTTGATGGTCGACGCCGCGCTCTTCGTGCTGTCCCTGCCCCGCCCGCTCGGTGAGAGCAGCGGGGCCCTCGCGGCGATCCTCGTGGCGCTCGCCGACTCGAGCCCCGAGGCGGCGCTCGACCTGGGTCGCCGGGTGGTCGGCACCTGCGGTACCGGGCGCGACGAGCTCTGGGACGCGCTGCTCACGACCGCGCGGACCGGCGGGGACGTCGACTTCGAGCTCGCGCTCCTCGCGCGACGCGCCGCCACGGGCGATCTCGGCGCGCCGGAGCGCGCGGCCCTGTTCGTGCGCTGCGCCGAGCTCTGCCTCGGGCGGGGGGACGGCCAGACGGCGGCCGAGTACGCGGCCCTCGCCGCGCCGCATGCCGACCTCGCGGCGCTCGGCGCGTTGCTCGACGCGCTCGAGCCCGCGATGGAGGCGACGTCGGACGACAGCCGCTCGGACGCGGTCATCGCGGTCGCCTGCGTGCGCGCCGAGCTCGAGGAGCGCATGGGCCTGGAGTCGGCCTGGATGGCGTGGCGCGAGCTCGGCGGCCTGCTGTGGGACCTCGCCGGTGACGCCATCGGCGCCGAGGATGCTTTCTTCAACGCCTGCCGCAACGACCCGACGCGCGCGCCCTACCTCTACGCGCGCGACCTCTGCGACCGGCTCGGGGTCGAGCACGCGGCACGCCTCGTCGTGCAGCGCGCCGGCATGAGCGCCACCGACCCGGCACTCGTCGCGCGGGCGCTCACCGCCGTGGCGCGCCTCGCGCACCAGGCCGGTGAACAGGGCATCGCCACGACGACCGCGGTCGCGGCCCTCGAGCGCGATCCGGCGCGCGGCGAGGCCCTCGCCCTGCTCGAGACGACCGCCAGCGGCCCGGCCGCCGTCGAGCCGCTCGACCACGCCTACGATGTCGTCGCCGCGGGGGCGCTCGGGCGCTACGGCTTCCGCGCTGCGCACTACCGCGGCGCGCGCCAGCTCGAGCAGCGGGGCGCGCACCGCGAGGCGCTGCGCCACGCCATCGCCGCGTTCGAGGCGGTGCCGGCCGAAGGCGCGACCTACCAGCTGCTGCTGCGCCTCGCCGAGCGGTGCGACGAGCGCGACGGCGTCGTCAAGGCGCTCTCCACCGTCGCCGCGGGGGCGCCACCCGAGAGCCGTGGCGTGTGGCTCAAGCGCGCCGCAGCGGTCGCGGCGCAGAAGTCGACGATGGGGCGCGAGACGCGCTTCGATCTCGTGCTCAAGGCCTTCCGCCTGCGCCCCACGGCCGAGCTCGTCGAGGAGCTGCGCGGTGCGGTGCGCGAGCTCATGGACCGCGGCGACGACGAGGTCGTGCGCCTGCGCTTCGAGCGCGCGGTGGTGAGCGCGCTGCCGCGGCTGTCCGGTCCGCGCGGAGCTCGCACGGCGCTCGGGCTGTGCAAGCTCGCCGCGCAGTCGCTGCGCGACCCTCGCCTCGCGGCGATGGCGGTGCAGCGCGCCATGGACGTCGATCTCGAGGGGAGCGATTTCGCCCCGGTGCTGCCGCTCGTCGACCTCATCGCGAGCGACGACGGCGCGACCGTGGCGCTCGTCGAGCACATCCACGAGCTCGAGCGCGACCGGCGCTACGCGCTGCCGCCGAGCCTGCTCGAGCTCTGCGCCGCGCTCGAGGCGACGCTGAAGCCGGGCGCGACCGAAGCGAAGCCCGGGCCCGAGGAGCCGCCGGCGCGGCGCGACGCCACGGGCACCGCGGCCCCCGCGAGCGAACCGGCCGACAGCGAGGCCGAGCGCCAGGCGCGCGCCCGCGGCGATCACCAGGCCATCGCCCACCTCCTGGCCGCGCGCACCCAGACGACGGCGGACCCGCAGCAGCGACGACTCATCCGGCTGCGGCGCGCGGCGGTGCTCGAGCAGCGCCTGGGGCAGCTCGACGACGCATGTCGCGAGCTCGAGCTCATTCTCGAGGAGGTAGGCGAGGACACGACGGCGCTGCGCTACCTCGCCGACCTCCGACACCGGCGCGGCCAGGATCGCGCCGCCGCCGCCGCGTGGGAGCGGGCGGCTCGCCACGCGACGGGCCCCGACGAGCGCGAACGCGACGTGACGCGCGCGGTGGAGGCGCTGCTCGCGTGCGGGGACGTCGAGGCGGCACAGGCACTGCTCGGCGCGCCGGACCTGCCCGAGAGCCCGGCGCTGCTCCGGCTGCGGGCCAAGGCGGCGGAGCGGGCCGACAACCCCTTCGCCGTGGGCGAGGCGCTCGCAGCCCTGGCGCGGCTCGAGGCCGAGAGCGGTGGCGAGCGGCCGCGCACCAAGCCCCCGAGCAAGCCACCGCCGCCCGCCACTCCGACGAGCCGCTCGGCCACGCCCCAGACGGCGATCAGCCGCCCGCCGCCGACGGTGCGCGCCGGCACGGCGCCCCCCGCCGAGGTGCCAGAACCACTGCCGGCCGAGCCCGCCCCGACTGCCCAGGCCGCTCGGGGTGCGGCGGCCCCGCCGGCGGCGCCGACGGTCGGCCCCGCCGCGCCGCCGCCCGCCGCGACCGAGCCCGCATCCGCCGCTGCGCCGCCGGACAGCGTCCCACCGAGCGCCAATCGCATCGCGACGCCGCGGCCGGTCGAGTCCGCCGATGGCGTCCTCGAGGCGGTGCGCCTCGGCTACCGGCTCCACGGGGTCGGTGCGCCGCGCGACGCGAAGCGGCTCATCGGCCAGCTGCGCTCGCTCGAGGCGTCGGCGCTCGGCCTCGAGCAGCGCGACCTCGCGACCTTCCTCCTCGCCGAGGCGCTCGACGCCGTGCAGGGCGGCGGCGCCGCGCTGAAGGAGCTCGAGCGCCACTGGAAGCACGTCGGTCACACGCCGCTCGTCGCCGTGGGCGTCGCCGAGCGCATGGTGCGGCGCAACGACCTCGGGGCCGCGCTCCACTTCTTCGAGCGTGCCGTGGGCGGACGACTGCAGGGGCTGCGCTCGCCGGGCGCCATCGCGCTGAAGGCCGCGGACGTCGCCCACGCCACCGGCAAGGACGAGAACGCCCGCCGGCTGCTCGAGCTCGCGCGCCTCGAGCGCGACAGCCGCGCCACGGCCGAGCAGCGCCTCGGCGCGTGGTTCGAGGGCGGTCGCGTCGCGCGCGACAGCGAGGCCATGCTCACGGTGCTCGGCGAGGAGGAGCTCGCCGCGGACGGCATCGGCGAGGAGCTTCCGGAAGAGGACAGCCAGGTGTTCGAGGCGAGCGCCTTCCGCCTCGAGGCGGAAGCGCTGGAGCAGCAGGACGAGGCCGAGCGCGCGGCGATCCCGCCGTCCGCGCCCGAGCCGTCCCGCGGCCCGCCGGCGGCGCTGGCCGCAGAGGCCGGCGCCGAGCCGGCGCCGGCGGACCTCGAGGATCGCGCCGAGCCCGCGCTCCGGCCGAGCGGCGAGTACCTCGAGCCAGCAGCCGACGACGTGACGCTGGTCGAGAGTCACCGCCCGCCCAGCGACGACGTGGACGACGACAGCGAGACGGACCGCCCCACGGTGGTGACGGAGCTGCCCGCGCAGGGCCGCGCATCGAGCGAGACGGTCGGGGCCGAGGCCGGGCCGAGCGTGATGCCGGACGGCAGGCCGACGCCCGAGCCGAGCCCGTCGCCGCGCGCGGGCGAGCCCTACGAGCCCTCGGAGATGTTCGCGCCGAACAGCGAGCCGGCGAGCGGCGAGGTGACGGCGGTGCTCACGCGCGAGGCGCCGCGCGCAGAGTGGGCGCCGGGCGAGGTCCCGCTCGAGCCGAGCCATGGCGGGGACGACGACGCGTTCACGACCCCCTACGAGGGCGGCGCACGGGCACCGCGGGGCGGGCCGCACGACAGCGGGACCGAGTTCGACCTGCCCGCGGCCGAGCCCTCCGACGAGGGGCTGGCGCCGACCGCGACCGCCCTCGTGGACGGCCCCGAAATCCCCGTCGCCGACGCCTGGGCGCACGAGACGGACACGACCCTCCCGCGGGGCGGCCTCCACACCGAGCCGCCGGACGTGGAGGTCGCCGAGCCCGCCGAGACGCATGACCACGATCCCGAAGGCGAGCAGCCCACGCTGATGCCGCCACCGGACCACGATCTGCGCGAGACGATGGTTGCGCCGCCGCGCCCGGCGCCGGCGGGCGACGAGCGCTCCCCCGCGCCGGGCGGCGAGGAGCCCGCCTCCCATGAGCCCGTGGACGAGCCGGAGCCCGTGGTGCCGCACGTGCCGGCGACGCGCGCGACGCCGCCGCCGCCGCCGAGCGGGGCGAGCCCGCGGAGCGACCACCCCGAGTCGCCCTCGTCGGTCCCCTCGCCCTCGTCGGTCCCCTCGCCCTCGTCGGCCCCCGCTCCCGCGGCGCGGAGCGCGCGCCTGACACCGGTGCCCGCCCGCCCGGGCTCGACCCCGCCTCTCGTCTCGACCCCCACGCCGATTCCAGCACCTCCGTCGCCGAGGCGCGTGGCGCACCCGACCCCGGTCGCTTCCCCACCGCCGTTCGCGCCGCGCCCGATCTCGGAGCGACCGCCCGCGTCCACACCCCGGATGCCCGACGCCTCGCTGCGCCCGCGCCGCCGGCTGAGCTCCCCGGAGCTGCCCGAGGTGCAGGGGCCCGACGAGGCGCAGCTCCTCTCGGCCCTGCTCGACGGCTCACCCCAGGCCGCCGAGGCGCTGTACCGGCGCTACCTCGGGCAGGGCGCGGAGCGCTCGCGCGACGCCCTGCGCGCCTGCCAGCTCTGGTGGTCGACCTCGCGCGGCGACGTGCGCGCCCTGCGCGAGCTGCGGGCGGCGGCCGCGCGCGACGGCCATGCCGCCTACGCGCGCGCGCTCGACCACGTCCTCGTCGCCTTCGACCCACGCGCGCCAGCCGTGGACCCGCCGCCCCTCAACGAGCTCGTGGTGCAGCCGGAGCTCACGACCCGGCTCGTGTTCTCGGGGCTCTCGGGCGGCATCAACGAGGCGCTCGGCATCGTGTGCGAAACGGGCAAGTTCCGCCACGAGCTCGCCGACTACGGTCTCAGCGGAACCGCCCGCATCCCCGCGGGCACGCCGACGCCGGTGGGCGCCGTCTACACGATGCTCCTGCAGCTGCTCGACATCGGCGCCATCAGGCTCTTTCACCAGCAGCGCAGCGGCGCGCTCGGGGGCCAGGTGGTCCTGCTCTCACCGCTCGCTGCCGTGATCCAGGGCTCCGCCGATCGCGACTCACCCGTGCTGCGCTACGTGGTCGCCGAGGCCCTGGCGGCGGCCATGCCGCAGTGCGCGCTCGTGCTAGGCCTCACCGACGAGCAGCTGCGCACCGTGCTCGGCGCCCTCGCCGCGGGTTTCGGCCCGGTCGGCGCCGCTGCGGACACGACCCCCGAGCAGATGCGGCTCGCCGACGACTTCTGGCACCTCGTGCCCGCGGCGGCGGGTCGGCGGCTGCACCAGATCTACCAGAGCGACACGGATACGAGCTTCGAGGCGGCCTACGTGGCGGCCCGGCGGGCGTGCCGCCGCGCCGGCCTCTTCGCGGCGGGCGACCTCGCGACCGCCGTCGGGCGCACGCTCGAGGAGCTCGACCTCGCGAACGAGGCTCCGCTCGGCGACGCCGACGTCCTGCCGTGGCTGTTCCGACTCCCGGAGGTCGCGGATCTCATCGAGCTCGCGACCCGCCCGGAGTACGCCGAGGCGCGCTGGCGCCCCGGGCGCTGACGGCCGCGCGCCGGGCTTCCTTTGCGACGCGCCGGAACGCCGGTTACGCTTCAGAGAAGCCAGTGACGCCCGAGCCCGCGACCGAACCTACCCCGCACTTCGCGCCGCGCGGTGCCGCACCCGCGACACCGCTGCCAGGGGCGGAGCCCGTGCGGCATGGTCGGTCTGCCCGGCAATCACCTGGAGTTGCGGCCGCTTGGCACCACCTGGCACGCCCCTCGCTACGGCTGCTCGGTGTGACCACCTGCGCGAGCTCCTGCCTCGTCACCTCGGGACCGGATTTCTCCGAGCCCGCGCAGACACGACCGGAGATCGTCAACATCGCCGGCTGCCAGGCCGAGCCGTCGCTCGCCCAGATCTACCAGTTCAACCACGCGCCGAACGCGCCCTACCAGCCCGCGGAGTTCCAGGCCTGCTTCCTGTCCGAGGACGCCGGGGAGGCGGTGCAGAGCGCCCTGCTCATCGACTACGGCACGCAGGACCCGTCGAGCGAGGACCCCTACCGGCACGGCATCGGCGGCCCCGACCTCGACGCGGCGACCCTCGGCGACGGACCGCGGCGCGTCGCGATTCCCTGGACGCCCAACCATTTCCTCGATTCGGACAAGGGCTGTCACACGGTCACGCTCATCGTGACCCATCGGTTCACGCACCTCTTGGGCAAGTACTACTGCCCCCAAGACCCGCGCGACGCGTCCACCCTCACGTGGTTCGTGAACGTCTGCGACGGCACCGCGACCGACCCCTGTGACCTCGTGAACTGCCCGAGCTCGGGACAGAGCACGCCGACGGTCTCCTGCGAAGGGGTGCCCCCGTGAGCACCCTCCACTGCAAGCTCGGCGCGCTCGTGGCCGTGACGGCCGCCCTCGGCTCCGCCGCGTGCGGACTCCCCATGGCCGACCGCGCGGAGGAGGTCGTGAACCAGTGCTCGACGAGCGACACCTGCGGCCCGACGGGCGTGTGCGTCGACGGCACCTGCGTCTCCACGCGCGCCGATCTCGGGGGCCTCTCGCTCCAGCTCGATCTGCCGACGACCTCGCCCTATGGCCCGGGAACCTCGACGCTCCTCGAGCTCGGCGCGAAGGGCCTGGCCCCGGTGGGCGAAGAGCCGAGCGGCTTCGTCGTCCCACTCGATCTCGTGCACCCGGGGCTCGTCGCGGTCTCCGCCACGATGACACTCGCGACCCCGATCCCGGCAGGCTGCGAGCTCTACGCCGCGAGCGCCGACGTGAGCCCGACGACGCACGCCGTGCCGATGAAGCTCGTGCTGCAACCGACCGACGCCGCGCGCGGCCTGTCGCTGCACGCCTACACCGCCGACGCGGAGGCCGACAATGTCGCCTCGGCGCTCGTGCCGGCCGGGCGCTACGACGTGTACGCATCGTGGACCGACCACCTCCCCGAGGCCGACAAGGGCCTGCTCGCCGGCTGCGACATCCCGCCCGTGCTGCTGCTCGACCAGACGCTCGGCGATGCGCACGTCGCGGTGAGCCTCACCGTCGGCGAGCCCCAGCGCATCAGCGGCGACTTTCAGAGCTTCGACCTCACCGGCTGGACGATCGACCTCGTCGACAACGAGGGTGGCCGCGTCATCGCGGCGGAGCAGACGCTCGGGGCGCCCTCGAACGGGACGACGAGCTTCGAGCTCGCGAGCTGGGTCGAGCTCCGCCCGCTCGCCGTCCTGCGCCTCACCCCGCCCGAGAGTGCGCCGGCGATGCCGACCATCGTGTGGAAGCTCGACGCCGCCGACGTGGACGGCGACAACCACGTGAGCTTCGACCTCGCCCCGCTCGCGGGCCAGGCGCCGGTGCTGCTCGAGGGCACGGTGCTCGACGAGCACGGCGGCGAGCCGCTCGGCGCCCAGGTGGTCGTCCAGAGCCTGGCGTTCGCCGAGCCCATCGGGCAGAACCAGGCCTTTCAGACGAGCGCGTCGACGGACGGCTACGGCAACTTCACGCTGAGCCTCTTGCCCGGCACCTACCTCGTATCCGCCCTGCCGAGCGACGCCACGCTGGCGCTGAGCCAGCAGCAGCTCGTGCTCTCGGCGCAGTCGCTGCCCGGCCACACGGTGCTCGTGCAGCCCAAGAGCACCATCGGCGGCCGCGCGACGACGAGCCTCGGACCGGCCTCCGGCATCGCCGTCAGCTTCCAGCCCTCGGCGAGCCCGCCCGGGACCTTCATCGAGAACCTGCTCGCGGCCTCGGCAGTCGGGCCGAGCTCCGCCACGGCGAGCACGGCCGCCGACGGCTCCTTCTCGGCGGCGCTCGATCCGGGCGTCTTCGACCTGTCGCTGCGCCCGAGCGCCGGGAGCGGCTTTCCGTGGCTCGTGCGCTCGCGCCTGACGATCCTCCCCGAGCAGCCTGCCGCCGACCTCGGCGAGCTCGGCGTCACGAACCCCGTCGTCCTCACCGGGGTGGTGCGCGCGCCGGACGGGACACCGCTCGGCAACGCGCTCGTGCGTGCCTGGCTCCCGATCGCCACCTCGGCCCAGGCGGGCAAGGAGACCGTGCTGCAGATCGCCGAGACCATCGCGGGCGTCGACGGCAGCTACCGGCTGAACCTCCCCGCGTCGACTTCGCAGTGACGGTGCAGCCGGGCGACGGTCCGGCGGCGATCGGCGCGTGCGGTGTCCCGGCGTTGTCCCTGCGCGGGGAACTCGCAGCGCGCGCGCGGTCGCGTTAGGCTCGACGCGTGGCGCGTGACGATTCGAGCCCGAGCGCCGACCTGGCGGCCGTGGTCCACGAGACGACCAACGCGCTGACCGTCATCCTCGGCTGGCTCGAGCGCGCGCGCGAAGCGCACGACCGCCCGGACGACCTCGAGCTCGCGCTCGGCCGCGCGATGGCCCACGCGCGTGCGACGCGCGACGACATGCGCCGCAGCCTCGGCGCGGCGGTGAGCTCGCCGCCGGCCGAGGCGGCGGGTGCGCTCGGCCTGCGCACGCTCGAGGACCTGGCGCGGGAGGCCGGCGCCTCCGAGGTGAAGCTCTCGTTCCGCGCGGAGCGCGACGCCTCCCTCGTCGAGGTAGCCGATCCGCAGGACGTCTGGGCGATCCTCACGAACCTCTTGCTGAACGCCGTCGCCCACTCGCCGCGCGCCGGGACCGTCACCTTGAGCCTCGACGCCGACGGGCGCGCCGTGAGCTTCGGCGTGAGTGACGAGGGCGTCGGCGTGGCGCCCGAGAGGCGCGAGGCCGTGTTCACGGGTGGCGAGAGCCAGCGCGCGGGGGGTGCCGGCATTGGGCTGCGCCACGCGCGCAGCGTCGCCCGCGCCGTCGGTGGCGACCTCACGCTCGCGCCGAGCGCGCGCGGCGCGCGCTTCGTGCTGCGGTGGCCGCGGGCTCACGCGCTGCCGAGCGACTCGGGCCGCAGCCCCGAGTCGCGCCCCGGGCGGACGCCGCCTAGCGACCCGCCTCCGACCGCGCACGCCGCGCGCCGCGACGCGACGCGCCTCCTTGCGGGGCGACGGGTGCTCCTGCTCGAGGACGACGGCGCCGTCGTGGAGCTGCTCGAGCTGTCGCTCGGGGCGCGCGGCGCGAGCGTGCGCACCGTCGCGAGTGCGCGCGCTCTCGAGGAGGCGCTCGCGAGCGAGCACTTCGACACGCTGCTGCTCGACCTGTCGCCGCTCGCGGGCACGCTCGAGCCCGCGCTCCTCGAGCGGGCGCGGCGGGCGAGCCCCGGCGTCACCGTGATCGTGATCTCGGGAACCGCGGTCGCGACCCCGCCCGGTGTGGCTTGGGTGCGCAAGCCCTTCGAGCCCGGCGAGCTCGTGGACGCCATCGTCGACGCCGCGCCGCGCGCGTGACCGCGCCGCGCGTGAGCGCGGCGCCGCGCCCCCTCGGCGCGACCCGGAGACGTTGTGCGAAGGGCGGGACTTGAACCCGCACGGAGTTACCCGCTAGCACCTCAAGCTAGTGCGTCTGCCAATTCCGCCACCTTCGCGTGGAGGCCGGGAGCCTCGGAGCTCCCTTTCCGAAGCCCGGAAGCTAGTCGCACGCGCCCCGAGGTTCAAGAGGCTTCGCGGTCCCGGCCTGTCTGCGGGCAACGCGACGAGCATGGCTCGTGGCGCGCGCCGGCACGCGACTAGACTTGGCGTCGTGGAGCCCACGGCCGCGAACGCGTCGCCTGCGAGTCGAGGCAGCGGCACGCCGCCCTCGACCGAGGTAGCCTTGCCGCGCCTGCGCCTCGTCCTCTGCGCCGCGGCTTGGCTCGCCGGCTCGCGCTTGCTCGCGACGCAGGGAGCCCTGCTCCTGCCGCGCGCGGTGGCGCGCGAGCTCAGCCTCGACGCCTACCTCGCCATCGTGAGCCTCGTGTCGACCGTGGCAGGGCTCGGGCTCGCCTTCGCCGTGCTGCCCGACGCACGGCGGGCGCTCGGCCTCCGCTCCCCGGGCGTGCCTGCCCTCGGGCGCGTCGTGCTCGCGAGCCCGCTCGTGCTGGTCGGAGCCTCCTACCTCGGCGTCTTCATCGCGCTGCCCACGCTGCGCGCCGAGCTCCTGCAGGGCGGGATGCAGGCGGTGCAGGAGAACGCCGGCGCGCTCGGCCGCGCGCTCGCCGAGCCGCCGCTCGTCGTGACGCTGCTCTGGACCGCGGCGCTCGCGCCCGTCGCCGAGGAGCTCCTGTTCCGCGGCGCGCTGTGGTCCGCGCTCACCGCGCTCACGGAGCCGCGCGGCGAGGCCGCGCCGCGCTCCCTGCCGTCAGAGCTGCTCGCCGAGGGCCTCGCGCTCCGCGTGCCGCGCGCGGTGTGGGCCTGGCTGCGCCGCGGAGGCCTCGCGACGCTCGGCGCGGCCGCGCTCTTCGGGGGCCTCCACGCGGCGGACGCGCGCGGCGGCACCGGCATCGTGCGGGTGGTCTCGGCGCTCGTGCTCGGCCTCGCGTGCGGGCTCGCGCGGCAAGCGAGCGGCGTGCTCGCCGCCATCGCCCTGCACGCGTGCTTCAACCTGCTCGGCGTGCTGCAGCTGCGCGGCCTGGCCCACGGCGCGACCTTCCCGAAGCACTACGGCGTCGCGACCTTCTATTCGCTGCTCGCCGGCGCCTGCGCGCTCGCGCTCGGCGCATGGCTCGGCGCGGGCGTCGTCGGCGCGCGCCGGCGCAGGCGGCAGAGCCCGAGCGCCCCGAGCGCCGCGAGGGACGGCAGTGCCGGTACGACGTAGCGCCCCTCGCCGAAGAAGGCGACGTGGACGACGGCCGTCACGAGCAGCGCGGCGAGCACCGCGAAGTGCGGGCTCGCCCCGTGAAGGGGCCCCGGGCGGCGCAGCGCGAGCGCGCCGATCAGGCACAGGCACGCGATCCACCCCGCGGGCGTGAGCGCCGCCACCAGCCCGAGCAGGACCAGGAGCCGCGCCGCAACCGCTCGCGCACCGCGCGACCGGCGTCGGGGGGCAGCGCCCACGAGCGCGGCGAGGAGCACCCCGCGCTCGAAGGCGACCTCCACGACGCCGAGCGCCGTGCGCGCCGGGGCGCCGAAGGCGTCGGGATTGCTCGCGTGGAGGTACCAGCCCCCCGCGTTGCACACGTCGAAGGTGCCCGCGAGCTTGCGGGGCGCGAGCGCGAGCCAGCCGGTCGGGTCGGCACCGATCCGCCGCCAGGCGGCGCGCGCGAAGCAGGCGTCCTGTTCGGCCTCGCCCTCTACCTCCGCACAGCTTTCCGGCACGACGAGCGGGGCGTACTTGCCCCGCGCCGCCGGGTCGGTGCCGATGAGCAGGTTCCAGCCCGCGTTGAGCGACAGGGCGCAACGGCCCATCACGGTGCAGTTGCGCGCGACCCAGGGCGCCGCGACCGCGGCCGCGAGCGCGCACGCGGCCGCCGCGGTCCCGAGCACGCGCCACCACGGCCGGCCTCCACGACCGACGGGCGCGGCGGCGGCGCCGAGCCACGGCACGAGCAGGGCCGTCTCGGGGCGCACCAGGCAGCCGAGCCCCGCGAGCACGCCCGTCGTCACGAGACCTCCGATCGCCCGCGCACGGGTGCGCGCGCGGCGCGCGGCCAGGGCCGCAGCGAGCCCGAGTGTCCACAGACAGGCCGCGGCGCCTTCCGCCATGAGCGCGGGCGTGTAGGCGACGAGGCCCGGGTGCACGGCGACGAGCGCGGCCCCGAGGAGCGCTGGGCGGGTGCGCCCGCGGTCGAGCGGCACGAGCAGGCGATGCACCGCCGCCGCGCACAGCGCCCCGAGGAGCGCGTTCAGCAGCATCGCCACGAGTGGCGTCGCGCCGAAGAGCGCGTAGAGCCCCGCGAGCGCCCCCGGGTAGCCCACGGGGTAGTGTCCGGCCGCGTGAACCGTGCCGTCGGGCCACACCGCGACGTAGCCTGCCCCGGCCGCGATGCGCTCGGCGATGTGGTGGTAGATGGCTCCGTCCGCGACCGGCGTGAACCGTGGGGCCGCCCACGCGACCACGACCAGGCGCAGGGCGAGCGCCGCGAAGCCGATCGCGCAGGTGTCGCGCCAGCCGCGCCGGCGGAGCGCTACGCGAGGGGGAAGCACGGCACGAGGCCCGTCGCGACCAGCGCTTCGCACAGCTCTGCGCTCGGCAGGCCGACGACGTTCGTGTACGAGCCCGCGATGGACCGCACGAGGAAGGAGCCGAGCCCCTGGATGGCGTAGGCACCCGCCTTGTCGAGCCCCTCCCCGCTCGCCGCGTAGCGCGCGATCTCCGCGGCGGAGAGCGCCCGGAACAGGACGCGCGTCGCAACCGTCTGAGCCGCGGCGGGAGAGTCCGTCGCGCCCGGCAGACCGAGCGCGAAGCGCGTCAGCACCACGTGCTCGCGCCCCGCGAGCCGCGCGAGCATGCGGCGCGCCTCGGCCTCGTCGGCGGGCTTGCCGAGCGCGTCTCCGTCGAGCACGACGACGGTGTCGGCGACGAGCACGCCCCCCACCGTGAGCGCGCGCGCCACGGACACCGCTGCCCCGAGCTTCGCCTGCACCACGCGCTCGAGGCACGGGTGCGCGCCCTCACCCGGCCGCGGGCGCTCGTCGACGTCGACGGCCCGCGCCACGAAGGGGATGCCGAGGGCGGTGAGGATGTCGCGCCGACGCGGCGAGCCCGAGGCGAGCAGGAGCGGGTGGTCACGGTCGAGCATGGGTTCCGGGGCCGGCGCGCGGGCCGGCTGGGCCGCGGCGCGCCGGTCTTCACACGGAGCCGGCGAGGCGGGAAGGCCGAAGGCACGCGCGCGGTGGCTCGGGCAGCGGCTCTTTGACAGCGCCGCTCACCCGCGCAAAGACGCTGCCGTGTCCGCCTGCCGCGCACGAGCCCTCGCGTCCGTCCACGCCGCCGTCGCGGTGACGCTCGGCGCGACCCCCATCGCAGGTGCCCAGGCGAGCGGCGAGTGCGCCCCCGACACACCGGCGAGCGCCGCCCATGCCGGGCGCCTCGCGGCGTTTCTGTCGCGGTGCATCGTCGGCGATGCGCTCTGGCCGCGAGCGGGCGGCTCGCCGTGGCTCGGCCTCGGACCCGCGACCACGGCGCCCACCGACAGCGCCGCGTTCGCGGCAGTCTTCTCCTACGTGTCGCGCCCCCTCGTCCTCACGGTGCCCTCCGCCGACTACGCCGGCACGCGCACCTACGTGCTCGACAACGTGCTCGGGGCCACGTTCGCCGTGGCCCTCGGGCTCGGGCCGCGCGTCGAGCTCACGGTGGCAGCACCCTTCGTGCTCTTCCAGGACGGCGCGGGGCTGTCCGCGGCGACCGGCGGCGACCACGCCCTGCCCCCGAGCGCGGTCGGCGACGTACGCTTCGGGACGGGCGTCGCGCTCGTGCCGCGTCGCGCCGCGGCGCCGCCGCTGGAGGTCGAGGACGGGGAGCACGCTCGCCCCGCTCCCCCCGATGGCCCCGCGCTCGGCGCGCGCCTCGAGGTCGTTGCGCCGACGGGCTCGGGCACGGCGTTCGCATCCGCCGGCAGCGCCACCCTGGCGCCGAGCCTGCTCTACGACCAGCGCCTCGGCATCGTGCGCTGGGGCGCCGAGCTCGGCGCCCGCCTCCGTCCGGTCGCGCAGGAGCTCGCCGGCAGCACGGTCCAGAACCAGCTCGCGACCGCCGCGGGGGTGAGCGTCGACGCCCTCGAGGAGGGCTGGCTCAGCGTGTCGCTCGAGCTCTCGGCGCTCGTCGGCCTCGTCGAGCGGCAGCGGCTCGTGCCCGACCCGGCGACGGGCGCCCACGGCTACGAGCCCACCGGCTCGATCGACGTCCCGGCCGAGTGGCTGCTCGGCGTCCGCACCGCGCACTGGCTCGACGGACGGCTCGGGCTCGCAGCGGCGGGCGGTGGCTTCGTCCCCACCGGCGAGGTGTCGGCGCTCGGGACCCCGCGCTTCCGCTTCGCCCTCGCGCTCGAGTACGCGAGTCCCGAGTAGCCCACCCGAGCGCGCCTACCCTGGGCGGCTGCGCCGCGCGCACCGGCGAGGGCTCTCAGGCCACGCGCTGCGCGACGAAGATGGTGTCGCCCGCTTGCAGCGGCACGTCGGGGATCTCGTTGTCCATGATCGCCTCGACGTCGACCTCGACGGCCTTCACGCCGTCCTTCACCTTGCGGCGGATGGTGACGCGGCTCTTCGATGCGAGCGGCGTGAAGCCGCCGGCCTTGGAGATGGCGCGCACCAGCGTCATGCCAGGCTCGAGCGCGAGCGAGCCCGGGCTCTTCACCTCGCCGAGCACCTCGACGCGCTTCGAGTTGTAGCTCTTGACCTTCACGCTCACGATGGGGTCGGTGAGCTTGCGCAGCGCGATGATGCGCGCCCGCACCGCCGCGCTCACGGCCTGGGGCTCGAGGCCCCCGACGTGGACGCGACCCGCCAGCGGGACGTCCACCGTCCCGTCGGGCGCGACCACGAACTCGGTGACCTTCTGGTCCTCGTTGATGATGTGGAGCTCGAACTCGTCCCCCACGTCGATGGTCGTGGCGTCGATGGGATCCGGCAGATCCGCGGGCTTCGGTGGCGGGCCGCACGCGGCCGCGAGGGCGGCCACGACGGCGACGAGGATGCGGAGCCACGTGCGGTGCGCACCGCGGGCTCGGCAGGTGCGGGCGGGGGCCCCCTCGCGGCGCTTCGGGTAGTCGAGCATGCCCATCCTTCGATGCGCGAACGCGCCGCCCGGTTCAGGCCGCGCGGCGGGCGCGGCCGCTCACATGAACCAGCGCACGCCGAGGAACGCCGAGACCTCCTGGTAGGCGAGGTTGTCCGGCACCTCGCCGACGGGGGCGAGCAGCGTCTTGCTCATGTAGCCGCCGTAGGAGACCTGGGCGTTGATCCCCATCTGGTCGAACATGCGGTACTCGCCGAAAAGGGAGGCGTCCACGCGCGCGTCCGTCCAGCCCTCCGGCATGCCGAGCCGCTCCACCGGCGGATAGCGCAGGGCAGCCGCACCCGCGTCGATGACGAGCAGGAACGCCCCGCCGAAGAGGTAGCTGAACTTGGCGTAGCCCCGGTCGCGCTCGAACTGCGAGCTGATGAACGAGTCCTCGAAGTCGCGGATGAAGCCGATGCTCAGCGTCGACAGCGCCCCGCCGCTGCGGTCGTCCTCGGTCAGATCCGAGGGGGCGACCAGGAAGAACTTGAACTCGAGCTGACCGATGACGCTGTCGAAATCCTGGGGTGCGTCGCCCGAGTAGAAGCTCGCGCCCCAGCCGACCAGCGCGGTGAGGCCGAAGGCCGGCGTCACCAGGCCGTTGATGCCGATGCGGGCGCGGACCGGGTGCGAGGACGTCTTGTCGGTGCCGCCGCTCGGGTAGCTGATGAACCCGAAGCGCCCGTCGAACATGAGGGCCGTGCGCGGGTAGAAGCGCCACCGCCCGCGCGTCTGGACGTCGTGGCGCAGGTTCGTGAGACCACCGTATTGACCGGTTTCGAACACCGTCCCGCTGAAGTCGTAGCCGAAGCGCCAGTCGAACAGGCCGCCGCCCGGCGTGATGGCGAACTCGCCGCCCGCGTACGGGTTCACGCGGTTGAAGCTCGTGCCCGGGTCGCCGGCGTTGGTGGGTTGCACGCTGCGCCCCACCCCGGCGTGCAGGTTCCCGCTCACCACGCGCCGCGGCATGATGTTGAGGTCGAGCCGCAGATCGCCGGTCACGTTGCGCTGGGTCTTGAGCTGCTCCTTGCCGTCGGCCGAGCCGCTCACGGGCACGAACTCGTGGTAGGTCGCCGACAGACCGCCGCGAAACTCGACGCTCGGAGGCTCGCTGTCCTCCATGCGCTGCGGTCCCAGCGTGGAGACCGAGAACGACGGGCTGATGCGGAAGCGCAGCGCCCCGGCCGGCCCCTCGGTCTGCGACCGCAGGAAGTAGTTGTAGTCGTACCCGACGTCGGCACCGATACCCGGGTGGAGCTCGAAGTCACCCACACGGTACCCCATGCCCTCGGTGTAGCGGCGGTCCCGCAGCCAATACTGCTCCTGGGCGCTCGCGGAGGTCGCGACGAACAGCGTGGCGAGCACGGATGCGAGCGCGGCCAGGCGAATCATGGAATCACACCGCGAAGGATGTACATCGGCCGAAGTCGGGTGCAGGTGCCGCAAGATACTCAACCCCCACGGCCCGAAACAAGCGCAGATTCCCGCGAACCGCTCCTGCCCGAACCGAGCCGGCGCATCCTAGCACACGAAGTGGTCAAGCCTGCGAGCGCTACGACCAAGGCGCTCGCTCGAGGCCAGGCGTCGAACTCGCCCCCGCAGCGGGTCGCCCCGCGGCGCCCACGGCACTCGGCCACCCCTTCCACTCGGCTGGCCTACTTGAAGCAGCTGGCGCAGGTGGGGAGCGCGACGATCGTCGCCGGCGCGGGGTAGTCGGAGGCGTCGTCGTAGGGCAGGTCCGGATCGACGTCCATCGTCGTCGAGCTCTCCCCGACCACGCCGATCTCCTTGCCGACACACTGGTTCGCCTCGGCAGCGAGCGACTGGGTGCGCTGGAACAGCACCGTCAGGATCGTGAACTCGTGGTTGGAGAGATCCGAGTCGCCGCGCTTCACGGCGGACTCGAGCGAGCGATTGCGCTCCTCGGCCGAGCGGATCGCCACGTCGAGCTGGTTCAGCTTGTCGTTGAGGCACAGGGTCTTGACGACGTCGCGCTCCTGCCGCGCCTCTTCCAGCATGCGCTGCACGTTGCCGCGCACCTGCTCCATTTGGGAGCTGTACTGCTGCGCCTGCGCGAGCTGCTCCTGCGGCGAGAGGTTCACCTGCTGCGTGAGCTCGGTGCCGGCCCCCGAGTCACCCGCGTTCTGGGCGCTCGCGACCCCCTGGAAGAGAACCGCAGCACCCAGCCCCAAGAGCGAGAAACCAAAGACTTTTGACCACCGCATGAAGCCTCTTCCTCGCGTGACTATACGCCCGTCGCCAGGGCTGTCAAACGGGCCCTTGCATGGCAGCGCGCGCGCTGCCGGGCCGAGCCTGAGGGTTGGGTGTCCCGGGCGCCGCCGGCATTCACGCGGGCGCCCGCCCCCGCGCCTATTGCCGCGAGAAGTTGATCGGGATGCTGATGACGGCGCCGGTGCCGTCCTCCGGCTTCGCGAACGCGCCGGACTGCACGACGCCCTTGAGGCAGCCCACGATGGAGCCGAGCGCCCCGCCGCCGCCGCTGACGCTCCGGACCTCGCCGTTCGGGCCGATGGTGGCGACCAAGGTGACCGAGCCCTGGAGGCTCGGGTCGCTCGCCAGCCCCTGCTCGTAGCACCGGCGGAACCCGCCGCGCATGCGCGCTACGACGGAGCTCGCGTTCTTGACCGCACCGCCGCCGGACTGCGACGCCGAGGCCGACACGTTGCCCTTGGGACCCTCGACCGCCTTCGCCGTGCCCACCTGGGCCGCCGTACCGCCGTTCGGGTCGGAGGTGCCAGTGTTGCCGATGGAAGCGATGTCGTTCGACCCGACGCTGCCGGGCTTGACGGTCCCGCTGCCGCTGCCGCCCTTGATGGTGACGCCGCTGCCGCTGCCGGCCGCGCTGCCGCTGCGGGCTGCGCCGTCCACCGACTCGGCGGGCACGCTGCTGTCGTCGAGCACGTTCGTCGTGTTGACCCCGGCGCCCATGACGCCCACGGCCTGCACGTCGAGCGCGGCGAGCGAGCTCTCGATCTCCGCGGCCTTGGCGTCCGCCTCGGCGCGCATCTCGGCGGCGCTCTTGGCACCGCCCTTGCCCGGCGCGCCGGGTGCTTTTCCGGCGCCGCCGTTGCCCTGCTTCGGAGCCGTCGCCACCCCGGCCTGCGCGGTCGCGGCGGCGGCCGTGGACTCGGCCTTCGTATCCTCCTCCTTCTGGGGTACCTCGGCCACCGGCCGCGGCACCGACTGGAACGAGTCGATGAGCTGGCTGGCTCGCAGCTCGTCGTCGACGATGGGGTCCATCCAGTCCGAGTAGACGAGCGCCACGATGAAGAAGTGGGCGAGGAACGAGAAGGCCGCGATGATCGTGGTCGTCCAGTCGATGTCGACGCCCGCGTTCTTCATCACGGACACGGGCAGCTGCGGCCGGGGCTGCACGGGGGGCGGCGCGACGAACTGGAAGAGGAACGTCGTCTCGCCGATGACGACCTTGCCGCGCGCGTCGTCCGTCAGCCGCACCCGGTACAGCTTGACGTTTCCGACGGTGACCACCTTGGCCTGGGCCTTCAGCGTGGAGATGTCGGCGATGCCGCTCTTCAGCGCGACGCGGCCACCCATCCCGTCGAGGAAGTTCAGGTAGTACTCACCGCCGATGAGCTCGAAGAGCCGGAAGTTCGGGGGGATCTTCCGGCTCGGCACCACGAACATCGCCTTCTCGCTCGGGCCGACGGTGACGTGGCTGCGCTCCTTGATGAGCCGCTCGTCGATGACCTTGCCCGTCTGGACGACGCCGATGCGCAGGATCTTGGGCCCCGCCGCATGGGACACGGCGCGCATGACCGCCGTCATCGAGCCGGGACGGTTGGTCGGCGCGACTTGTTGCTGCTGCATCTTGACCTCGAGCTCGCACGCGGCCGGATGGAACCCGGCCTGCGTGCTCAGGTTACATGCCCTTGGACGTCTGGTCCAGGCGCCGGGCCTGTCGCCTTCGTGCCCGGGCGCCGGTTTTCCGGCGCGCTCACGGCTGGAGCTTGAAGACGAACGGCACGAGCAGGACCGCCGGTTGGTGGTCCTCCGGGGCCGAGAACACGGCCCCCTGCAGGACGCCGGAAAGACACGGCACGATGGGTGCGAGCGGGCCCCCACCCCCGCTGACGCCCTGGACCTCGCCGTTCGGCCCCACGCGGACCGTCAGCATCACCGACCCCTCGAGGTCGGGGCTCGCGCCGAAGCCGCCCTCGTAGCAGCGCCGGAACTGGCCGCGGAGGCGCGCGATGACGCCCGGCGCGTTCTTGACCTTGCCCCCCGCCCGCTGCTGGGCGCCGGCCGCGACGTCGATCGTGGGCCCGGTCGGCGGGCGAGCGCTCCCGACGGCCACCCCCCCGCTGTCGTCGCCGTGGGCGCCCCGATCCCCCACGGCCGTGAGGTCGTCGAGCCCGCGACTGCCGGGCGTGATCTTGGCGCGCCCACCCTCCGCGAGGTGGAGCCCGCCCGTCGCCGGCCCCGCCGCCGCTCCGCTGCGCGCGGCCTCGTCGACCGCGCCGACCGGCGTCTCGCCGTCCTCGAGCACGACCTCCGTGTGCGGGCCCAGCGCCCCGAACGCCCCGACGGTCCGGACGTCGAGCGCCTCGAGGTCCGCCGCGAGCTCCGCGACCCGCGACGCGTCGCGCCCGCGAGCCCCCGGAGTCTCCCCAGCCTCCCGCGTGCGGCCGCCGCGCGCGCCGCCCGGCGTACGGGACGGCGCCACCGACCCCGTCGGCCGGTCCGCGGGCACCGCTCGCGTCGCGCCCGCAGGCGCGGTCGGAGCGCGCGCCTCGTCGGTACGAGCGGGCAGCTCCACCGGCGGGGCGGGCGGGGCGGGGAGCGACTCGAGCAGCTGCGTCGCCCGGATCTCGTCGTCGGCGACCGGATCGAGCCAGTCCGAGTACACGAGCGCGACCGCGCCGAAGTGCAAGAGGAAGGAGCCGGCGGCGACGATGGTCGTCGTCCAGTCGACGTCGCTCACGAGGTCCCGGCGCAGCGCCGGAGCGAGCACCGCGGGGCGCGGCCCGGGCGCCGGCACCACGAGCTGGAACAGCAGCGTCGTGTCGCCGAGCACGAGCCGGCCGCGCGCGCGATCGCCGAGGCGGACACGGTGCACGACCCGATCGCCGACGCGCACGCGCTCGGCGTGCTCGCGCAGCGTGTCGAGCTCGACCGCCCGCTCGCGCACCGCGACGCTCCCCGTCATCTCCGGCAGGAGCGCGAGGAAGAAGTCCCGGCCTCGGCGCTCGACGAGACGGAAGTCCCGGCCGAGCGCGGGGTGGCTCACGGCGAAGGACGCACGGCCACTCGGGCCGATGGTGACGGGCCTCGGGCCCCGGAACAACCGCTCCTCGACGATCGCTCCCGCTCGCACTTCGCAGAGCCGCACGGCCCGCTCGGACGAACGCGGGTCGACGGCGCGCATCGCCGCCGTCATGTCGCCGGCCTCGATCGCATGCTGCTCGAGCATCTGGACCTCCGCGACCGACGCGGCGCCCTGCGCCGACCCGGCCTCGGCTCAGACTACCGGGTGCGCGCGACCGGTAAAGGGGTGGGCTCGTCGCTTTCGTGCCCGGCGTGAACGTCGGGCGCCGAGCGCGCAACCGCGGCGTCAGAACGGGTTGTCGTAGACCGCGCGGTCGATGCGCTTGAGGAACGGCTGGCGCAGCTCGGACAGGGTCAGCTGCGGGCGCAGCCGCGCCACGTCGACCGCGGCCACCGGCTTCTGGATGCGACCCGTGATCGTCACGACGTCGATGAGGATGACGCCGCGCGGCTGCTTGTCCTTGCCCTTCGGTTGCGCGGCCGCGACGCTCGGCACGAGCAGGGCGGTGAACAGGGCGACTAGGAGCGATTTGCGCACGACGGACCTCCGAGGCTCATGCTAGCACGAGCGACCGCCCCGCCCTGCCCGAGCAGGAGCGCGGCGCGGGCTCGTTCACCCACCCTGGTCCGCGGGCGCTGCGCCGCCGGCTCCCTCGGAGGGGGCGGCCCCCGCGTCGGGCGCGGCCGTGGCGGGGGGCGGCGGCGGGGCGGCGGCCGCCTGCTCCGCGGCGTCGATCTCGGCCTTGCGCAGCTTCGCGTTCTTCATGAGCTCGGCCGAGTCGTCGCTGCCACCCTTCTTCTTCAGCGAGTCGTACTTCTCGAGCTCCTTGATGGCGGCGTTCACGACCTGCTTCTGATCCATGCCGGGAATCACCGGCGAGAACAGGTAGAGCAGCGCCAGGTTGTAGTGCACCTGCGGCAGATCGGGCTCGCGCCCGACGACCCAGTCGAACTCGCTCTTGGCCTCCGCTACCTGCCCCAGCAGGCGGTAGCAGTCGCCGAGCCCGAGCCGCGCCGCGAGGTTCTCCGGCTCGCGCTTCTTCGCGTCGAGGAAGTCCGGCAGCGCCTTCTTCGCGTCGCCCGACTCGAGCAGCGAGGTGGCGTAGGACAGCTTCGCGGTGATGAGGTCGGGGCGCAGGTTCTTCGCCTTCTCGAAGTCGGCCATCGCGTCACCGCGGTAGCCGGTCTCCTCGTAGATGGTGCCGCGCAGGAGCAACGCCTCGGGGTCGTCGGGCGCTCGCGCCGGGTTGCCCGGCAGACCCGTCAAGATGGCGTCGAGCGCGAGCCGGGCGAGCTTGAAGTGGTGCTGACGGTAGTGGTCGCGCGCGATCGTGAGCATCGCCGGAACGTGCTTCGAGTCGAGCTTCAGCGCCTCCTGGGCGATCTGCTGCGCGCTGCCCGAGTCGCCCTTCAGGCTCTTGACCTCGGCGAGGGCGCCGGCGATCGCGGCGGCCACCTCCGGCGGCTTCTGCACGCGCCCGCGCCGCTCGGTGAGGAACGAGTCGGCCTGCTCGAGCTTGTCATGCTTGGCGAGCCACAGCCCGTAGGCGACGATGGCGGGCGCGTAGTCGGCCTGCAGCGACGACGCCTTCTGGTAGCTGTCGCCCGCCGCGGACTGGCCGAGCCGCTCTTGCACGACGCCGAGCGAGTAGAAGGCTTGCGGCGAAGTCGGCGCGAGCTGGGTCGTCTGCGCGAAGGCGGCCTGCGCGCCCGCGAGGTCGCCGTTGGCGAACGCGAGCAGGCCCTGGTTGTAGACCCCCACCGCCTCCGGGCTCATGTTCGCCTCGGCCGCGCTCACCGGCGCGGACGGCAGGGTCACCTGCACCCCCGGCGCGACCCCCGGGATCTGCCCGGGCGGAAGCTGCTGACCACCGACCGGTGCCACCGGCTGGGGCTTGGGCGCGCCCTCGCAGCCGGCGCTCCCGAGCGCGGCCGCCGCGACGAGCCCGCCGACCGCACACGCCCACCGCAGGCGTCGCCGGGCGCTCACGGCGCACCTCCCGCCTGCACGGGCGCGGGCAAGGGATCGGGCAGCACCTTGCCCTCGACCTGCGCCGTCATGCCGCGGCGCATGCGCATGTACATGCCGTCCTCGTAGGGCACCGACTGGGGCTGGTCGCCCTCCTTCTCGGGCAGCGCCTTCAGGCCGGACAGGTACTGCCGCAGCTTCGCGTCGCCGACGATGTCGGTGAAGAACGCGAGGCGCCGCACCGCGTGGTCGACCGCATCGACGTGCACCTTGAGCTGCCGCGCCCACACGATGCCCTCGGCGTAGAACACGCTCATGGGCTGATCGGCCGCCGCGATGGCCGCGTCGCGCTCGGTCTTCCACGTGGCGCGGCGCTTGGCGCGGAAGTTGTCGCCGAGGGCGCAGGCCTTCTCGTTGCCGTCGTTCTCGCAGAGCTGGTCCGCTTCCTTGAGCTTCTTCTCTTCCTCGACGGTGTAGAGCTTGAGCCCGGGCTCGCTCGCGTTGTAGAGGCCGGTGCGGCACGAGTCGTAGAGCGTGCCCTGGCGCACGCGCGCGGCCACCGCCCACTTGTTGAGACCGTGGGCGGTGATGACGTCGCGCTGGAGCTCGTCCTTCAGGTCCTTCGCCTTGACCTCGACGTCCTCCTTGTACTTCTTCATGACCTCGGTGACGACGCCCTCGTAGTGGTGGAAGCCCGCGTCGTAGTCGAAGGTCTTCTTGATCTTGTCGTCGAGGTCGCGGAACTTGCACTCGGCCGCCATCTCGGCCTGCGGCGTGCCCTTCTTGTCGAAGTTCTTGAAGGCGTCGATGGTGCGCTTGCACCACTCCTTGTGGGTCGGGTCCTCGGCGATGCGACGCATCTTGGCGGAGTTGTAGGCCGCGATGACCGTGTACTGATGGGCCGCCGAGTTGTTGTTGTGCTGGCGGTAGTAGGCCTCCATCGAGGCCTGCGCCGCGAGGCGCGCGTCCTTGTTCGGGCCCGTGTCGGCGCCGCGCTCGTTCCAGCGCTGAAAATCGCTCTCGACCTCGAGCCACGAGATGCGCGCCTTGTCCTCGTCGGGCGGTGCCAGGCTGAAGTAGAGCGCCTTGGCCTCGCGCATCTTGTCGCGGTCGCCGACGTTGCCGAAGAGGGTGACGGCGTTCTCGGCCGCGTCGCGCCGCGCATCGTCCTTGAAGCGGGTGTTCTTGGCGATGGCCTGGAAGGTCTCGGCCGCGGTGCGGTACGAGAAGAACTGGATGTAGCTCTTGCCGAGCTCGTCGTAGGCGGCCTTCAGGTTCGCGACGCGCTCCTCGAGCAGCTTCGGGTTCGGCGGCACCGGCGGCTTGACGGTGTTGTCGCCCTTCTCGAGCTTCACGAGCTTCTCCTCGCTGCCGTAGGCGTCGATGAAGAGCCGGTACATGCCGATGGCCTTGTCGTACTCGTCGACCTTCTTCCAGCAGTAGGCGCCGTTCATCGCGGCCTCGGGCGCCTTGTCGTGCGCCGGCGCCTTGGCGAGGGCGTCCTCGTAGAGCTGCGCGGCCTTGCGGTACTGCTCGTCGCGCTCCTTGCCGGGCGGCATGCCCTCGGCCTTCGTGAAGGCCCGCGCCGCGTCCACGTAGTAGCCGGTCACGATGGTGGGCTGCCCGTACTCCTGCTCCTTTCGCTTCGTCTCTTCGTCGAAGGCGCAGCTCTGCTTCTCCGCCGCGAGCGCGAGCTCGCGCCCGCGGTCGATGTCGCGCTCCTGGTTCGCCATGGTGAGCAGGCGCTCCCAGGCCAGGTAGCCGTACTTGGTCTTGCCGCACTGCGTCAGGTAGATCGGCGTCAGGCGCTTCTTGGCCTGCTCGAACTGGCCGTAGAAGAAGTAGGTCTCGCCCGAGGTGTAGGCGAACTGCTCGTGGTTGCCGTAGGGGTCGGCGTCGGGCGGCACGTTGCCGATGTAGTCGTCGAAGGCGCCGATCATGCCCTCGATCTCGGGCGGCACGGGCTTGACGATGAACTTCGCGCTCTCGCCGGTGCCCTGCGTCTCGAGCGCCGTCAGCTTGGGGAAGCCGCCCTTGCCGTCCTCGTTCAGGTAGTAGTTGATGAGCACCCGCTGCTGGGCGACCTTGACGGCCATCATCGCGGCGGGCTGTAGCTTCTCGTTGCTCTCGTTCGAGTCGCGCACCTCGACGGCGCGGCGCCGCGCCTCCTTGAAGTCGTCCTCGCTCGGCATCCGGTGCATGGCCACCTGGATCACGACCACGTTGGTGAGCGCGTCGGCGAGCCAGTAGCGGCTGTCGTAGGCGTCGTCCGCGGTCTCGTCCTGCTCGAGGTAGCCGCGCCACGCCTCGCTCGCGCGCCGGTACTTGTCGAGCGCCGCCTCGAAGGCGAGCTCGCGCGTGTCCTTGTCGGTCGAGTTGAGCGCCGTCTGGACCAGCCCCGAGCCGGCGTTCGTGTAGTCCGCCGCGGCCCGGCGCAGACCGCCGCGCACCAGGTGCTCGGCCTCGCGGATCGCCTCCGGATCCTCCTTGTTGGCCTCGGTCCAGTCGGTCTTGCCCACGTAGCGCGCGAGCGCGCCGCGCGCCTCGAGCGCCTTCTTGGAGTAGACGTCGCGCTGCGGCCCGGGCGGCGTCTGATCGGCGAGCGTCTGGTAGGTCTCCGCGACGCGGTTCTGCACCTTGGGCGCGTTGCGGTTCAGCGGCCATTTGCTCAGGATGAGCTCGTCGGTCTCGATGAGGTTCGCGTAGTAGTTGTACTCCTTGAACTCGTTGGCCAGCGCCCGGTAGACCTCGGCGGTCCACTTGCGGTCCTGGGGGATGAGCTTCGGGTCCTGCACGCGATCGATCGCCACGTGCATCTTCTTCTCGATGACCGCCGCGTCGGTCTCGAGGTCGAACAGGTCGTCGCGCCCGATGTACGGCTCGCTGCGGGTCGGCCCCTGAAAATCCTGGAAGGTGAGCGAGCCGGCGATGTACGCGTAGGCCTCGTTGCGGAAGTCGGCCCCCGGGTCGCCCGTCTCCTTCTCGCGGAGGTCGGTGTAGTCGAGCAGCTCGACGAACTGCCGCACCGCGGTCTCGTAGCGCTGCTGCTTGTAGAAGGTCCAGGCGAGCTTGTACATCGCCACGCCGAACACCGGCGGCTTCTTGAAGCGCATCGAGTGCCGGTAGGCGCTCTCGGCGCGGTTCAGGTTGTAGGGGCCGCCCCACGGGTCCACTTCCTCGAAGTGGTAGTCGCCGATCTGCCACCAGATCTCGGCGACGTAGCGCGGCTCCTCGTCGGGCAGCGTCTTCTGCGGGATCGGCGTGCAGTCCTCGGGGAAGGGCTCGAGGTAGCTCATCTCGTCCCCGTTGTCCCCGCCGCGACCGGCGTCGCCCTGCGGACCGGGACGGGGCGGCTTCGGCGGCCCCGCGGTCTTGGCGCCCTCGGGCCGCGGGTGGCGCTGCCGCCAGCTGTCCCACCACGCGGGCTCGTGGTCCTGCGGCAGGTGCGCCACCTCGTCCTTCGTCAGGTCCTGGCGACTGGGCCGGTAGTCGAAGTGGTTGTGGCACACGAGCGAGCGCCACACCTGCTGCGACTCCTCGAGCCGCCCCATCGCGAAGTAGGCGTGCCCGAGGTAGTAGTAGACGGCGGCGGTCTCGGAGTACTTGGGGAAGTCGAGCAGGATCTGCTTGTACTGGCGCACGGTGTCGCTGAAGTCGGCGATGGTGCTGGTGTCGCCGGGCTTGATCTTCGCCTTCGAGCGCTCCTCGTAGAGGGCCGCGAGGCGGAACATCGCGTCCGGCGTCTCCTTCTCGTCGGCGTTCGGGCCGCTGTACTTGGCGACGAAGGTCTCGAGCCGCTTGATCGCGTCGCCGCGCGCCTCGTCGAGCGCCGCCTGCTCGGTGCCGATCTCGGCGTCGAGCGCCGACAGCACCCGGCGGCGTCGCTCGGAGTAGTGGTGCTTGATGATGCGCGTGATGGTCGCGCGGTAGTCCTTGGCGTCCGCCTCGTAGCTCGACGCCTCGGCCTTCAGGAGCTCGAGGGCCTCGAGCTGCTCCGGCGTCGGGTCGGGCACGCGCGGGATGTTGCCCCGCGACGCGGGCGCCGCCGCCGTCCCGCTCGCTGCGGGACCGGCCGGGGCCGCGCTCGGCCCGGGCCCTGCGGCCGCGCCCCCCGCACCCCCGCTGCCTGCGGGCGGCGGCGCCGGTTGCGAGGCCGCGCCCCGAGCCAGGCAGAGGCAGAGCCCGAGGGCGGCCACCCGCGTCAGCGTCTTCGGCACTCTCACGGCGACACCTCCGGCCCACCGCTGTCGTCGAGCACTTCTTCGAGCTCTTCTTCGAGGCGCTTCGCGCTGCGCGTGCGCTCGATGCGCAGGCGGCGCACGCGCGTCAGCTGCTCCTCGCGCACCTCCCACGCCTCCTCGGTGATGCCCACGTCGGCGCGGAGCACGATGTTGCGGAAGCGGTCGCGCACCATCTCGAAGTTGTGGGCCGCAAGCCCGCCCACCACCTTGCGCGCCTCGCCGTCGAGCTTCTCGAGGTGGACCGAGTAGCCGACGATGTTCGTGGTCTCGGTCTGCACGATCTGCCTCAGATCGTGGGTCTTCTGCGCCACGGTGGCCTCGAGGTCGGCGAGCGCCTTCTCGATGCGCTGGTCACCTTGCCGGGCCTCCTCGGCGATGGGCACGAGGCGGCTCGCGAGCGCCGCGAGATCGGCCCCGCCGGCGCCGCCCGCGGCGAGGGCGAGCTCCTCGCTCACGAGCGCCGCGTACTGGCGTCGCACCTCCGCGTCCTCGACGAAGCGCTTGTCGCCGAAGCCCGACTGCACCTTGCCCGCGTCGATACCGCGCCGCAGCTCTACGATCTGCTCGCGGTAGCTCTTCACGAGCTGCTCCTGCTCGACCAAGGTGGCGTTGTCCTCGGCGGCCTTCTGCGGGTCGCGGACCACGCCGGCCTGCGAGCTGTCGCTCAAGAGGCGGCGCAGGCCGTTGATGGTCGCCTGCAGCGTGTCGACCTCGAGCTCGAGGCGCTGCAGCGCCTGCGAAGCCTGGTTCCACTGGCGCTGCCCCTCGGTGTCGCGCGCCTCGAAGTCGGCGTCGCTCACGGGCAGCATCGCCAGGCGGTCCTCGAGGTCGAGGCGCTTGCGACGGACGTCGCCGAGTGCGCCCGTGACGTCGGGCTGCACCTCGTCCATGCCGTGCGCCATCGTCTGGCGTGCCACGGCGAGCGCGTTGAGCAGGCCGAGCCCGCGCTCGGTGGCGGCGCGCAGCCCGGGCAGCGCCCGCACGCGGTTCGGCGAGGCGAGCACGGCGTTCAGGCGGTCGATCATGTCGTTCGACTGCTTGATGAGGCGCCGGCAGAGGGCGATGTCGTCGATGATGGCGAACGCGGTCTCGCCGCCCTCGGCCTCGCGCGCCCACTCGAGGGCGATGGGCGGCAGGCCGGTGCCGGTCTCGAAGAGCTGGAGCTGCTCCTGGCTCAAGGTGTCGAAGAAGGCGCCCGGGTCCTGCGTGGCGCGCAGGAAGCCATCGACGCGATCGCGCAGCGACTCGTAGTTGGCCCGCACGCTCTCGTACACCTTGAGCGACTTCTCGAACTGGCCGGCGCGCAGCATGAGGTCGCCGCGCAACAGCTGCGCGTCGGCAACGTCCGTGCTGTTGGGGGCGGCGACCGCGAGCACCTCGAGCGCGCGCTGCGCGCGCACCACGTCGCCGAGGCGCACGTACACCCAGGCGAGCTCGTAGAGCATGTTGCCGAACTCGGGCGAGGTGCGGTCGATGCGGTTGTAGGCGTCGACCGCGAGCGCGAACTGGTTGGTCTCGTAGAGCAGCCGTCCCATCGCCATCCAGGCGAGGTCGATGACGTGGCGGTGCTCGGCCGTGTCGGGCGGGAGCTGGGTCGCGGCGCGGAAGCTCTCGATGGCACGGGCGTAGCGCCCCTTGGGCACCACGGACGGCGCCGCCTCGGGATCGGCTGGCTCGGGTGGGGTCGCCTCGCTCACCTCGATGACGCCGAGGAGGTAGCGAGCCTGGTGGGCCACCCTGGAGTCGGCGCCGACGCCGGCGAGCGCACTCCGCGCCCCTGCGACGTCGCCCCGCGCGTAGAGCGCCTTGCCCTTCGCGTAGCCGAGATCGCCGCCGACCCCGGCCGCGTCGATGGCCGTCACGATGGCCGGCAGCGCGTCGAAGTCGCGCATGCGCATCGCCACGTCCACGAGCCGCTCGAGCGCCTTGTCGCGGTACGCGCCGAAGCGCGGCTCCGCGGCGCGGTCGACGATCTGCTGGTAGCTGCGCCGGGCCGAGAGGTGCTGCTTGCTCTGGAAGTAGGTCTCGCCGAGCAGCTGCAGCGCGTCGGCGTAGGCGCTCGCCTGCTGCGGGTACTTGTCGAGGATCTGGTTGAGCAGCACCGCCGCGCGCTCGTAGTCCTTGACCCCGATGAGCAGCACGGCGTCGGCGATGCGCTGCTCCGCGGTGCGCTCCTGGCCCGACGCGCGCGCGACCGCCTTCTCGATGGCGGGGATGTCGCTCGTCGCCGTGCGGACCTGCGCGGTCGCCTCGGTGTAGTACTCGTCGGGGTCCTTCGCTTCGGCGACGGACGCGAGGCACAAGGCGACGAGCAGGCCGGCGAGGCCGCCCAGCCGTCGCCGGCGTGGCAGAGGCGCGGACGCGTACATGCGGGCCTCCGGCTCAGTTCTCGGTGGCTTCGGGTTGGCTCGCGTCCACGAGGCCGCTCACGACCTTCTCCATGTAGCGGACGGCCGGGCGTTCCTCGATGGCGGTGTCCACGCCGCCCTTCTCGTACGCGATGATGCGCAGCTTGATGGTCTTGCCCTCCACGGCGGTGAACGAGTGGCTCGAGCGCACCTCGAAGTGGTAGCCGCGCATGTACGAGAACACGCCGAAGCCGTTGCCCTGCAGGTTGATGAGCACCTGGATGGTGTGATCGCCGGGGGGAATCGAGCCGTTGAACACCGGGATCACGGTCTGCTCGGCGAGCCCGCCGGACCGGTCGCTCTTGTTGTACTGGACGGTGCCGTCGAGCACGATGGTCGCGCGGGTCAGCTGGAAGAGGTTCGAGAACTTGTTGTCGAAGCGGATCGATGCGCGGGAGCCGGAGGTGCCGGTGTTCATCACGCTGTCGCTGAGGAGCGACAGCCGGGTGTGGCTGCGCCGGATCTGCTCCTTCAGCTCGTCGATGCGCTGCTGCAGGTCCCGGAGCCGCACCGCGTAGGTGGGCCCGTCGATGGTCGTCGCCGAGGGAGCGGCGGGGGCAGCCACCGTCGCCGTCGGCGTCGCCGGCGCGCTGCCGCTCGCGCTCGCGGCGGGCGCGGAGCTCGAGCTCGCGGGTGACGCCGTAGCGCTCGCCGAGCCCGGCGGCGGTGCAGGCTGCGCCGCGACCGGCACGGCCGCGAGGGCACACAGCCCGGTGACGATGAGCAAGGTCCCGACGAGGCGTCCTGGGTTCATGAAAAAGTCCTCGATGACAGGGCGCGCCGGGCCCCCGGGTGAAGGGAGCGGCGCGATGCAAGCTCCGCGGCGCGGGGCACGGTGCGCCCCGCTCGTGGGAGTGTAGTAGTCAGCGGTGGGATGGCGCAACGGTGGCGCGGCGCCCGCTCCGTGCTCGCCCGGCGCCGGCGCGGGCGCAGGGGCCGCCGCCGGGGCAGAATGCGCCATCGCGCCCCGGATGGGCTATCGTGACCGCGATGGCCGCAGGCCTCAGAACTTTCCGCGCCGCCGCACGTCGATGCAGGCGAGCGCACCGCGCGGCTCGGCCGGTGCCAGGCTGCTTCGAGCCTCGCGGACCCGATGCTACCGTCGCGGAGCGGAGGGCCTGACTTGGCAGCGGCGCTCGACGACACGACCGACGAGGTCCTGATGCTTCGCTACCAGGAAGGCGAGCGCGATGCGTTCGCCCTCCTGGTCCGCCGCCACAAGGTTCCCATCTACAATTTCGTCCTCCGCCAGGTGAAGAGCCCGTCGACCGCCGAGGATTTGGTCCAGGACGTGTTCGTCCGGGTGGTCCGGAGCGCTGCCAAGTTCAAGCACGAGGCTCGTTTTTCGACGTGGGTGTACTCCATCGCGCGCAATCTGTGCATCGACCACCTGCGCAAGCAGGCGCTGCGCCGGCACCCGTCGCTGGAGCAGCCCGCCGCGAACCACTCGGCGGACCACCAAGGGGGCGGCGCGACGCTGGGGGAGCGCCTCGCGGACCCGCATCCGGGGGCCGAGGCCGACCGGCGCGTCACCAGCGACGACATCGGCAGGCGCATCGAGGCAGCCGTCGAACGGTTGCCAAACGAGCAGCGAGAGGTCTTCTTGTTGAGGCAGGTGTCCAAGATCCCGTTTCGCGAGATCGCGGACATCACCGGCGTGCCGGAGAACACGGTCAAGAGCCGCATGCGCTACGCGCTCGAGCGGCTGCAGGAGGCACTGAGCGAGTACGAGGACTACGCCCGCGCGCTGAAGTGAGCGCGCCTGGCGTGCACCGCGGGTGAGGAGAACACGGGCCGAGGCCGGAGCGCGATGGACTGCGAGAGGTTCGAGGAACATCTGATGGACGATCTCTACGGCGAGCTCGACGAGCTCACCGCGGCGTCCATGCGGCGCCATGCCGAGGGGTGTGCGCGCTGCGCGGGCCTCCACGACGGGCTGCGCGCCACGATGCAGATCGCCGTCCTGCCCCTCGAGGAGCCGAGCCCCGAGCTCGAGGAGCGCCTGCTCGCGGCGGCCGACCGCGCGGCGCGGCCCGTCCCCATCCACCGGCGCCTGCTCCGCGCGCTGTCGTGGGCCGGCAGCCATGCCATGCGCCCCCAGCTCGCGATGGCGGCGCTGCTCATGCTCGTGCTCGGCTCGAGCCTGCTCTTGCTGCGCGCCCGCGGGGGCGGCGTCGGCGTGACGCCGGTGTCGGTCTCCGAGCGCGGGGAGCCGAACGCCCCGGTCCGCGAGGCCCGCACCGGCGCGGACACGCCGGCCGCGTCCGCGGCCCCTGCCCCCGCAGCCACGAGCCTCGCCGCCGACAAGCGGCTGGAGTCGCGCGACGAGGACAAGCCGCTCGCCGCGGCGAGCGCGAGCGCGGCGGGCCCCCCGGACGAGGTCTTCAACCGCGGGCTCGCGAACTACCGCGCCGGCAACCACCAGGTGGCGCAGCAGGACTTCGCCGAGGCCGAGCGCGCCGGCGGGCCGAACGCCGCGAACGCCGCGCTCTACCAGGCGCGCGCCGTCCGCTCGCAGGCGGGCTGCGGCGCGGCGGTGCCTTACTACACCGCCGTCCGCGACCGCTACGGCGCGAGCCCGGCCTCGGCGGACGCGACCTGGGAGCAGGCTGCCTGCCAGAACGCCATCGGCGACGTGGGCGAGGCGCGCAGGCTCTGGCTCGCCCTGCGCAACAACGACGACTATCGCAAGCGCGCCGATCAGGAGCTCGCGGCGAACGCTCCGCCGGCCACCGCGACGACCGGTGGCGGCGCGGCGGGCGGCAAGGCGTCCCCGGCGGCGCCGGCGGCACCGGTGGCGGCGCCGCCCGCCACGGGCGCGAGCCAGCAGGGCGCCCACGCGCGCGACGCGTACGAGCCGAGCCAGTCGTTCTAGAAGGAAGCTCGCCGCGTCGGTACGTAGGAGTCGAGGGGCCGAGGGCTCCTCCGCCCTCGACCCCTTGGCCCCAGCCTTGCGGGGCACGCCTTTCGCTGTCCCCGGGCAGCGCGAGCCGTTACATTATGCCCATGCGCTCCAAGCTCCTTATCGGCCTGTGCTGCTCTGCGCCCGCCGTGGTCCTGGCCTCCGCGTGCTTCGAGCGAGCGAGCAGCATCGCGCTCGGCATGCGCGCGCCCCAGGGCCTGCTCGACACCGCCACCCGGATCGAGCTGCGCGTGTTCGACGAGGCGGACGACTACGGCATCTACTGCAACGGGCCGGCGCTCGTCGGCGAGGCGCCCGACGACACCGTGCTCACCTTCGACCTGCAGCAGGGCGGCTGCGCCTCGGGCGCGAGCTGGTGCCGCGAGATCGCCGTCGACAAGGACGATACGCGCAAGGTCTTCTACGTGGTGGCCACGGGCGCCGCGGGCCCGCTCGCGGAGGGCTGCGCCGAGGCGGTGGTCGACAAGGACCCGCTCGAGGTGAACATCACGGTGCAGCGCTTCAACCCGCCCAAGTGCTGCAACAACGGCCAAGTCGAGGTCGGCGAGCAGTGCGACACGGGCAACGTCGGTGCGCTGCCGGCGTGCGGCGGGGTCGTCGCCGATGCGGTCTGCGATCCGGACTGTCAGGCGCACGAGATCCTGCTCACGATCGACAACCCGTCCCCGCCCTATCCCGACGTCCAGAACAAGCTCATGAACGGGCCGGCGGGGAGCAAGAGCGAGCTCGCGATGGCCTTCTCGGGCAGCGCCGGCGCGATGATGCCCGGGGCGCTGCGCGCGGTGTACACCGACAGCTACTGGGCGAGCGGCGGGCTCGACATCGACCTGCGCGCGCTCGACGCCTCGCTCTACCCCTTCTCGCCCACGGCGGCCGCACCCCTCAAGTTCTACTCCGGGCAGCTCCGCCTGCCGTCGACCGGGTCGTGCTCGGGCACGCTCACGCAGTCGGCTGGCCGGATCAACGCCCAGAAGACGCCCGCCATCGCCAGCGTGTCCGCCGACACGGTGCTCGTCGCGTACGCGAGCGACGAGGTCGTGAAGAACCGCTTCGACGTGTGGCTGAGCGTCGAGAACGAGACGGGCTGTGCGCCGCTCGACCCGGTCCAGGTCAACGTCGACACGAGCATCACCATCGCCGACCCGGACGTCGCACAGGGTCCCGTGGGTACCGCGCTCATCGTGTGGCGCTCGGGCGCCTCGCTGCGCGGGCGCATTCGCGCCGCCGACGGCAGCCTCACGCCCGCGGCGAGCGACCTCGATCTCGGCGGGATCGCCCAGACCGGTCGTCCGCGCGTGGCGGGGAGCGCGAGCGGCTGGCTCGTGGTGCGGGCCGGCGTCGGGGACGGCGATCCGGACGGCATCGTCCTCACGCGCGTGTCGGCGGCCGGCTCGGTCGTCGACGAGTCGCGCATCAACGCCAAGACGAACGGCCTGCAGGATCAGCCCGACGTCGCCGTGCTCGAGGACGGCCGCAGCTGCGCCGTGTGGCGCTCGGACAACGTCGTCATGTTCCAGCGCTTCACGGCGACCGGCGGTCCGCTCGCGGGCGATCAGAACCTCCCGCTGCAGGTCGCGGCGCCGGCCCCCGCCTCCGATCCGGTGATCGAGCGCGCCGGCGGGTTCTTCGCCGCGGCGTGGGGCGCGCCCGACGGGACCGTGTGGGCGCGCTACATCGGCGGCACCGACTCCTTCGGCTACAACACGGTCACCGGCCAGAACGGCGACTTCAAGGCCTCGCACCCCGCGGTCGAGGTCGGGCTCGGCACGGGCGGCCAGCGCTCGCGGCCGGCGATCGCCGTCGCCGGCTACGTCGTCTTCGGCTGGCAGGACGTGTCGCCCGAGCACCCGGGGATCTACGTGCGGCGCTTCCCACTGCCGCTGCAGTAAACGTCGTCCGCCGTCAGTTCGTGGCGCTGGGGTCGCTCGAGGGGTCGGTGCGCAGGTAGGCGATCGTCTTGACGACCTCGACGAGGCGCTCGCGCTGCTCGGGCGTGAGATCCACGAACATGATGCCCATGCCCGGGTTCAGGTTGTCGCCGAGGGGCTTCACCTCGTTCACCCACTGCACGCGACCCCGCAGCACGAAGGGCAGGTTCTCGCCGTGCGGCGCGAAGCGAAGCGCGAGCAGGCGCCCCACCGGCAGGGGCTCGGTCGTCTGCACGAAGATCCCGAGCGCCGAGATGTTGGTGATCGACGCGAAGAGGAAGTTGTCGTCCGTCTCGCAGTCGACGGCCCACATGACGTCGACGCGCTCCGCGGAGCGCTTCTCGCTGCCGGGCGGCTGGCTCTCGGGCCCCCGGGCGGCCTCGCTTCCCGTCACGTCGGCGCGCGCTCCGCGCGCACCCGGCGGTCGGTCGGAGTCGCGGCCAGCGCTCATGCCTAGCGAGTATCGTGGTTCGCAGGCCGCGTCGAGTGTCGCGAACCGCGACGCCGTGGCCCCGCGCGCTCAGCGCACCACGAGCTCGCCGCCGTCGACGCGGTTGTCCTGATGCGCGCCACGCGTGACGGCGTAGCGCTCGTTGCCGATGAAGAAGCCGTAGTAGACGCGGTAGCGCCCGGGCGTGAAGTTCGCGTCCAGATCGAGCTCGTAGTCGTCGCACACGACGTCGCCCGGTTGCCACAGGCTGACCCGGTAGCGCCCGCCGAGCACGTCGTGATCGCCGTTGTGTCGCAAGCCCCCGCCGTCGACGTGCAGGAACGCCTTCCACGAGCGCGTGATGGGCCGCAGCACGCGGTAGTAGAAGCGCAGGTGGTAGGCGCGCTGCGGCACGACCTCGGCGACGAGCTCGCCCCGGTCGTCGCGCACCTCCCAACCGAGCGCCTCGAGCTCGTCCTCGAAGCGCGCGTCGACCGGGTGCGCGAGCGGCCCCGGCTCGGGCACCACGAGCTCTTCGAGGTAGCTCTGGTTGCGCGCGCCGCCGAGCTCGCTCGATGCGAGCAGGAACTGACTCGAGCGCGCGTCGAGCACCGGCAGGTTCAGGGCGCGCGCCCGGCGGTGCAGGGCGTTGAGGTCGGGCAGATCGAGCGCGCGCACGACGAGCCAGCGCCGCTCCGATTCCTCGGCCACGAGCCAGCGGTAGGCCGCCGTGGCGTTGGCGTGCGCGAAGACGTCGTCGCCACGGGCGTAGTAGCGGGCCGCGCGCGGCGACACGCCCACGACGCCGAGCGGCTCGCCCTGCGCATGGATGCGGTCGTAGCTCTCGAACATCTCCTTCGGCGAGATCTGCGCTGCCAGGCCGGGGTAGTAGCCGAAGCACAAGAGGCCGCCCGCGAACAGGCCGCCGAAGAGGACGCCCGCGGTGCGCGGCAGCCCGAGCACGCGCAAGCAGGCGGCGTAGGCGAAGCGCACGAGGTCCCAGGCGACCGGCACGCCGGCGGCCGCGACGGGCAGCTCCCACCACAGGTTGAGGCCGTAGCGCGTGAAGGTGCTCGGCAGCCGCAGGACGGCCGCCCACTCGAGGCGCCGGCCCACGAAGAGCATGGCGCCGAGGCCGACGAGCGCCGCCTCGACGACCAGGAGACCGAAGACGAAGTTTCCGCGCCACAGCTTGCCGAGCGTGCGGAGGGCCGCCTCGTAGCTCGCGCGCCGCTCGCGGAGGTAGCGCCCGAAGCCAGGCGGAGGACCGCGCTCCGCGAAGCAGAGGCCCACGGCGACGGCGAAGCCGGCCGCCGCCGCCGCCATGTAGCGGGCCGCGGCGGGCTCGTAGAGCTTCGGGAAATCGCGCTCCGCGACCGCGAAGGCGCTGAAGGCCTTGCTCGGCGTCGTGAGAAAGTCGATGCAGAGCACGCCCGCGAAGAGCACCGTGCCGAGGGACACGAGCGGCGACGGCGGCGCGCCGCGCTCGAGATCGACCAGCGCGAGCGCGATCACGGCAGCGCAGAGGGCCGGCCCCGCGTACGCGAGATGGCCCGCGTAGGGCCCGAGCCACGCGTGCGCCGCGAAGGCGGCCGCGACACCCGCGACGAGCAGGGCCCGCAGGCCGAGCTCGCGCTCGCGCGCGGCCGCGTCGAGCTCGGGCGGCAGGCCGAGCAGGCGCCCGAACGCGAAGGGCAGGAAGGCGCTCCACGGGTAGAGCGCGTGGCCGAGCTCGCGCAGAGGCAGGTCGAAGGTCGCTTCCACCGGGGGTCGCGCCAGAAAGGCGAAACCGAGGACGCGCGCGACCGGCTCCTCGGCGAGGCGGTCGCCGAGGAGCTTGCCGAGCTTGCCGAAGCCGGCCTTGCGCAGCACCTCGGTTCCCTCGGCCACGGCCACGAGCTCGCCGAGGCGCACCGCCGCGAGCGCGACGGCCCCGAGGGTGAGGGCGAGCGCCCCGACCCCGACGACGTCGAAGCGCGCGCCGCGACGCCCCGAGAAGCGCAGGGCCAGCCACGCGATCCCGACCGCGAGCGCCGGGGCGGCAACCCCGATGACGGCGCCCCGCGCGAGAAAGCCGGCCGCGCAGCCGCCGAGCCCGAGCAGCACCCACGCGGTCGTCCACGCGGCGCCCCCCCGCTCGAGCAGGGCCCCACCGAGCCCGCACACGGCCGCCGCGAACGCCGCGAGCGTGACCGCGTCGCCGAGCATGGTGCGCGCCTGCATGAAGTAGAGCGGCATGGTCGAGAGCGCCACGACCCCGTAGAGCGCGGCGCGCGGCGACACGAAGCGCCGCAGGAAGAGGTAGAGGACGAGCGCCCCCGTGAGCGCCCAGGCCCCGAGCGGCAGCCGGCCCGCGTAGTCGCGCAGGCCGAAGAGCCGGAAGCCGAGCGCCATCGACGTGAAGCCGAGCTCGCCGGCGCCGAGGTCGGTGAGCGTCGGCCCGGTCGACGCCTCCCTCGCACCCTCGGCCGCCGCGCCAGCGTCGGACTCGGTCGCGGCTCGGGCGCCCTCGGCAGGCGGTCGACACCCGTCGCCGTCCTCGGGGATGCGGAGCTCCGCCCGGTCGAAGAGCTTGGCCGCGAGGCAGCGCGCGTGCTCGCTCTGCTCGAGCTCGTGTGGATCCCACACGCCGCTCCGGCTCGCGCTCGCGAGCAGGAAGGCAACCGCGACGGCCACCGCGGCGAGCAGGAACGCGAGCTTCTTCTTCGGCGACATGCGCTCTGCCGCACGCGGCCTCCGCGGCGCGCGACCGCACGTTCTTAGCCCCACGGCGCCGAAGTTCCTAGCGAGCAAGCGCCGCGGCGTGCCTCGACCCTCGACCTTCGACCTTCGACTTTCGACTACGTGCCCTGCCCGGTGTAGGTTCCCGCCCATGGATGGAGCTCGTTCGGTGGGCCCGCGCGTCCTCGTCGTGGGCTGCGGGGGCGTCGGAGGCGTCGTGTGCGCGGGGCTCCTGGAGCAGGGCTTCGACGTGACGCCGCTCACGCGCAACCCCCTCATCGCCGACGCCGTCAACACCCACGGCTTCCGGGTGCGCGGCGAGGGTGCCGGGACGGTGCCGGGGCGCGCCGTCACGCGCCTGCGCGCGGGCGACCGCTTCGATCTCGTGCTCCTCTGCACGCAGCCGACCGAGGTCGAAGAGGCCGCGCGGCAGAACGTCCCCTACCTCGCCGCCGACGGCTGGATGGTGTGCCTGCAGAACGGCCTCTGCGAGCCGCGCGTCGCCGCGATCGCGGGCGCGGGCCGCACGGCGGGCGCCATCGTGTCGTGGGGCGCGACGATGGTCGAGGCGGGGATCTACGACCGCACGAGCGCCGGCGGCTTCGTCGTCGGGGCCTACGCCGAGCCCTCCCCGACCGGCGGCGGCACCGGCGAGCTCGAAGCCACCGCGGCACCGACCCGCCGCCCCGAGCTCCTCGCCGAGCTCGGCCGCAGGCTCGAGTGCGTGGGCCCCGTGACGATGACCGAGAACCTGACGGGCGCGCGTTGGAGCAAGCTCGCGCTCAACTGCGCCATCTCGAGCCTCGGTACGGTCGGCGGCGACCGGTTGGGGCCGCTCCTGCGCCAGCGCCACGTGCGGCGGCTCGCCCTCGAGGTCATGACCGAGGCCGGGGCGGTCGCCCGCGCCGAGGGCGTGCGCCTCGAGAAGGTGGCGGGCACGCTCGACCTCGAGTGGATCGCGCTCACGGACGCCGAGCGCGCGGCCGCCGTCGGCTCGCCGAGCCTCGTCGCCAAGCACGCGCTCCTGCTCGCGGTCGGGGCGCGCTACCGGCGCCTGCGCTCCTCGATGCTCGCCGCCATCGAGCGCGGCCGGCCGCCCGCGGTCGATTTCCTGAACGGCGAGGTCGCGAGCCGCGGCGCGCGCCACGGCATCCCGACGCCCGTGAACGACGCCCTCCGCAGCGAAATCCTGCTCATCGCAAGCGGCAAGCGCCAGCCCGGAACGGCGACGCTGCGCGCGCTCTTCGACGGCACGCGGGCCGCGGTGGGTCCCGGGCCTGCGTTCGTACCGGTCGAGGTCGTCGGTGCTTCGTCCTCCGCCGTGAGCCAACCGGAAGAGGCCGGTCGCGAGGCGGAGGCCCTCGGTGCGTCACCGCTCGCCCCACCGCTCGCCCCACCGCTCGCCGCGGAGAGCGCCGAGCCGGAGCCGCCCGGAGCGCACGAGGAGCCGGGAGCACCGACGCCTGAACCTCGCCCGACGCCTGCCGCTCCGGATCGTGCGGTAGACTGACGGGCATGTCGTCCGCCGCCCCGACGCGGTTCACCGCCGCCGAGTACCTCGCGCTCGAGAAGGCGAGCACGACCAAGCACGAGCTCGTCGACGGCGCCATCCTCGCGATGGCCGGGGCGCGGCCGCCCCACAACATCCTTGCTGCGAACGTGACCATGGCCGTGGGGCAACTGGCGCGCGCGCGCGGGTGCGTGACGATGACGAGCGATCAGCGCGTGCACGTGCCCGCGACCGGCCTCTACACCTACCCGGACGTGACAGTGGCGTGCGGCGAGCGCCGCTACGATGACGGAGATCCGCCGTCGCTCCTCGACCCGACGATCCTGGTCGAGGTCACGAGCGACTCGACCGAGGACTTCGACCGCGGCAAGAAGTTCCTCCACTACCAGGCGCTCCGCGAGCTCCGCGAGTACATCCTCGTCTCGCACCGCGCGCGGCGCATCGACCACTACCACCGGGTCGACCAAGGCGAGTGGCACCTGACGACGCGCGCGGGCGAGGCCGAACGGGTGGAGCTCCCGTCCCTCGGTGGCGCCGACGCATTGCGCGCGCCGTCGGGTGTCCCGTCCACGGTGCCGCCCAGCACGGCCACGGTGCGGAGCGTCCCGCTCAGGACCACCGCCTCGTTGCCGAGCAGCGTCGGCGTCCCGCCACCCGTCGCGCGCGGCAGCAGGGATGGCGGCTCTGCGAACGACTGGCTGGTCAGCTCCTTCGCACCGTGACGGTGCCGTCGAGCGCCACGCCGCGCAGCAGCCTGCCGCCGGGCCTCTTCTGGTCGTTCAGTCGGCCGAGCGGCTCGGACGCAGGCACGAAGCGCAGCACGCCGGCCGCGAAGGCTGCGTAGAGCTCCCGCGTGCCCTGCGCGACGGCGCGATCGGGGGCGAGGCCGGTCTCGGTAGCCGCGTACATGAGAGGATCGTTCGGCAGCGCCCGCAGGCGCGTCGCACCCTCGGGACACCCCGGGCAGAACTTCGCGATGTGCCACTCGATGTCGCTGGCGAGGATCTGCGTCGGCCCCTGGACCCTGAGCTCAGCGGATGCGTTCGCGGGTGCGTACGTGTGACCGAAGCGCGCCACGCGCTGACCGCTCACCCCGGGCGGCACGCTCCGCAGCGAGAACCACAGCATGCCCGGCTTCGGCGCAAATCGCACGGGGTGCCCGCCGCCATCCGTGAAGGTATCGAGGTCGCTCCCGAGGTCCAGGAACTGCCAAACCAAGTCGAGGTGGCCGCCGATCGGCACGGCGTACTCGGTGCCTGGCGCGGGATGATCCTGAGCGGGCAGCGAGCTCGGCTGCGTCCCGATGCGGCGCCACGGGTTGAGCGGCCCAACCCCGAGGTAGTCGGCCTCTTCCGGCGCGGGACACTGCCCGGAGCTCCGGCACCCAGCGCGCCCGGCGAGCGTCGTCGTGTCGAAGCCGACGCACGGACAGTACCGCATGCCGACCCAGACATCGCCGCCCTGCGGCGCGCCCGGAGCGCCCCCGGACAGCGGCTTCAGCTCGACACGGTTCTGGATGTCCCACGCGCACGTTGCCGACACGCCGTTGACGACGGGGCAGTTGCAGTTCGGACTCGGGATCGCGCACGGAATGATGGCCGGTAGCGACGCGTCGGGGAGGCCGCCTGGTTGGCTCGTGAGCGCGCCGTTCGGCGTGGGCGCCGCGTCGCACACCCGCGGCCGGAAGGTGTCGAGGTACCGAGTCTGCCGCGCAAAGAAGTCGAGGCCGATCGGCAACACCGGCGTGCGCGTGGCCTCATCGTCGTAGACGGCGAGCTCCACCTCACCGTTCCCGTTGCCCTTGAGCACGTCTTGGTCGTAGCTCCTGCCCGGGCAGACGTCGCAGGCGGCACCGTGGTGGTTGTGGTCCGGATCGTCGTCTTCGGTGAGCTGTTCCGGGTTGTGGACGAAGATGCAGTCGTCGCACGCGTCGATGACGCCGTCCCCGTCGGTGTCCGTGTCGTCGCAGTCTCCCCAATCTTCACACGCATGCGTCGCGTTCGGACACTCGCCCTCCCACCAGCCCTTCGGGTCGAGAATGCCGTGGCCGTGGATCGTCTGCTGGAGAACCCACGCGGCGCCGCCCGAGAAGAGCGGGTTGCCGGACGAGTTGAGGTTGCTGTCGATACCCGCGTACCGGTTGGTGACCCAGTAGGTCGACGGAGACAGGCCCGCGGCCGGGAGCTCCGTGCTGCTGTCGACGCCGCACAAGCGCCCGGTCGCGTCCTCGATGAGGGCGCCACCCGAGTCCCCGGCGACCGGCCCGTAGTACGCGTTGCACGGCTCGTTGCCCGCATAGTCCTTGTCGAACAGCCAGGCCTCGTCGTGGTCGAAGTGCGAGCCGCTGTCCTCGAGGACCCGCTCCCACCCCTCGACGCCGTGGCGGTAGCGCCTCAACCTGCCACTCGACGGGCACTCGTAGCCGGGCGCGATCTACCGGCACCATAGCCGACGATCGTCCCGACGATCGGGTTCGCGCACTCCGCCACCGGATCGAGATACGGCGGGTGGATCGGACGCGCCAGGGAGCGCGGCATCGGCGCGTCGAGGCGGAACAGCGCCATGTCCTGCGCCGTGAGGTTCGTGTCGCTGGAATCGACGACCTCGTCGCCGACCCTGCGGAGGACGGGGCCGCTGAGGGCGAGAGAATGGGTTCTCTGCTGCTCCACGGGAGCGCCTTGCGCCCCAGGAACCACGTTGAACGTGGCAAGATCTCGTCCGTCCCGAAAACAATGAGACGCCGAGAGCACCCACCACGGGCCGACCATGACCCCGGAGCACCATCCCTTCTGCGGTTCCGGCAAGCCCTCGAAGTCGATGTACACGACGCCCGAGTATGTCTCGGCCTCATCGAGTGTCCCGTGAAGAATCTCCTGCTGCGCGATCGCCACGTTCTCCTCGGCGGGCGACGGCGCGCACCCCGCTGGTCCGAGCGCCACAAGAGCAACGAACCGCCACATCGTGTGTCGCATGATCTCCTCCCGTGTCGCCGTATCCTGGAGCCGATGGCCGCACTGCTACTCGCAGCTACGGGGATGGGCATTCTCGCAGTCCGCGTCTACGAACTCCGCCGCCAGGGCGATATCCGTGCATGAGCTCGAATCGCCGCGCGCAATCACCAGGGTTCGTGGTGGCGCTGGCAGATTCGACCAGTACACATCGATGCCGTCGAACATACCGCGCCGGATACTGGGTTCGAAGTATGCGCCGGCGACGCCGTTGATGCTCACGGCCGTAGTACTCGGAGTTGGGCACTGCACGCCGGCTGGCGGGGGCGCGACGCCAACGAAACGCAGGCTCAACTGCGGCGTGCCGGTGATGTCCAAGAACCCCAGCGCCACGACCAGCGCCTGGCCTGGATCGAGCGTTCCGTCGAGCCGGAGATCCCAGACGATGGCTCCGTCGATGCTGCACACGCCCGACGCTGCGCACAGCTGGGCGACATTGACCGACGGCGGGCACGGCGAAGCGCACGTGTCCGGTCGGCAGCCCGCTGCGGCGAGGCCGAGGAGCGCCAGCAACAACCCCGCGAGTCCGCGCCGTTCCGCCATGTTCCTCGCCCTGCTTGCTCGAGTACACGCCCCGCACCGAGGACCGTCAAGACCCGCGGCAGCGCGTGCGGCAGCTTCGGGCCGCGCGCGCTGCCGCGTGGGGCTGCTACGCCGTGGGCTCCGCCTTCCTTCGCACCCTGCGCGCCCGCAGCAGGATGTCCTTGTTGAAGAGCGCCATCCTGTCGGCGTCGCCGTCGAATGCGATCTTGGCATCGCGGTTGAGGTCCTCGATGAGCTCGAGCACGCGGCCCTTCGCCTCGTAGACCTTCTTCGTCTCGTCGGGCAGGCTCGCGACGGCGACCTCCTGCCGGGCGTCGGCGGCGTCGAGGGCCTGCTTGACGGCGTCGAGCTTCACCGAGGCGAGCGCCTGCTTGAAGGAGCGCTTCAGGGCCTCGTCGAGCTTGACGACGCTCGGGCGGATGCGGTTCAGGTAGTCGCTCAGCTTCGGCGTCGAGCGGCCGAGCGTGGCGCCCGCTTCGAAGGACGCCGCGGTGACCCCCTCGGGCGCACCCGCGCGCAGGGCCTTCGGCAGGGCGTTGCGCAGGCGACGGACGAACGCCTTGGCGTCGTCGATCGACGTTCCCTCGCGCTCCGACGCCTGGAGCTTGAGGTCGGCCGCCTCGGCCTTGGCCGCTGCCTGCGTGTCGATGGCGGCGACGCCCGCCTCGAGGGCGGCCGTGTCCGCCGGCGCCCAGCCGTTCTCCTCGAGCACCGCCGCGTGCTGCTTCGCGAGCCCGATGTGATAGCGCGCCTGCTCGGTCAGGCCTGCCAAAGGCTCGGAGCGTCCCTTGTTCACGAGTCGCATGTCGAACGTCACGATCCACCTCCTGGATGATGGGTCGAGCTGACCACGCCCCGCCGCCGCCCGTCCATTACGGGCCATTACACGACCCCGCCTCGGGGCGGTCGCCCCATGGCGCGTCGCGTCACGAGCGGGTGCCGAGGGGCTCTCACCGAGCGGGCGCGAGGGGGCCATCTCCGCGATTCTCGGCCACCTTCCACCGGTCGCGAGGTGCTCCTCCGTGTGCCGCGAGGCGCTCGTCCGGCTCCGTGAGGCGCTCCACCAGGCCGCGCGAGGCGCTCGTCCGCCTCCGCGAGCCGCTACCCAGGCTCGGCAGCGCGCGCCTCCAGCTCCCGCGAGGTGCTCGCCCGGGCACGGACAGGTGCTCGGTCACGCCCACGCGGCACCCACCCACGGCGCTGAGCCGCTCATCCGCGGTCGCGCTGCGGCCCGCGGCGCTCCGCGAGGCCCAGACAGAGACAACCACTGAGACACTGAGACACGGAGAGCTGCACGGAGCCGGCAGGGTTCGGAGGCCCCTCCGTGTCGCGCTCGGTGCTTCCGTGCCTCCTCTGTAACTCGCATCCAAGTACCCAGAAAGAGACAACCACTGAGACACGGAGACACGGAGAGCTGCACGGAGCCGGCGAAGTTCAGGGGCCCCTCCGTGTCACGCTCCGTGTCTCGGTGCCTCCTCTGTAACTCGCCTCCAAGTACGCGGAAGGTGAAGAGCACGGTGGTGCGTTCGCTGAGCCGCTAGCCGCCGCAAGAAGGAGGCACCAGGAAGGCGGTAGGGCGGGCGGCCGCCGCCACGAGGAAGTGAAAACTCGGC
>JACRDA010000120.1 GCA_016212965.1 Myxococcales bacterium
GCGCCGGGGCGAGCGGCGGAAGAGCGGGCGCGACGACGCCGGGCGGCGCGGCCGGCGCGTACCCCCACGAGGCCGTGGCGAGCACGTAGGGCGGGCTCGGCCCCACGGGAGCCGGCGCGACGCGCGGGTGACGGGGCCCGCAGCCGACGACGAGCGCGATCACCGCGACGAGCCCGCGCATCGTCCACGGGCCAGCGTGCATCGCGCTCGAGGGGGCTGCCACTGCTCGAGTTCATAGCACGCGCGGCACGCGCGACCCGAGCGGGCCGCCCGGTCCTCACGTGGCCAGGCTACGTAGCGTCACGTTGCGGCGCCGTGCGCGCGCGCGATACCCTCGAAGCACTCGCTTGCTCGTCGCCGCCCCGCTCGGCGCGGCGGCCCACAGGAGGTGCGCGATGCAGCAGCTCGTCGCTCGGCTGGGCTACGTTCCACGGACGTGCGTGTGGGAGCTCACGCGCGCGTGCAACCTCGACTGCGGGCACTGCGGCTCGATGGCGGGTCGCCCGCGCCGCGGTGAGCTGACGACCGAAAGGGCGCTCGCGCTCGTCGACGAGCTCGCCGCGCTCGGCACCGAGCTCGTGACCTTCTCGGGCGGCGAGCCGACCCTGCGGCGCGACTGGCCGCGGCTCGGGCGCCGCGCCACGGACCTCGGCCTCGCCGTCAACCTCGTCACGAACGGCCAGACCGCTGCGGACGCGCTCGTGCGCGGCGCGCGCGAGGCCGGGCTCGTCAACGTCGCGGTGAGCCTCGACGGCCTGGGCGAGCGGCACGACGCGCTGCGCGGCCCGGGCGCCTTCGAGCGCGCCTGCCGGACGGTGGCCGAGCTCGCCAGCGCCGGCCTCTGGGTCGACGTGATGTTCACCGTGCTCCGGACGAACCGGCGCGATCTCGCCGCCGTGCACGCGCTCGCCGGCCGGCTCGGCGCGCGCCGGCTGCGCGTCCAGCTCGGCAAGCCGATGGGCAACCAGAGCGAGCGCGACGACCTGACGCTTCGACCGGCGGATCTCTTGTGGCTGCTGCCCGCGCTCGGGCGGCTGGCGCGCGCGGGCGGGCCCGAGATCCGCATCGGCGACTCCGTCGGCTACTTCAGCGCCGAGGAGCGCGAGCTCCGCGGCAAGCACTGCGCGCAGGGGCACTGGACGGGGTGCTACGCGGGCTGCCAGGCCGTCGGGATCGAGAGCGACGGCGGCGTGAAGGGCTGCCTGTCCTTGCAGCCGCGCGCGGGCGAGGCCGATCCGTTCCTCGAGGGCAACGTGTCCGAGCGCTCGCTCCGAGAGATCTGGGAGCGGCCGGGCGCCTTCGCCTACAACCGCGCCTTCGACCCGGACGAGCTCGCGGGCGCGTGCCGCGCCTGCAGCCACGCCGTGCTCTGCCGCGGCGGCGCGCGCTGCGTGGCGCACGCCTACACCGGGAGCCTCCGGCACGACCCCATGTGCTACCTCGCCGCCGCGCGCGCACGCCGCACCGAGCGCGCGACGTTCCCCGCGTCCGCCGCCGCCGCCGCGGTCCTCGCGCTAGCGGGGTGCGGGGGCAAGGCCGTCATCGACGGGGGCGGCGGCGCGAGCGGCGCGGGGGGCGACACGGGCACGAACACGACCACGACGAGCTCGACGAGCGGCACCACCTCGAGCTCGACCATCGACTGCGCCACGGTGTGCTGCGGCTGCGACTACGGCGTGCCACCGCCGCCCGAGGTCTTCCAGGCCTGCTGCTGCGAGGGCGTGTGCTGCGAGTGCGACTACGGCACGCCGCCGCCGCCGGGATGCTGCCCGTGACTGCTCGGCAACTCGCCTCCAAGTAGAAAGAGACAACCACGGAGACGCGGAGACACGGAGAGCTGCACGGAGCCGGCGAAGTTCAGGGGCTCCTCCGTGTCACGCTCCGTGACTCCGTGACTCCGTGGTTCTGCTCGTTCCGTGTTCGGGCCAATCGCGTGACTCGAGGCAAACCGGGCGGCTCGGCGCGCGCGCCGAGCTCAGCGGTACTCGAGCGTCGAATCGCCCTCGCGTACGGTCACGGTGTAGTTGGCGCGCACGTCCGCGAAGGTCGTGACGCTGTGGGCCGCGTCGGGCCAGCGCACCTCGAGGGCGTCGACGTCGCACGCTTCGCCCAGGCCGAAGGTGAGCACGAAGTCGTTCTGGATGTGGCCGATGCCCGCGCCGCCCTTCACTTCCAGCGTCTGGGTGCGGCCGCCCGCCGAGACGCGCACGCGCGCGCCGATGGCCGAGCGGTTCGAGTGGCCCGCCCCGAGGCCGACGAGCCGGACGCGCAGGTAGTTCGAGCTCTGGCCGACGAGGTTGCGGTAGGCGTGGATCGCGCTGTCGCCCTCGACCGAGCCCGTGACGAGATCGAGATCGCCGTCGCCGTCGAGGTCGACGAAGTCGACGCCCTGCGTGATGGGGTGATGCGTGGCGTCGACGAGCCCGGCCGCCTCGGTGATCTCCTCGAAGGTGCCGTCCGGGAGCTGGCGCCAGAACCACGGGTGGACGCCCGGGTAGACGGTCGAGGTGAGGTAGAGGTCCTTGCGGCCGTCGAGATCGACGTCGGCGAAGACCGGCTCGTTGTCGCCGAAGTTGTCGTAGAGGCCGAGCGGCGGGCGCGCGAGGCCCGTCGCGTCGTTGCCCGGGCGCACGAACTTGCCGCCGTCGCCCGGGTTCAGCGCGAGCTCGGTCGGATCCGAGGAGCTGCCCACGTCGCCGTGCGTGACGGTGGCGAACATGACGTCCATGTCGCCGTCGTCGTCGGCGTCCACGCATGCGACGCCGAAGTTGTTGCCGCCCAGCGACCAGGGCTGGTCGGTGATGCCGGGCGACCAGCCGCGGAGGTACGGGTTGCCGAACTGGTTGCAGGCCAGCTGCGGGGCGGGTGGCATCGGCGTGCAGCCGAGCGTCGCGGCGCAGTAGCAGCGGTACGACTCGTCGTCCGAGTAGTCCATGCGGTCGTCGTGATCGAGACCGAGGGCGCCGGCCACGTTGACGTAGGTGCCGCCGTCGAGCCGCCACACCTGGTTGTCCTGGCGCCCGTAGCTCGCGGTGACGACATCCATGTCGCCGTCGTCGTCGAGGTCGCAGGTCGTCACGCCGAAGGTGGGCCGCCAGCGCTCCGGCGTCTTGAAGCCCCCTTCCGGAAAGTCGAGCCCGAAGAGCGCCGTCGCGTTCGTGAAGGTGCCGTCGCCCGCGCCGCGGAAGATGCGCGGCCCGAGGTGCCACTGTGAGCCCGGGGGCCCGTAGCCCCAGTGCGACATGCTCGCGGGCCAGAAGTCGAGCACGCCGTCGAGATCGGCGTCGAGCAGGGCCGCGCTCGTCGCGGGGAAGGTCGCGAGATCGAGCTCGCTCGGCGGCGCGAGGGCGAAGTGCGCCGTCCCGTCGTTGAGGAAGGCGACGCACGGATCCTGCAGCTCGGCGTTGGTCGTGAAGTCCGAGGGGCAGGTCAACACGTCGACCGAGCCGTCGCCGTCGAGGTCGCCGAGCAGAGCGATGCTCGCGCCGCGCTCCCCTGCCCCGTCGCGCGTCGCGAGCAGGCCCGCCTGGTCCGGCACGTCGACGAAGACGCGCTTCGTGCCGCTCGGGTCGCCGGGGTCGGGGCGGTTCATGAAGAGGAAGCGCACGCGCTTGCCGTCGATGAGCCCCCGGTGCGAGTCGCCGCGGAAGGCGAGCAGATCGGCGTAGCCATCGGCGTCGAGATCGGCGCTCACGACCGACGTCGCCGCGGGCAGGAGCGCGGGCGTCGCGCCGAGCCCCACCTCGTCCGTGACCTCGACGAACCAGGGGAGCGGGGCCGCCACCTGGCTCTTGCAGACACGGGGCGGTCGCGGGTCGGCCGCGGGCTCGGTCTCGGCCGAGCCGCACGCGGCGCCCGAGACTGTGAGGCCGATCGCGGACGAGAGGACGAGGGAGGCGCGCACGCGCTGCAGGGTCATCGGGTCCTAGCCTATACCGACGGCGGCGGCCGTGGGCGCCATGGCCGCTGCCTGCGCGCTCGGCCGCGCTCGGCCCCTGACGGTTGTGGCACGGTCGGGCCCCAGGTAACCTGGGCGCATGCTTCGCTCCCGGCTGCCGCGCGCGCCCCGACTCGTGGGTGTTCTCCTCGCGGCGACCCTGTGGGCTCCGAGCGTGCTCGCGCAGGACGGCACCTCGCGGGCGACCGAGCTCTTCAAGAAGGGCCTCGACGACATGATGGCCGGGCGCTACGCGACCGGCTGCCCGGCGCTCGCCGAGAGCCAGTTTCTCGATCCACGCGTCGGCACGCTGTTCACCCTGGCCGAGTGCGAGAGCAAGGCCGGGCGCATCGCCTCCGCGAGCGCCCACTACGCCGAGTACCTGCGCGTCTACGCCCAGCTGCCGGCCGACAAGCGCGACAAGCAGCGCGGCCGCGAGGAGGTCAGCAAGGCCCAGGTCGCCGCGCTCGAGCCCCTCGTACCGAGGCTCGTGCTCGTGCTGCCACCGGACGCGCCCCCCGGGACCGTGGTGAAGCAGGACGGTGAGCTCGTCGCGGCGACGTCGCTCGGCGCGGAGCTGCGCGTCGATCCCGGCGCGCACGTGTTCACCGCGGAGGCACCGGGCAGGCCCCCGCAGGAGACGCGCATCACCGTCGACCGCGCGGAGCGCAAGCGCGTGGTCGTGCCGATCGGCGCGCCCCCGAGCGCCCCCGAGCCGAGCGAGCCGGAGCCGGACGCGCAGCCCGACGACGGCAGCACGCTGCGTGCGGCCGGCATCGCGGTCGGGGCGGCAGGCGTCGCGAGCCTCGTCGTGGGAGCCGTCACGGGCGGCCTGGCGCTGGCCGAGGCCGGCAAGACCAAGGACGACTGCTCCGGGACGGTGTGCACGCAGGTCGGCCTCGACGCCGCCGCGCGCGCCAGGGCGCTCGGCAACGCGAGCACCGCCACGTTCGTGGTGGGCGGGGTCGGCGTCGCGGCCGGGCTCGCGATGTTCCTGCTCGCGCCCCCGGCCGAGCCGGCGCCGGGCAAGAACGGGGTCGCGCTGCGGCCCTGGGTCGGGAGCACCGTCACCACCGGTGCGACCGTCGGTCTCGAAGGAGCTTTCTGATGCGCGCGTCCTCGGTCGTTGGGGCTCTGGGATTGCTGGCCGGGCTCGCCCCCGCGTGCACGGCCATGCTCGGGCTCGAGTCCGAGTACACACTCGGCACCGGCGGCGCCGGCACCGGCGGCACCGGCACCGGCGGCGGCGGACACGCGGGGATCGGCGGCGGCGGACAGGGCGGCAGCGGCGGCGGGGAGTGCCTCACGGCCGACGACTGCCCCGGAAGCGACACCACCTGTCGCTACCGCAGCTGCACCGGACACGAGTGCGGCATGACCGACGCGGCGGCCGACACGCCCTGCGACGAGCCCCCCGCCGGCCAGGTCTGCGACGGCACGGGGAGCTGCGTCGAGTGCAACACCGGCGCGGACTGCTCGGGCGCGGACGACTGCGTCGGTCACGTGTGCATGGTCGCCCACTGCGGCAACGGCACCCTCGACGGCGGCGAGAGCGACACGGACTGCGGCGGCCCGGACTGCGCGGCGTGCATCAACGGGTCGAGCTGCGCCGACGACATCGATTGCCTGAGCGGCCGCTGCGACGGCGGCACGTGCAACAACTGCGGCAGCTCGGGCGACTGCCCCACCGCGCAGCACTGCGATCCGTCGGTCGCCGGCGGTACCTGCCTCGGCGATCTGCCGAACGGCGACCCCTGCGACTTCGACACGTGGTGCCTGAGCGGACAGTGCTCGAACACCGAGCAGATCTGCTGCGACACGAGCTGCAGCGGCTCGTGCCAGAGCTGCCTGCAGGCCCTCACGGGGAGCCCGGACGGGACCTGCGACACCGTCGCTTCGGGCACCGAGTGCCAGCCCGTCGGGTGCTCGAATGCCGTCGAGACGACCGTGGCGGGAACTTGCGACGGCAGCGGCCAGTGCGGCGGTGCACAGACGAGCCCGTGCGCCCCCTACCAGTGCGATGGGAACGGCCAGAGCTGCCGCACGAGCTGCACGTCGTCGGGCGACTGCACGTCGGGCAACTACTGCGACGGTGCGAACGACTGCGTGCCGAAGAAGGGCGCCGGCCAGCCCTGCGGACAGAACTCCGAGTGCCAGAGCGACCAGTGCCCGTCGCAGGACGACCTGTGCTGTGCGACGAGCTGCGGCGGGCTCTGTCGGGCGTGCGTGGGCTCGAAGACGGGCGGCGCCGACGGGACCTGCGGGTTCGTCACGGCGGGCACGGACCCGGACAACGAGTGCGGCGGCGCGACGCCGAACTGCAACGGCGCCGCCGGCTGCATCTAGGCGCGGCTCCGATCAGTCCTGACCGTACAGCGACGAAGGGTGAGCGGTCGCCTTGCTCGGGGTCCTCGGCGGCGGCGCGCCAGCCTGGCCCGTCGACACGGTGCTCGCTCCGGCAGAAGCCGACGCCGAGCGCGCCGCCGAGGCGCTCGCCGACGCTGCCACAGCGCTCGGCCCACCGGTGGGCGCCGAACCCGTGGCGAGCGGAGCGGCCGGCGGTGCGGGTGCGCTCGAGGCGGAGGCAGGCGCGCGGGTCGACGCCGCCGGCGTGTCCGCGTCGGCTCCCGAGCCCGATGCCGCGACCACGATCACCACGACCGCGACGAGACCGAGCGCGCCGGCGATCCCGACGGCACGCCACGGTGGTCGCCGCGGCGGTGCGGGTGGCTCGGAGATGGGCCCGGACGGGCTGGGCACGACCTCCGGCGGGCTCGGAGCGAGCTCCGCCTCGCTGACTGCGGCGGCGCGCCGCGGGCCAGCGACGACGGTCACCGCGGTCGCGTCCACACCGGGGCGGGGCGCGTGCAGAGCGCCGTCCTGTGACGAGCCCGTCGCAGCCACGGGCGCCACCACGGCCGCAGCGGGAGCGTCCGCGGGTGCCGCAGCCGCGGACGCTGCAGCCGGGGGCGCGGGCGCCGCAAGGCCGGGAGAAGACCCCCGAGGTCGGGGAATGCCCGGGCGGGACGGGGGGGCCGCAACCACGGGGCCCGAGGCGCCCGAGGGGAGCGCGCCGCGCGCGGCCGGCGGCGGGATCTCCGGGCTGGAGGTCCGCCCGAGCGCGGCGTCGCGCACCGCCGCTAGCTCCGGGGCCGCGCCGAGCCCCGCCGCAGGGCTGCGGGGCGCGAAGAACTCGTCGGAGCGACCCCAGAGCGCGTCGTCGGTCGGGGTGACGACGCCCACCGCGTGTCCTCCCGCCTCGGGCGCGGGCGGGCCGCGGGGCCCCTCGCGCTCGGCCTCTGCGAGGAGGGCCGCCATCTTGAGCTCGGCGCGACCCGCATCCGAGAGGCTCGGCTTGCGCTCGCGGCCGCTCGTCGCCACACGCTTGTCGCGGTCCCGCGTCTCGACCGCCGCCACCTTGGCCGCGAGCTCCGCGAGCCGCCCGCTGCCGAGTCGGCGCACCCACAGCCCCACCTCGCGATGCGTGGCCGGCCGCCCCGCCGATTCGAGGGCGTCGGCCATATCGAGCGCCGTTCGCCAACGGCTGGCGGGGTCGCGCTCGAGCCCTCGCATCACGATGGCGTCGAGCTCCGGTGGACAGTCCGGCGCCACTTCCGTGGGCGGTGCGATGCGATCGTGCAGGAGCTTGTGCGTCAGCTGGACGATGTTCTGGGCCTTCCAGAGCCGCCGCCCGGTGAGCGCCTGCCACAGGATGGCCGAGGCCGCGTAGACGTCGGTGCGCCGGTCCACGGCCAGTCCCATCACCTGCTCGGGCGCCATGTAGGCGATCTTGCCCTTGATCTGACCGTCGCGAGTCTCGCCTAGACGGCTCGAGGCCCGCGCGACGCCGAAGTCGAGCATGCGCGGGTGGCCGTCCACGCCGACGAGGACGTTCTCCGGCGACACGTCGCGATGCACGATGTTCATCGGCTCGCCGTCCTCGTCGGTGGCCTCGTGGGCGGCGTGCAGGCCGTGCAGCGTCTCGGTGAGGATGCGCGTCACCACCGTCGGCGGAGCGCGCTCGCCCTTCTCGCGCGCAGCGCGCATGAGCGCAGCCAGGCTGAGACCCTCGACGTACTCCATGATGATGAAGAGGTCGCCCCCCTCCTCGACGAGGTCGAGCGTCGGGACGACGTTCGTGTGGCTGACGCGCGCCACGATGCGAGCCTCGTCCAGGAACATCGCCACGAAGTCCGGGCTGCGCGAGAACTGCGCGTGCATGCGCTTGACCGCGACGATGCGCCCGAATCCGCCGGCGCCCCGCATGCGGCCGAGGTGGATCGTCGCCATGCCGCCGAAGGCGATTTCGTCCGCGAGCTCGCAACGCCCGACCATGCGGGGTGCAGCAGCGGGCTTGTCCGTTCGATTTGCCACGGGTCGTGCCTGGCCAGCCGGTTCGACACGATAGCAGGGAGTGCGGTCGGGACGCCAACGCTGCGGCGTCTCACGCTCGCCGCCTGGCGCCACGGACGGGTCTGGTCTCCCCTGCGCGCTCGCTCGCGGCGCTACAGGCACACGCAGACGTCGTTGACGCAGACGCCGACCTTCTGCTGGATCAGGCAGAGGGCGATGCACAGCGGCGGGTCGCAGGGAGTCATGCACGTGCCGTTGTCGCACACGTCCGAGCCGCCGCAGTCGGCATCGACGCAGCACTGACTCGGACACACGCAGCTCGAGCCGCTCTTCACGTAGGGCGCGTTGCAGCTCACGTCGCACACGCCGCCCTGTGTGCAGATGGCCGAGCCGTGGGCCGGCGTCGCGCAGGGCGAGCAGCTCTGCGACTGGTAGCAGCCCGTGTCGGGCGTGTTGGCGACGCAGGTGCCGCCGCACAGGTGCTGCGGCGGGTTGCACGTCGAGGTGCTCGTCGTGGACGTCGTCGTGGTGGTGCTCGTCGTGGACGTCGTCGACGTCGTGCTCGTCGTCGACGTCGTGCCGGCCCCGGCACCGCCACCGCCCTCGGGCGCGCCGGCGCCGGCCGCACCGGCACCCTCGCCGTCGCCGCCGCCGGAATCGTCGAGGGTGCCCGTGGCGCAGCTCGCCGAGGCGACGAGCGCGCTCCACACAGCCGTGACGACGAAGGGGAGGCGACGCATGTGAGCTCCGGTGCTCCCGCCATTGTCACGGAAACGCGCGCCCCGCGCCAGCCACATCGTGAGCCGCGCCCGCAGCCCGCCCCATCGGCACGAGTGACGAGGTCCCCAGCGCCGCCTTCCTCCCGTCTGTTCTTCTTGTGAATCCTCCGGGAAATCCAGCCCGTCAGCCGCCGGCCGAGGCCTTGACGAAGTTGACGATGTCGCCGTCGGCGAGCTTGGTGCGCATGCCCCGCTTGTAGTTGACGAGCACGCCGTTGACGGCCACGGCCGCCAGCCGGACGTGCTTGTCGAAGCTCGGGCCGACCCGCTCCTTCGCCCGCTCGACCAGCTCGGCCACGGTGCTCACGTCGTCGACGTCGAAGCGCTCGACCCCGACCTCCTTGGTCATCTCGTAGGTCAGCTCCACCGTCACGCGCATCGCTTCCTCCATCGCTGCGGCCGCGAACCGGCTCGTCGCCGGGCAGGCGCCGCGCTCACACCCGCACCCCGAGCTCCTGCAGCGTCTCGCGCCGTGGCACGCCGGCCGCATCCCAGCCCCGCAGCTCGTAGTAGCGCGGCAAGAGCAGGTGCAGCGGGTGGCCCGAGGTCATCCCCTTGAAGGTCGGCTCGTGGAGGATCCGCGGCGGCAGGGTGTCGTCCGTGCCGCGCAGGCCCTCGCGCAGGTTGTACATGCGCTCGAGGTTGAAGATCCGCGCGCCGATCTCCTGCAGGTGGCCCATCGAGAACGGACTGCCGGTGATGTAGGTGAGCCATTTCTCGTACCACAGCATCGGCTTGCTCTTGGGCCGCTTCGTGACGATGAAGCGCAGCGCGGGCCCGCTGTGCTCGAGGGCCCAGGCGGCTGCCTTGTGAGCGAAGCCGCCCGGCGCCAGATCGTGCACCTGCTTCGGGATCATGCCGTAGGTGCTGAACATGCAGAGCACCATCGAGTTGATGGTGCACATCAGGTTCTGCTGCATCACCGGCAGCTCGACCTTGAGCTTGAGCGAGTGCGGGTTGATGGTGAGCGGGCCCGTCGACTCGAGGTACATGCTGGCGCCCTGGGTGTGGTCGCCGCCGCGGTTCGTGGTGGCGTACTCCACGCCCTGGGCGTAGGAGCCGCGCGGGTCGTAGGCCGAGAGCTCCAGGCCCTTCACGTGAATGGCGAACTCGTGGCCGCCGTGCCGCTCGCTCATGCGCTTGACGCCGTCGGCGAGGTCGTTGCCCACGCCCTTGCGGTGGGCGATGTCGACGATGAGCTCGCTCACACCCTCCGGGTCGCCGAACTTCACCGGGGCGTCGAGCATGCCCCGCTCCGACAGCTCCATGGCAAAGCCGAGCACCACGCCCAGGCTGATGGTGTCCATGCCCATGTCGTCGGCCAGGTAGTTCCACGCGTCGACGTCCTTGAGATTGCCGATCTCGAGGTTGGAGCCGAGCAAGGCCAGAGTCTCGTACTCGGGCCCTTTGACCCGTCCCTTGCCCGCCACCTCCACGTCACGACCGCAGGTGACGGGGCAATGGATGCAGCTCGACTTCGTGCCCACGAGCTCGTGGTCGCGCATGTAGTCGCCGCTGATGTGGAGCGCCTGGTCGAAGTGGCCGTACTTGAAGTTGCGCGTCGGCAGGATGTTGCGCCCGTTGGTGGTCATCACGATGTTGCCGGTCCCGCACGCGGCCAGCTTGTCGCCCAGCATGGGGTGCTCGCGGAACATCTCGCGGACCCACTTCGTGTACTCCTTGAAGGCCTCCGGGTCCTCCATCTCGAGCTTGCGCTTGCCGCGCACGGTGATCGCCTTCAGGCGCTTGGAGCCCATGACCGCGCCCGTCCCCGTGCGGCCGGCGATGCGCTCGTTCGACACGATGCCGGCGAAGAGCACCAGGTTCTCGCCGGCCGGGCCGATGACCGCGTGGTACTTCTTCTTGCCGAGCAGCTCCTGGGTCTCGTAGGTGCCCTTGCCCCAGAGGGCGCTCGCGTCGATGAACTCGACCTTGTCCGTGTCGCCGTCGATGTCGAGGCGCACCGGGGTCGGCGACTGGTTCTTGACGACGAGGATGTCGATCCCCGCCTTCTTCATGCCGAAGGAGAAGGAGCCGCCGCAGGTGGAGTTGCCGATGCCGCCGGTGAGCGGGCTCTTCGTGACGACCGAGAAGCGGTTCGACTGGGGGGCGACCGAGCCGTTCAAGGGGCCGGTGGCGAAGATGAGCAGGTTGCCCGGCCCGAGCGGGTCGAGGCCCGCCGCCGTGCGGTCGTAGAGCAGGCGCGTGCCGTAGCCCTTGCCGCCGATGTAGTCGCGGGCGATTTCCTGGTCGAGGGGCGAGAAGGCGTAGGTCTGGCTCTGCAGATCCACCTCGAGGACGCGGCCGGCGTAGCCCTTGATCATCGGGACCTCCGTGTTGGCGAGTGTGATCCTACACCGCCCGCGCGGCGGCGGCGCGGCCGTCGTCGCCCTCGCAGAGACAACCACGGAGCTCGGCGCGGGCGCCGAGCCGCCCGGTTTGCCAGGGCCGTCACTCGATCCTCGCGACCACCGGGAGTCGGTGGAGACAGCGTCGCCGAGCGAGAGAAGAGAGGAGATGAACAGGGAGGCGGGAAGGAGAGGGGCTCCAGGGGCTGCCTCTGCGTCGTCCGAGACGCATGGGCGCTCCCCCTGCTCAGAGCCGGGCCTCGTGAAGAAGGCCCTGACGGCGGCCGTGAAGGGCCGGCGCGTCGGCGAGCCCGAGGGAGCTCGCGCCGCCGCACGGCTCGGCGTCGCGCGCGAGGGCGCCCGGCTCACTCGGTGTCGACGGCGGTTCCGGGGTCCGTGATCTCGATGCTCCCGTTCCAGGTGCAGTTGCACGTGGAGTCGTCCGTGAGGGCCTTCATTTCCCGGATCGTCACGACCGAGGATCCCGGCGACCAGGCCGAGGTCACCACCGGCACGCACGGCTGCGGCGTGAGCACGCCGCCCGCGGCGGCGGTTGCGGCCGCGACCTGCGGGTTCGCCTGGGACTGGCACATGCCGAAGGCGCCGATGTTCGTCATCGGCACGTAGTCCTCGACCGTCGCGGCCGGCGTCTCGTCGGCGTCCGTCCCGTTCGCGGACGTCACCGTCAGCGTCCCGGGCGAGACGCCCTGGCTGCACTTGAGCTTCGCGCCGTTCACGACGAGCTTCGGCATGCCGGGGAGCGTAGCAGCGCCCCCCGGCGTCGCGACAGCGATCACGAGGCGCGCACGCTGCGGCCGCCCCGACCTGACAGCCCTGTCGCGGTGCGAGCCGGCGACACACCTTGGCACGCTCGACGGGCGCGGCCTCCGGAGCGACCGAACCCCGCGGCAACGCTCGGCTACCCGCCGCGAGCCGCCGTTGCGAGCCGCCCCGGCACGCACGTTGCTCCACGATTCCGCGAAGGTGAGCGGCAACACTCGGGGTGCGACCATGGAATCGAGCGTGCGAACGGCGCGGCGAGTCGGCCTGGTGATCGGAGCGCTGGGGCTCGCGCTCGGCGCGCTCGCCGGCTGCAGCGTCGGCGGCACCTGCTACGATTGCGGGCCCTGCGGCATCGCCGGACCGAACGGCGTCGACTACGTGCGCGCCGCCGGCGCGGGCCTCGACGCGAACGACACGCCGGTCGTCGTCCTCGAGCTCCGGCGCGCGGGCGAGTGCGGCGCGGCCGACGCCACCGAGCACTGGCTCTACTGGCACGGCGGCCCCGTCGATCTCGCGGCGCCGCCGGCCAACGAGGTGCTCGACGTCTCGACCGTGACCGAGGGCGACCAGAGCTACACGTGGGCGGGCCTCGGCCTCGGCGTGAGCTACGACTACCCGAGCCTCGGCGACCTCCACCTCCATTTTGCCGACGGGGTCGTCGGCACTTCCGTGCTGTGCGAGCCGTCCGCGGACACGGTGTCGTGCGTCGTGCAATGAGGTGCTAGCGCGCCGTGACCCGCGGAGCTTCCTCGTCGAAGGCCGGGAGCTCGGACGCCGTGACCTCCCAGGCGGCGCGCGAGCCCATCCAGACGTTGCGCGTCGGGCGCTCGCCGGGGTCGTCGTCGAGGGCGCCCGCCGGGACGATGTACGCCTTGCCGTTGCGCGTCTGCCAGGGCAGGCCCGAGCCGCACAGCTTGCAGAAGGCGTTGCCCCACTGCGTCGCCGACGGGAGCTCGAAGCGCGTCACCTGCTCCTGCCCGCGGACCCAGGTGAGCCGATCGGCGGGCACGGCGAGGTTCGCCGCGTGGATCGAGCCCGTGCGCTTGCGACAGCGCGTGCAGTGGCAGTACTGGAAGAACCGATAGGGCGGCTGCACCTCGAAGGCGACCGCGCCACACACGCAGGTTCCGGCGGGCATGCCGGGCTCGTCGCAGCTCCGAGGGGCTCCGTCAAGCGCGCTCGACGCGCGCCGCGCCTACGTGCCCGTCCGACCGCGGTCGCCGCGAGCGCCGAGGATCTCGTCGAGCCGCGTCAGGAGGTCGGTCGTGCCGAAGGGCTTCTGCAGGAAGGCATCGCCGACGACGGACAGCGGCCGGCTGGAGTAGCCGGACATGTAGAGGATGCGAATGCCCGGTCGCTGTGCGCGGACCACGGTGGCGAGCTCGTCGCCCGACATCCCCGACATGCTGATGTCGGTGAGCAGCACGTCGATGGGACCCGCGTGGTCGGCGAGCAGCGCGAGCGCCTCGGTCGCGCCCGAAGCGGCGAGCGCTCGGTATCCCCCCGTGCGGAGGATGCGCGCCGCGGCGCGGCGCACCAGAGGGTCGTCCTCCACGAGGAGCACCACCTCGTTGCCGCGGCGCGGCACCGCGCGGCTGCAGGGCGCCGCAGACGTGGCGGGTCGGTCGACGACGGGTAGGCGGATGTGGAAAGTGGTGCCGCGCCCGACCTCGGTGTCGACGAGCACGTGCCCGCCGAACTGCCGCACGAGCCCGTACACGGTCGCGAGCCCGAGCCCGGTGCCGCGACCGCGCTCCTTGGTCGTGAAGAAAGGCTCGAACAGTCGCGCGCGGGTCGCCGCGTCGATGCCGACGCCGGTGTCGCGGACCGAGATCGACACGTGCGGGCCCGGGCTCGCGTCGGGGTTGTCGCGGACGTCGTCGGCGCCGAGCTCGACGCGCCGGCTGCCGATCCGGAGCGTGCCTCCCCTGGGCATGGCGTCGCGGGCGTTGCTCGCGAGATTCACGAGGATCTGCTCGAGCTGGTCGCGGTCGGCTTCGACGTTGCAGCCCGCGTCGTCGAGGGCGAGCTCGAGCGAGACGGCGTCGCCCGCGATCGTCTCGAGCATGGCGTGAATGCCGTCGAGCACGCCGGCCACCGACAGCACCTCGAGCTCGAGCACCTGCTGGCGACTGAACGCCAGGAGCTGCGAGGTCAGGCGGGCGGCGCGCTCCGCCGCCTCGAAGAGGGTCGCGGCGTCCGCCCGGCTCGGCGCGGAGAGATCGTCGCGCTGCAGCAGGAACTCGGCATGGGCGACGATGACCATCAAGAGGTTGTTGAAGCCGTGGGCCACCCCGCCGGCGAGCCGCCCGACGGCCTCCATCTTCTGCGATTCGCGCAAGAGCTGCTCGAGCTCGTTCTTGCGCTCGCGCTCGCGCTCGAGCGCGAGGACGCTCTGCTCGAGCTCGAGCTCGCGCTCGCGCAGCACGTCGTAGGCGTGCTTCACCTCGGCGGCGGCGTCGCGGGTGAGGAGCCGCTGCAGGGCGTACCGGAACCTGCCCTTGCGCCCCGGGGCCATGCCCATGGTGACGTCCGCACCACCGTCGACTTCCGTGATCGACACGCGGGCCGGTGGCTGCCCCATCAACGTGGGGAGCCGCTCCGCGGCGAGCGCGATCTGGCGCCGCAAGACGGGCGGCAGTCGGCGTCCGCCGGGCACGCGGATGCGGGCGAGGATCTCACCGGGCGCCCGCTCCTCGCTCGCCAGGGTCATGCAGCGGAAGACCAGCGACCCGGGGCCCGTCATCTGCTCGGCCACCCAGCGGACGAGCGCCAGCTCGGACGGGATCATCCACGCCACGAGCGAGAAGATGCGCGTCGCGCGGGTCTCGAAGGCGCGCTCGCCGGTCCGGCGCAAGATGTCGTCGCCGAGCAGGCGCTCCGCGTTGTCGAGGATGCGGCAGTAGGTGGCCCAGTCGGTCCAGTGCGACAGGTCGTCGAGCGCCGCCGGGTCGAGGTCGGTGCCCTCGACCAGCGCCAGGCGCGACACGCCGTGCGCGTCGACCGCGTCGCGCACGAGCGGCAGCGCGCGCATCGACACCTCCTTCGCCGGCGCCGCAGGCGGCGCCGGGGCGGCGGCCGCACCGTCGACCGCGCGCAGCCGGGCCTCGAGGCGCTCGATCTCCTCGACGATGCGCCGGCGCTCGGACGACTTCATGGTGCTCGGCTCCAGCATGCGCGCGGGTGGCAGCGGCGGCAAGCCTGGGAGGGAACCCTAATCCGGCGGCAAGGTTCTTGCGTTGCGCCGGCGGAGATTGGCCGCCAAGGACGCCAAGGACGCCAAGGACGCCAAGGACGCCAAGGACGCCAAGGACGCCAAGGACGCCAAGGACGCCAAGTTTGCTCTTGTTTCTCTTACCTTCGCAAGCGGTCGAGCGTGTACGCGCTCGGGGAGTTCTGGCTGAGCTACGCCGACGGAGAAGACGAGGCGCCGCTCCTGCGAGGAGCCGGCGAGTGCAGGTGCTTCTCGCCGCGCCGCGGCCGACCAAGAGCCCGGGGGACGAGGCGTTGCGCGTGCGGGTGCGGGCGTGCTCCAGGGCGGGCTCGCCTCGACGCCCGCTCGTCACAAGCCGACACTGGCCACGCACGCCGGGGCGTCCTAGGCTCTTCGCGTGTCTCGACCACGCCGAGCCGTCAACGCGAAGCCGAGCGCCGACGCCGCCCGCCTTGCGGCGAAGATGCCGTTCGTGCACTACCCTGCCGACGCAGCGCTCGACGAGGCAGGCAAGTGGGCTGCACTGACGAGCCGGCACGCGCGCCAGCCCCTGCCGCCATCGGCGACACGCGCCGAGCGGCTCCGCGGTGAGTGCGTGTGCACCTATGCCGGCCCGTGCTGCTACGCGCCGAAGCGCGCCGTGGGAGTCGTCGCGCTCTACTTCCGACCCGAAGTCGACCGCTCGAAGTCCGGCTCCGCCTCGCCTTTCGACAGCGGTGCCTTGACCGAGCCCGATCCCTGCCTCCAGCCCTGGGCAGCGCGTGTCCACAACGGCGAGATGACACTCGACGAGTGCGTCCGCTTCGTCGAGCGACGCTCGGTTCGTCTGCACGCCTGGCGCCGCCGATTCCAGAGGTGGCTCGAGCACTGCTACCATGATCCCACGCGGTATCTCGAAACTACGGACGACCCGTGGGCGGCCGGTCTTCCGGAGCACACCCAACCGGAGGCGCTCCGAATGCACAACGGGCCCTCAGGGCGTGCCGGGCCGAACGGCTTGCCGTGCGCGGATCGACGGGCCTGGACGTGGGAAGCACGGTTCGCGGATGCGCTAGAGTACGAGCACCTCCAGTGCGCGCACGTCGCGGCAGACAGCCTGGAAGACGCGATCGACGCGTTCCCCTGCCAGGTAAGGACCTTGCCGCCGGGCGTCCCTGCAGGCGCCAAGGCGCTCTACCTGCAGTCGGGCCCGCTGCTCGGGGAGCTGACGGCATGAAGACCTGGGCCACCCGCAAGCGCCGCGCCCGCGAGCTGAAGCCGATGATCATCGCGATCGAGGGGAAGGTCACCCCGACCCGCACGCCGGCGCTTCGTGCGGCGGTGCTTGGCAGCGCCAACACCGCGGCGCCGGAGCACTCGACGCGGTTCCGCACCCCGATGGCTGCCAAGGAAGGGCACCATTGTCTCGTGCTCGGCGCGAAGGAACGCCGTCTCGCGGGTCACTACCGCGCGGCCGCGTCACCGCGCGTCGCGGAGTTCGGCACCTGGCTCGACGGCCCGCGCGTTGCCGACGAGCGCCTAGGTGCGACGAGCACATCGGAGGGGAACTACTTTGTTTGGATTTGCTCCCCGGCCGAAGCAGAGGCGGTCCTCGCGATCGTGGCGCAGGAGGCGCAGAGTCGCCTCGGGATCGCCCTGCGCACCGAAAACGCCGAGGAAGTGTACGCCAACGCATTCTGGTTGCAGCGGGCCGCACTCGACGCGCGAAAGTGGCTCCTTGCGGCCGCTGCGCTCGAGCGCGCCGGTCACGGCGACGCGGCGACATCTCTCCGTGGGGCCGCGCTCAAGCATCTCCCGGACGACAACCGCGAGGCGCTGCGAGCGGCTGCCGAAGAGGACCTGCAGCTGCTCGTCACCGCGAGCGCCCCGCAGAGCTCGCTCCGAGCCTGCGCCAACGCGCTGCGCGCGCGGCAGACGGAGGTTCCCCGGCACCGCCAGAGCGAACGGCGCGCGGCATGAGCGGCATCAGAATCCCCGGTCTCGACATGATGCTCGGTGGCCCCCTCGCCGTGGTGCCGCGCGCAGGCGAGGGGAAAGACAACACCACGATCCTTGTGCGCGGCGGACCGGGGGTCGGGAAGACCGTGTTCGCGACGCACCTCGCGACGCAGCTCGCGCAGCACTGGAAGGCAGACGTGGTGTACGCGTGCGTCGAGCTGCTCCCGACCGAGCTCGCCGCGCAGCACGAGGGAATCCATTCCAACCACCCGCCCGCCGATGTGCGGATCGTGCCTTGGCCGGTGCGTTCCGAGGGCCATCCGCGTCCCCAGATCTTCGCGAGCATGCTCGATCTCGGCGACCGCCTCGACCCCGAGCAGACGAGGAAGCGTTTCGAACTGGGGGTGGTCGAGCTCCACGAGGCCGCGACCAGGGTTTCTCCGCGCGTGCGTGTGCTCGTGGTCGACTCGCTCTCCGACGGCTATGGCCTCGGCGGCACGCAGGCGCCGCGCTGGCTCGCCGACTCGCTCTGCAAGTACGCGGCGGAGACCGGCACTTCGCTCGTGCTCATCGAGGAGACGACGGGGCCGGCGCCGTCTGTGTGGTCTTTCGCAGTCGACCTCGTCCTCGAGATCGGGACGGAGCCCATGCCGAGCGGGTGTCGCGCGCTCCGCGTCACCAAGAACCGCTTCGGTCCCTGGATCGGAGGCGACGCGGAGCTCCACGTCGCCGTCGGTGGGATCACGCTGATGCCGCCGCTGGCTGCGTATTTCGACGAACGGAACACCCTGCCGGAGGTCGCGCTCCCGAAGAACCTGAGCTGGGGCATTGACGCGCTGGATCGGCTCAAGAAACTCACCCCCTTCTCGGCGCCGGTGTGCGTTTTCGTTGAGGCTGCCCTGGGTCACGAGTTCGTCACGCGTCTAGGGGGTCTTGGGAATCGGGCCGGTATGGACGTGGAGATCAACTACCTGGGTTCCACGCGCCCGTACGCCCGCGAGCGCCCTGGAAGCGTCGTGCTCGCCCATGGAGGGCCCTTCGTCACGCCCGAGAGCGTGCTGAACGCACTTCTCGCATGGCTGCGCGACGCCCACGCACGCGGGCTTGCCGTCCGGAAGATCCTCCACCGACTGCTCCCAAAGAAGTGGCTTCCGCCGGGATTCGCGGTCTCGGACGCCCGAGCCACCGAGCACGCGCTCGCCCAGGTCGCGGTGCGCATGGGGATTCCGCTGGTCTGCACTGGAACGGCACCAGCGGGCCCGAGCCCGATCTACCGAGTCTATCTCTCCGCGCACGAAGACGGTGTGGCAGTCTTGGACCACGATCGGGGGGTCGACACCGCCGTCGAGCTCGCATTCTTGGACGATCTCGACGCGCACCGGTAGGCGGCAGGCGCCTGGCAAGAGCGCGCGTCGCCGCTCCGTGCAGTTCTGCACCTCGGCATGGCACGCGCCCACGTCGAGCATGTCGGGCGATCCGGTGTAGCAGGGCACGACGCTGCTGGCGCCCCGCGGGGCTCCCTCGTCGACCGCCCCGCCGCGGCGGGAGCGCCCTCGGGGCGAGCGACAGGTCCCCTGTCTTCAAGCCTCCCCGACCTCGACCTCGACCCGATGCTCCCGCCCGTCGTCCCGGAGCGGGATCGATTGGTCGGCCTGCTCGACGCCGTCGCAGGTGACGCGGCGCACGTGCCGGCCGCCGCCGCCGAGGTTGCGGACGTGGATGTGGTGCATCGTGCTCCGGTGACGGTAGTGGACGTCGAACGCGTTCCACGACGCCGGCATGACGGGCTCGATGCGGAGCCTGTCGACCTCGAGGCGCAGGCCGAGGAGCGACTCGACGATGAGCCGGTACATCCAGCCGGCCGAGCCCGTGTACCAGGTCCAGCCGCCGCGGCCCGCGTGCGCGGGGCTCGCGTAGACGTCGGCGGCGACCACGTAGGGCTCCACCTTGTAGGTCGCGATGCTCGCGCGGTCGTGGCCGTGGCGCACGGGGTTGATGAGGTCGAAGAGCTCCCAGGCGCGCTCGGTCTCGCCCGCGGCCGCGAACGCCATCACCGCCCAGACGGCGGCGTGGGTGTACTGGCCGCCGTTCTCGCGCACGCCCGGCACGTACCCCTTCACGTAGCCGGGCTCGAGCGCGGAGGTGTCGACGGGCGGGTCGAAGAGCTGGATGAGCCCGAGGTCGCGGCGCACGAGCCGGCGGTCGAGCGCCGCCAGGGCCTGCCGCGCGCGCTCGGGGCTGGCGGCCTCGGACAGCACGGCCCAGCTCTGCGGCAGGGAGTCGATCTGGCACTCCGGGCTCGACGCCGAGCCGAGCGGCTCGCCGCTGTCGAAGTAGGCGCGCCGGTACCACGCGCCGTCCCAGCCGTGGAGCTCGATGCTGGCGCGGAGCCGCGCCGCCTCGGTCGTGCAGAGCTCGGCGAACGCGGCGTCCGCGCGCGCGTGGGCGAGCGCGGCGAAGCGCACGAGCACGTCGTAGAGGAAGAACGCGAGCCACACGCTCTCGCCCTTGCCCTCGGCGCCGACCAGGTTCATCCCGTCGTTCCAGTCACCGCTACCCATGAGCGGCAGGCCGTGCTCGCCGAAGCTGAGGCCGTGGCGGATGGCGCGCGCGCAGTGCTCGTAGACGGTCGCCGACTCCGCCGAGCGGAGCGGCAGATCGTAGTAGCTGTCCTCGTCCGGCTTGACCGCGCGCCCCTCGAGCAGCTCGACCTTCTCGTCGAGCACGCCGGTGTCGCCGACCGCCGCGACGTAGCGGCACACGGCCGCCGGCAGGAACAGGTAGTCGTCCGAGATGCGCGTGCGCACGCCCCGGCCGGCCGGCGGGTGCCACCAGTGCTGCACGTCCCCTTCGCGGAACTGCCGCGCCGCCGAGCGCACGATCTGCTCGCGCAGGATCGCGGGCTCGGTGTGCACGAGCGCCATTGCGTCCTGCAGCTGGTCGCGGAAGCCGAACGCGCCGCCCGACTGGTAGAAGCCGCTGCGCCCCCACATGCGCGACGCGAGCACCTGATAGACGAGCCAGCCGTTCGCGAGGACGTCGAGCGCGGGGTCGGGGGTCTGCACGTGCACCGCGCCGAGCGTGCGGTTCCAGTAGGACCAGACCGCCTCCTCGGCCGCGCGCGCCGCGCCGCTGCCGCGAAAACGGTGCACGAGCGTGCGTGCGTCGCCGAGGTCGCGGCCCGAGCCGAACGTGAACACCACCTCGCGCTCCTCGTCGACGGCGAGCTCGACCGCCACCTGCATGCCGAAGCAGGCGTCGAGCCCGGCGCCGACGCGCCCCGAGAGGTGCTCCCGGCCCAGGCACGCCGGCGCGGCGAGGCTGCCGTTCCGGCCGACAAGCTCGACGCGATCGGCCGAGACGGAGCGCTTCTCCTCGCTCGCGTCGAGGAAGGCCACGCGCGCCGCGAGCTCGCTCGCGTAGACGTTGCGCGCGAACAGGGCGCCGCTGCCCGCGTCCACCTCGACGACGACGTGCGGGAGGTTCACCGCGCGGCGCTCGCCGAGCACGAGCTCGAACAGCGCGGTCAGGGACAGCCGCCGCGGGCGACCGGAGCGGTTGCGCAGCTTGACGACCAGGAACTTGAGCGGCGCGTCGAGGGCGACGTAGGTGTGGAGCTCGCTCGCGATGCCGTGCGACTCGTGCTCGAAGACCGTGTACCCGAAGCCGTGACGTGTCGTGTACGGCCCGGCCCCACCCGCGGGCAGAGGTGTCGGCGACCAGAAGCGCCCGTCCTCTTCGTCGCGCAGGTAGAGCGCCTCGCCGCTCGGGTCGCTCACCGGGTCGTCGTGCCAGGGCGTCAGGCGGTAGCTGCGCGCGTTCTCGCACCACGTGTAGGCGCCGCCGCTCTCGCTCACCACGGTGCCGAAGTACGGGTTCGCCAGCACGTTCACCCAGGGCGCCGGCGTGCGCGTCTCGGCAGTCGTGACGATGACGTACTCGCGCCCGTCGCGCGTGAAGCCGCCGCTGCCGTTCCAGTCGCGCAGATCGGGGCGCTCGAGGGCGGGTGCGGGCGCGGCGTCGGGGACGGGCTCGGAGTCGCGGGCGCGCTCGGGCCGGAGCTCGGGCGCCACCACGTCCGCGGGTAGACGGCGGTTCACCTGATCGGCGAGGCTCCCGGCCGCGTCGGAGACGATGAGCCGCGCGACCGTCTGCATGAGGATCTTGTCCTCCTCGGACAGCTGCTCGCTGCGCCGCACGAAGATGCCACCCGGCTTGTCGAGCAGGCCGGCGTCCGAGTGGGCCGCGACGACGCCCGCGATGTCGTCCTCGAGCACCTGGCGGTAGCCCGACGGATCCTCGTTCCAGATGACGAGGTCGACGGCCACCCCCTTGTGCCGCCAGTAGGCGTGCGCCTGCACCATCTGCCGCACGAGCTCGAGGTGCTCGCGATCGGCGATGCGCACGAGCGCGATCGGCAGGTCGCCCGAGATGCTGTAGGCCCAGAGCGCGGACTGGCCGCGGCCGTTGCGCGCGAGCACGCTCGGCGGCGCCCGGAGGGCGCGGTTCGAGTAGAGGACGTTCGAGGCGAGGCGCTCGAAGAGCTGGGTGTCGGCCTCGGTGGCGTCGAGCCGGCGCAGCAACACCTGGCTGTGCGTCCACGACAGCTCGAAGAGGCGGTCGGCCGCGTGGCGCTCGCGGTACTTGTCGACGAGCCCGAGGGCGCCCGCGCGCGTCTCGGCGACGCCGGTGACGACGTGGATGCGGACGGTCTCCTCCGGCTCGACCACGACGGTGCGGCGGATCGCCACGACCGGGTCGAGCACCGAGCCTTCGCTGTCGTGCAGGGCGTGCCGGTGCATGGCCGCCGGGTCCGACGCCTGGCGACCGCGCCCGAGGAACTCGCCGCGCGAAGTCTCGTACGAGGTCGCGCCGACCTCGGTGCCCTCCACCGTCATGAGGTGCAGCATGAAGGGCGGCTGCTCGCCGCCCGAGCGGGGCCGGCGCGTACACAGGATGGCGTGACGCGAGCGCAGGAGCTCGGTCTGCACGAACAGGTTCGAGAAGGCGGGGTGAGCGGCGTCGGCGCCCGGCGGCGCCAGCACGACCTCGGCGTAGCTCGTGAGCTCGATGGTGCGCGCGGCGCGGCCGCGGTTCGTGAGGCTGACGCGCCGGAGCTCGATGTCGTCCTCGGGCGACACGCTGATGGCGACGTGGGTCTCGATGTCGCCGTCGCGGCGGCGCACCTCGGCGCGCCCGAGCGAGAAGACGACCTCGTAGCGGCTCGCGCGCTTCCGCGTGGGCTGGTGGGTCACCGACCAGAACGCACCGCCCTCGCTCGTGACGTCCCGCACGTAGCAGAAGCTCCCCCACGGATCGCAGGTCGGGTCCTCGCGCCAGCGCGTCACCTCGAGGTTGCGCCAGCGGCTGTAGCCGCCGCCCGCGTTGGTGACGGCCACGTGGTAGCTGCCGTTCGACAGGAGCTGCACCGCGGGGGCGCGGGTGTCCGGCGTCGAGATCACGCGCACGTTCGGTGCCGCCGCGCCCGGTGTCTCGCCCTGCGCCACGACCTCCGCCGGGTGGGGGTAGATGGCCGGCGTGCGCGGCACCCGCTCCTGCAGGAGGAGCAGGGTCGCGCGGAACGCCGGATCCGAGGCGAAGCGCCGCTGCATCGGCCGGTCGAGCAAGAGGTAGGCGAGCGACAGGAACGCCATGCCCTGGTGGTGGGCCATGTACGAGCGCACCGTCACGCGCTCCTCGTCGCGGGGCAGGCGCGCGGGGGTGAAGTCGATGGCCTCGTAGAAGCCGTACGGGCCGAGCTCACCCTCGCTCGCGAGGCGGCGCAGGTTCTGGCACGCGGCCTCGGGCTCGACCATCAGCGCCATGGCGCTCGCGTACGGGGCGATGACGAGGTCCTCGGCGAGGCCGCGCTTGAAGCCGAGCCCGGGCACGCCGAAGGCGCGGTACTGGTAGTTCTGCTGCGCGTCGGTCTTGTGGTACCCGGACTCGGACACGCCCCACGGCACGCGGTGCTCGCGGCCGTGCTCGATCTGCCGCGCGACGACGCCGCGGTAGGTCTCGTCGAGGATGGTGCGCTCGTAGGTGGGCATGACGAGCAGCGGCATGAGGTACTCGAACATCGAGCCGCTCCACGACAACAGGGCCGGCTTGCCCGCCGTGGTGGTGAGCAGACGGCCCAGGCTGAACCAGTGCTCCTGGGGCAGCTTGCCCTGCGCGATGGCGACGAAGCTCCCGAGGCGCGCCTCCGAGGCGAGCAGATCGTAGAAGCTCGGGTCGAAGCGGTGGTCGCCGACGTTGTACCCGATGGTGAGCAGGTGGCGGTCGCGGTCGTAGAGAAACTCGTAGTCGAGGTCGGCGAGCTCGCCGCAGCGATCGGCGAGCTCGCGGAGCTCGGCGAGGCGCTCGGCCGCGCGCGCGGACCCGAGCCGCACCGCGTCGCAGAGCTCGGCGAGGCGCGCCGCGCGCCCGCCGGGCGAGGCGTCGCCCTGCGCCGCGGCGAGCGCGCGCTCGAGCACGGGCACGAGGGTGCCCTCGAGCGCCGCCGTCTCGACGAGCGTCGGACCGCGCTCGAGCCGCGCGAGGCCGAGGGCGCGCTCGCCCGTCTCGCCCTCGAGGGCGGGCAACGCCGCCCACGGGGCGAGCTCGAGGAGCGCCTCGAGGGCGCGGCGGCACTCGGACTCGAAGGCCAGCGCCCAGAAGGCGCGCTCGTCGTCGGCCGGCGACCCCGTGGGCTCGCGCTCCTCTGCGCCGCCGACGAGCCGCAGGAGCAGCTCGCGCGCGCCGCCGAGCGTCGCGGGCACCGCAGCGAGCTCCGCCCCGAGCGCGGCCGTCCGGGCTTCGACGGCCGGCGTGCCCTCGGCGGCGCCGGCCGCGAGCGCGAGGGTGTCCGCGAGACCCGCGAAGGTCACGGGCCGGTAGACGCTCTGCCGGCCGACCTCGGCGAGACCCGCAGCGAGCGTGCAGAGGTGGCCCGCCAGGTTGCCGCTGTCGACCGTGGACACGTACCTCGGCCGCAGCGGCTCGAGCGTGCGGGTGTCGTACCAGTTGTAGAAGTGGCCGCGGTGGCGCTCGAGCTTGTAGAGCGCGGCGAGCGTGCGCCGCGTGCGCAGGATGAGCTCCGGCGCGGACAGGTAGCCGAAGTCGTACGCGGCGAGCGTGCCGGTCAGGCACAGGCCGATGTTGGTCGGCGAGGTGCGGTGCGCCGCACCCCGAGGCGGATCCTCCTGGAAGTTGTCGGGCGGCAGGTAGTGGTCCTCGACACCGACGAAGGTCTCGAAGAAGCGCCACGTACGGCGCGCGACCCCGCGCAGGAAAGCCACGTCGTCGGCCACGAGCCGGTGCGGCGTGCGCCGCAGGGGCTGGCTCGCCCACCACGTGAACACGGGCGCGAGCGCCCAGAGGGCGAGCACTGGCGACACCACCGGGAGCGCGCCCGGCGCGAGCAGGCCGACGCCCGCCGCGCTCGCCGCCGCGGCCGCGGGTGCGGCCCACATGGAGAGGTACGCCCCGCCGAGGCACCGGCGCGCGCTCGCCTGCGCGTCGGCGGCGGTGCGCCACTCGAGCAGCTTGCGACGCGTGACGAGCCGCACGCTCGTCCGCGCGATCGCGACCCCCCCGAGGTACGCGTCGTAGGGCAGGCAGGCGAGGGCGAAGGCCTCGCGTCCGAGCTGCCGTCCGAGCGTCGCCACGATCTCCCAGAGGTGGTGGCGCCGCGGCACCTCGCTCGGCCGCCGCCCGAGCTCGGCGCCGGCGGCGATGAGGCCGGGCAGGACGAGCACCGCCCCGACGACGGCCGACGACAGCCACACCATGCCCGGCAGGGCGGCGCCCAGGACGAAGAGGGCGCAGAGCGCGAGCGGCACCAGGCTGCGGCGCAGGTTGTCGAGGATCTTCCACTGCGACAGCCACGAGAGCGAGCTCGGCGTGCGGCGCCCCGCGCCGCCGGGGACGCGCCGACCCAGCCACGCCGCGATCTGCCAGTCGCCGCGCATCCAGCGCGCGCGACGGCTCACGTCGGCGGCGTAGGTCGACGGGTAGTCCTCGAACAGGAGCACGTCGCTCACCAGGCCGGCGCGCGCGAGCGCCCCCTCGAGCAGGTCGTGACTGAGCACGCGGTTCTCGGGCAGCCGCCCGGCCGTGGCCTGCCGGAACGCGTCGACGTCGTAGATGCCCTTGCCCACGAAGGAGCCCTCGTCGAAGACGTCCTGGTAGACGTCCGAGACGGAGCGCGTGTAGGGGTCGATGCCCGGCTCGCCGGCGTGGAGGCGTGCGAAGCGCGAGCTCCGGGCGCTCGCCATGGTGATGGCCACGCGCGGCTGCAAGATCGCGTAGCCCTCCACGACGCGACCGCGGGCGACGTCGAAGCGCGGCCGGTTGAGCGGGTGCGCCATGGTGGCGGCGAGCTCGCGCGCCGCGTCGCGCGGCAGCTCGGTGTCGCTGTCGAGCACGATGACGTAGCGCACGCTCGCGAGCTGGGTCGCAGCCCCGACGATGCAGTCGAAGCGCGCGGTGTCGCCACGCAGCGCCGCGTTCAGCTCCTCGAGCTTGCCGCGCTTGCGCTCCCAGCCCATCCACACCCCCTCGCGCGGGTTCCAGCGCCGCGGCCGGTGGAACAGGTGGAAGGGCCCGGGCACCCCCGGCGCGGCGTGGCGCAGGTTGAGCGCGACGATGCCGTCGCGCGCGCGCGCGAGCAGCGCCGCATCGCCGTCCTGGCGCTCCGCCGGGGCGTCGCGAAAGTCGGTGACGAGCGCGAAGCCGAGCTCCGGGTCCCGGTTGGCGAGGTAGCGCACCTCGAGCGCCTCGAGCAGGTGGTCGATCTCGGCCGGGGAGGTGAGCAGCGTCGGCACGGCGCACAGGGTGCGTGCGTCGGGGGCGATGCCCTTGCCGAAGTCGAGCCTGGGCAGGCGGCGCGGCGGCACGATGAGGGTCGCCGCCCAGTGCACGAGCGCGATCGCGAGCTGGCTCAGCGCGACGACCGCGAGCACGAGGAGCCCGGCGCGCAACCACACCGGCCCGACGGCCGGCGCGAGCCACGCGACGAGCACACCGGGACCGGCCGTGAAGAGCGCGACGGCGGCGAGGTAGACGGCGAGGCGCCGCCGCCCGAGGAGGCGCCGCACGACGAGCCGCGCCCCCCGACGCATGCCCACCTTCTGCTCGAGTCGAGCACGGCCCGCGCCGACGAGGTAGTAGCCCACGTGGGCGCGGCGCCCGCTCGCCGCGCTCGTCGCGAGCGCGACCGCCGCCCGCGCGACCTCCGCCTCGTCGAGCGGGCTGCGGCGCGCGACGGCTTCGACGACGTGCCGGTAGCCGTCGCGGGTCGCGAAATCCATGGCCGTGTAGACGCCGGCGGGGTCGAGGGCGAGCGTGCGCTCGACCACGCTCATCGCCTGCACGAAGTCGCGCCAGTCGGTGGCGCCGAGGAAGCGCAGGCTGCCGATGCTGTTGCCGACGGCGACCTGGTCGGTCGCCTGGCTCTGGGCGACGAGCTCGAACACGTGCTCGAGCGTCTGGCCGCGCTCCGCCAGGCGCTGCTCGAGCCACGCCATCGGGAAGACGAGTGCCGGGCCCTGACCCTGCAAGCGCGTCGCGAGCTCCGACACGAAGGCGTCGGTGAGCGGCGGGCTCTCCCTCACCATGTCGGCGAGAACGAGCACCACCCTGGCCGGCTCGCTCGCCGCGGTCTCGATGAGCTGCTCGGCCCAGTGGCGGGCGCGCTCGCGCTCCGTGCGCCCCGCGGTCACGCTGCCGACCAGGCGGCGCAGGTTCTCGAGCAGCGCCAGGCGCAGCATGATGGGGATGGCCCACAGCTCGCCGAGCGTGAGCTCCCGCACCGCCTGGTAGGCCGCGACGAAGGCGCGCAGGCTCTCGCCGTCGACGCGCCCGTGCGAGTGCGAGATGAGCTCGAGCGCCAGGTCGTACACGCGCGGCACCCCGGCGGTCGGGCCGTTCACGAGCCGGGGCAGCTCGCGGCTGTAGCCGCGCGGCAGGTGGCGCCGCGCCGTGCGCACCTGCTCCTCGACGAGGTGGTAGTTGTCGATGAACCACTCGGCCGCGGGCGTGATGCGCCGGCCGCGCGTGACCGCGTCGGTCACGAGCGCGTACGCCTTGCGCAGGGCGGTCTCGTTGTCGGCGAGCCGCGCGAGGAGCTGGTCGCGCCCGCGCACCGCGCCGATCTCGCGGGAGCCGGCGAGCCCGCGCGCGTGCCGCTCGAGCTGGCCCACGCTGAAGAGCTCGGCGCGGAGCGGGCGCTCGTCCCGTGCGCCTCCGGCGCTCTTCGGCCTGCCCGGGATGACGGCCCACCCGCGATGACGCGAGGTGAGAACCGCTCGATGCACGCCCCTACGTAGCACGCGGTCGACGTGCGAGGCAGGAGCAGGGGTCACAAGAAGACCAGAAGACCAGAAGACCAGAAGACCAGAAGACCAGAAGCCAAGCGTGCCGTCCCCGCGGCGCTGTCCCCAGCGCCGCCTTCTTCCCTTCTGTTCTTCTTGTGAATCCTCTGGGAAATCCAACCGGAATCGAGGGGATCTCTCAGGTGATCACGGGCACCTACGACGATGTTCTCGTAGGAGGAAGGCGGTAGGGCGGGCGGCCGCCGCCACGAGTGAGTGAAAACTCGGCCCCGCAGGCAGGAGCAGCAGGGGTCACAAGAAGACCAGAAGACCAGAAGCCAAGCGTGCCGTCCCCGCGGCGCTGTCCCCAGCGCCGCCTTCTTCCCTTCTGTTCTTCTTGTGAATCCTCTGGGAAATCCAACCGGAATCGAGGGGCTCTCAGCCGGCCGAGTCAGGTCCCGAAGAGCTGCACGCACCAGAAGGCGAGAAAGCCGCCGAAGAGCACCAGCACCGAGAAGGGCTTCTCGGGCACCTCGTGCGCCTCGACCAGCAGCTCCTCGGTGACGAGGTAGAGCAGGGCCGCCGCGGCGCAGGCGAGCACGGCGCCGATGACGGCGTGCGACGCGCCGCCGAGCAGGAGCTTGCCGAGCACGGCCGTCGCCATCACGACGAGCCCGAGCGCCGACGAGAGCACGATGATCGTCTTGCCCTTCGTGGCGTCCGAGGCGAGCGCGAGGCCGAGGAACAGGAGCTCGACCGAGAGGCCGATGCTGAGGACGAGCCCGGTCGACCCGCCGGCGGCGAAGCCGGCGCCGATGATGAAGCCGTCGACCGCGACGTCGATGAAGGTCGCGATGACGAGCCCCTTGCCCCTGCCGGCGCGCCCCGCGCGCTTGGCCTGCGCCTCGAGGTGCTCGGTCGCGAGCTTGAGGCCGTACATCACGAGGCTGCCGAGCGCGAACGACAGCGCGAGGACCCAGGGCGGCGCGTGCTCGCGCTCGATCTCCGGCAAGAGCTCCACGGCGAGCGCGGCCAGGATCACGCCCGCCGCGAAGTGCTGGATGAGGCCCCGTGCAGCACGCGACGGCTTCCACAGCGCCGCGAGCACGCCGCCGAGCGCCGCCACGAGAGCCGGGATGCCCATCAGCATCAGCTCACGAGGCTCCATGGCGCGCACGGAACCACGCGCGGCGGGTCGCTGTCGAGACCGAACGCGTCCCAAACCCCTCGTCGGCGCGGGGAGTGCCGGGTACGCTCGCACCGTGCGCCCGTCGCATTGCGTCCTTGCCGCCGCCGTCTCGCTGCTCGCTGCTTGCGGCGGCGCGGACGAGTCGACCCCGGAGCCGACGACCGGCGCGCCCGCGCGCCGCGTGCTCGTCGTCGGCATCGACGGCGCGCGCGCCGACGCCGTGGTCGCGGCCGACACCCCGACCCTCGACCGGCTGGCCGCCGAGGGCGCCTACAGCTTCCAGGCGAGCACCCAGCTCACCGCCGTCGCGGTGTCCTCGCCCGGCTGGGCGTCCGTGCTCACGGGCGTCGAGGCCGACAAGCACGGGACGCTCGACAACGCGACGGCCTCGGGGCCGAGCGCCGCCTACCCCACCTTCCTCGCCCGGGCGCGCTCCGGCGTCGGCGCCAGCACCCAGGTCGTCGCCAACTGGCTCGGCCTCTTGACGCTCGTCGAGGACGAGGCCGAGGGACCGGCCATCTGGTACCCGAGCGACACGACCGTCACGGCGCGCACCCTCGAGCTCATCGTGGGTGGCGCGCGCGACGTGTACTTCGCGCACTTCGACGACGTCGACCACGCCGGTCACACCTACGGCTTCGACCCCGGCGTCCCCGAGTACATCGCCGCGATCGAGGAGAAGGACGCCGAGCTCGCGGAGCTCGTGGCGGCGATCGAGGCGCGCACCGACGAGGAGTGGCTCGTCCTCGTGACGAGCGACCACGGCGGCGAGGGCACCGACCACGGCGCGCAGAACGCCGCGAACCAGACGGTCTTCCTCGTCGCCTGGGGCGCCGGGGTCGTGCCGGGCGAGCTTCCGGCCGCGACCCACATGGACACGGCGCCGACGGCGCTCGCGTTCCTCGGGCTCGAGATCTCCCCCGCGTGGGACCTCGACGGCGAGGTCGTCGGACTACCCTGAGATCGACCACCCGGCCGGGTGAGGCTACCGTGCCGTCATGGAACGCGAAGGCCGCTGGCGCAGCGCAGCCCGGTGGCTCGGCGGCCACGAGCTCGGCACGCTGCTCTCGGTGTGCGTGCTGGCCGGTGGGCTCCTCGTCTTCGTGGTGGTCGCCGGCGAGGTCTCGGACGGGAGCACGCGCTCGCTCGACCAGACGCTGCTGCTCGCGTTCCGCAATCCGGACGACCCGTCGGATCCGATCGGCCCGCGCTGGGTCGAGGAGATCGCGCGCGACCTCACCGCGCTCGGCGGCGTCGCCTTGCTGACGCTCCTGTCCGTCGCCGTCGTCGCCCACCTCGTGCTGCAGAAGAAGGCGCGCGCCGGCGGCTTCGTGGCCGTGTCGGTGCTGGGCGCGCTCGCTCTTTCCACCGTGCTGAAGAGCTCCTTCGACCGGCCGCGCCCCGACCTCGTGCCGCACCTGTCGCACGTGGCGAGCGCGAGCTTTCCGAGCGGGCACTCGATGCTGTCCGCCGCCGTGTACCTGACGCTCGGGGCGCTGCTCGCGCGCTTTCAGGACAACCTCGTGCAGCGGGCCCACGTGCTCGCGTGGGCCGTGCTGCTCACGCTCCTCGTCGGCACGAGTCGCGTGTACGTGGGCGTCCACTGGCCAACCGACGTGCTCGCCGGCTGGGCGGCGGGCGCGGCCTGGGCCTCGCTGTGCTGGCTCGCTGCGCGGGCGCTCCAGCGAAAGGGGCGGGTCGAGGCCCCGCGCTGACGCGCGGCCCCGGCGCGAAAGCCCGCACCCGGCCACGGGCGCGCGCCGGCCCTTGACCGGCGCCGCGCGCCCGGCGGACGATGGAGGCGCGCGCCAGCTGGGGACGCGCGGCCCTGCGGGGCGAGGTGGGGAGGGCGCGGTGCGTGACCGTGGGATGAGGGGCGAGCTCCGTGCCATGGCACTTCTGTTCGGCGGCGCCGTCGGGGCCGCGGCACTCCGGTCGCCGCTCGGGCGCAAGTGGTCCTTCCCGTGGGCCGCGACGGAGAACGCGGTCCGCGACGGGCTGCCGCTGACGGCGCTCATCCTGGCGCGCCTCGGCGCCGCACCGGGGCAGCGCATTGCCGACGTCGGGGCCGGCGCCGGCTACTTCACCTTCAAGCTCGCGCGCGTCGTCGGCCCGCACGGCCACGTGCTCGCCACCGACGCGCGCGCCGATGCGTGCGTGCGGCTGCTCTACGAGCGCGCGCGGCGCGACGCCACGAACGTGTCGGTGCGCTTCACGTTGCAGCGTCGCTTGATGCTGCCGCGCGAGCAATTCGATCGGGTGATGATGGTGGACGTGTTCGCATTCCGGCAGGGGCTGACGCGCCGCAATCGCGCGCTCCTGCGCCAGGCCGCGGCCGCGCTGCGACCCGGCGGGCTCTTGCTCGTGGCCGCGGACACGCTCCACACGACGGACCACGTGCCTCCGTACGGCGGCCGGATCAGCCACGACGACGCGCGCCCCGAGGAGATCGTCGCGCTCGCGCGCGCGCACTTCGAGCTCGCCTCCCTCGACGCATCTCCCGCGTCGCCCGCGTGCCAGCCGGAACGCGGCAGGTCGCCGGGCTATGTGCTGGCGCTCCGGCGGCGGGGCGCGCGCGCCGCGTGACGGCCAGCGGGCGCCTCGGCGACAGCAGAAGGTGACCGGCCCCGTCGGTGTCAGGCTGCCGGTCGGTAGACCCCCGGACGGCGTGCAGGTGCCGTCGGCCTTGGCGAGCAGCGCCTGCATCGACCAGCTGCCCTGGTCGAGCAGCCCGGAGACGTCGCGACAGTCACTCCGCCGGCTGGGACTTTCTCTTGTAGGGGTCCCACTTGCCGTCCGAGGACTCCGCCGCGGGCTCGCCAGCCGGCCCCGCCGACTCCGCCTCGGGCGCCTCCTGCCCGTAGCAGGTGCACGCGCCGTTCGCGTACGACCCGTGCTTCGCGCCGCCGTTCGAGCAGCAGGTCGAGCAGTTGATGTCGCCGGCGAACGGCACCTCGTTGCCGAGGAGCGCGTGCGGCACGCTCCCGCATTGCTCGGTCGCCCGCACGTTGGTGGCACCGCAGCCGCCAAGGACCAGGACCGCGGCGAGCGCGATCGAGCCCTGCCGAAACGCCCGCACCTTCACGGCGACCACGCCCGGTATTGTCGGGCCGCGCGGCTGCGCCGGCAAGGCCCGCCGCCGTGGGCGTGCCCCCGTTCGCGCCCCGCGGGTGCGTGGGGGGCGGGTAGGCAGGCCGATGCCATTGGACAATTATGCATTCACGATGCATGATTGCACCGTGGCACGCGCGTTTCTTCCGCGATCCCTGGCGGCTCATCTGGCGAAGGCGGCCAGGCAGTTCCCCGTCGTGGTGCTCACCGGGCCGCGTCAGTCGGGCAAGACCACGCTGCTGCGGCGCGGGTTCGAGCGCGTGGCCGAGTACGTCTCCCTGGAGCCGCCGGACGTCCGGGCGAGCGCAGAGCGCGACCCCCGCGGATTCCTCGCCTTGCATCCCCCACCGGTCATCTTCGACGAGGTGCAGCTAGCTCCGGGACTGATGCCCTACGTGAAGGAGATCGTCGACGCGCATCGTGACCGCAAGGGACGCTTCTTCCTGACGGGCTCGCAGAACCTGTCGCTCTCGGCGTCGATCGGCGAGTCGCTCGCCGGACGCGCGGCGATGCTCCGCCTGCTGCCTTGCTCGCTGCGCGAGCTCGCCGGTGACCCCGACAGGGCGCTGCCGTGGGAGCGAAGGACGCCCCCGGCGCGCGTCGGGCCGAGCGGCCTCTCGCTGTGGTCGCGCCTGCTACGCGGCGGGTACCCCGAGGTCGCGACGCACCCGCGGCGCGACGTCTCCCTGTGGCACGCGAGCTACCTGCAGACCTACTCCGCGCCGCGACGTGCGCGCCTTGCGACAGGTGGGAAGCCTGACGGAGTTCCAGGCCTTCCTGCAGGTGCTCGCGGCGCGGAGCGGGCAGCTCCTCAACATGGCCGACGCGTCGCGAGATCTCGGTGTCGCGCTCAACACCGTGAAGGCGTGGATCTCGATCCTCGAGGCGACCTACCAGATCCTCGTCCTGCGCCCGTACTTTGCGAACGTCGGCAAGCGGCTCGTCAAGACGCCGAAGATCTACTTCTCCGACGTCGGCATGCTCTGTCAGCTGACCGGCATGACCTCGCCGAGGCTGGCCGCGACCGGCCCGTTCGCGGGGGCGATCTTCGAGACGGCCGTGGTAAGCGAGATCGTGCGGGCGCTCAGCCATCGGGGCACCGAGCCGCGGATCTGGTTCTACCGGACCGCCAAGGGCGAGGAGGTCGATCTGGTGGTCGAGGCAGAGGGCCGGCTCGTCCCGATCGAAGCGAAGGCGTCGAGCACGCCCCGCCCGGCGATGGCGGCGGGCATCGCGGCGCTGCGCCGGGATCTGGGACTGCGCGTGGCTCCTGGGTGGGTCGTCCATGCGGGGGACGTGCAGCTCCCCCTGGGCGAGGGCGTCACCGCGCTCCCGCTCGGCGCCCTCTAGAAGTGTGTCCCTTGATCGGCGCGCCCCGAAGCTGTACTGTTGTTCAGTATCGCGAGACCGCAACCGCGGGGATGGCGCATGGGCAACCCGGCTCCACGCACCTGCTGCCTCGATCTCGACACGTTCTTCGTGTCGGTCGAGCGGCTGCTCGATCCGAGCCTCGTCGGCAAGCCCGTCGTGGTCGGCGGACGCAAGGGTGAGCGCGGGGTCGTGACGGCCGCGAGCTACGAGGTGCGCGCCCTCGGCGTGCGCTCCGGCATGCCCATGTACGAGGCGGTGCGGCGCGCGCCGCACGCGATCTTCCTGCCGACACGCCACGGCATCTACGGGCCCTATGCCCGCAGCGTGCGCGCGCTGCTCGACGATTTCACGCCGCGCGTGCAAACGGCCAGCATCGACGAGTTCTTCCTCGACTTCGGTGGCTGCGAGCGGCTCTACCACGACCCCGGCGACGCCGACGCGGACGCCACCATCGAGCGCGTCGCGCACCAGATGCGCCTGCGCATCGAGCGCGAGATCGGCCTGCCCGCCTCAGCCGGCATCGGCACGACGCGCGCCATCGCGAAGATCGCGAGCGGCCGCGCCAAGCCGGCCGGGGTCTGCCTGGTGCGCGCCGGGCAAGAGCTCGCCTTCGTCGCGCCGCTCGCGGCGCGGAAGTACCCGGGCATCGGGCCGGTGGCCGAGGCGCGCCTGCTCGCCGGCGGCGTGCGCACGCTCGGCGAGCTCTTGCGCGTCGCGCCCGAGGGCTCGCACCATCCCTTCGTCGGGCTCGCGGACATGGTGCGGCACGGCATCGACGGCGCGCGCGCCGCGGCACTCGGGCGCGATCGGCCGGCGTTCCAGGAGCACGACCCGGAGGGAGCGACGGCCGGGAGCATCTCGAACGAGCGCACCTTCGCGCGCGACGTCCGCGACCGGCGGGGCGTCGAGGCGCAGCTGCTCGCGCTCGTGGAGCGAGTGTGCTGGCGCGCGCGCCGGCGCGGGGTGCGCGCCCGCACGGTGACCCTCAAGCTGCGCTACGCCGACTTCGCCACGCTCCTGCGCTCGCGCACCATCCCCGCGACCTGTCGCGACGCCGACGTGCAGCGCGCGGTGCAGGAGCTCCTCGCGCGCGCCTGGACCCGCCCGCTCGGCCTGCGCCTGCTCGGCGTCGCCTTGTCGAACCTGGTCGCGGCCGAGACCCAGCTCGCGCTGCCTTTCGCCGCGCACGAGCGGCCGGACGAGGGCCGCGCCATCGACGCCGTGCGGGAGCGCTTCGGCTACGACGCCATCCGCCGCGGGCGCGTCGGCGCCGGCACGAGCTGGCTCGCCTGAGCCTCGATTTCGCGCGAGCGCGAAGGCTCCGACTACCGGCTACGGGCTTCAGGGAGGAATCCGCGCCGCGTCGACCGCCGCGAAGTCACCTAGCGGGCGACCTCGGGATGGGTCGGCAAAACCGAATCCCACCTGAAGTCTGGAGCCTGGAGCCCGTTGCCTCGCGCGCAGCGCGAGAGCCACGCCCCGCCGCCGACGCGCCGGTGGGCCGCCGAGTTTCGGCCCCGCGCGGATTGTGGTGAGATCCCGCTCGCCGTGACGCCTTCCGACAAGCTCCCCGTCCTCGTGCTCTACGGAGGCAAGAGCTCCGAGCACGAGATCTCGATCCTGTCCGCGCGCTTCGTCGTCGGTGCGCTCGACCGCACGCGCTTCCTACCCGTGCCGGTCGGCATCGCGCGCAACGGGCGCTGGCACCTGCAGACCGAGGCGGCGCTGCTCGGGGGGCCGGCCGACGCGCGGAGCGTCCGGATCGACGAAAGCGGCCCCGAGGTGTGGCTCGGTCCGGGCGGGCTCCGGCTCGCGGGCGGCGGCGAGCGGCCGCTCGGGGTCGCGTTCCCGGTGCTGCACGGGCCCCACGGCGAGGACGGGACCGTGCAGGGCCTGTTCGAGGTGACGGGCCTCGCCTACGTGGGCGCCGGCGTGCTCGGGTCCGCGGTCAGCATGGACAAGGACGTGCAGAAGCGGCTCTTCGAGCACGCCGAGCTCCCGGTCGTGCCCTGGCGGGCGTTCCGGGCGCACGACTGGCACCACGCGCGCGAGCGCTGCCTCGAGCAGTGCGAGGACGAGCTCGGCCTGCCGGCCTTCGTGAAGCCGGCCCGCCTCGGCTCGTCGGTCGGCGTCCGGCGCGCCACCGACCACGAGGGCCTCGTCGCGGCGATCGAGCACGCCTGCGCCTTCGACACCAAGGTCATCGTGGAGCGGGCGCTCGGCCGCCCGCGCGAGATCGAGGTGGCGATCCTCGGCAACGAGGACCCGATGGCGTCGAGCCCCGGGGAAATCGGGGTGAGACACGCCGACGGCTTCTACTCGTACGCCGCCAAGTACCTCGACCCCGACGGCGCGGAGCTGTGCATCCCGGCGCGCCTCTACGCGACCGAGGCGACGAGCGTGCAGCTGCTCGCGCTCCGCGCCTTCCGCGCGCTCGGCATGCAGGGCATGGCGCGCGTCGACATGTTCCTCGACGCGGATCGCAACGTGTGGCTGAACGAGGTCAACGCCATCCCGGGGATGACCTCGATCAGCATGTTCCCGCGCCTGTGGGAGATCTCGGGCTACCCACCGCAGGCGCTCGTGAGCCGCCTCGTCGAGCTCGGGCTCGAGCGCCACCGCGCGCACGCCGCCCTCCGCATCGACGAGGGCTGAAAGTGCCGGACGGCGGCGCCTGGAGCGCGTATAGAATCGCGGTCAGGAGCAAGCCGATGACCGAAGCCACCGCCGCGACCGACGTCCCGCGCACCCAGAGTCTTCGCGCCCTCATCGATCAGGGCGCCAAGGGACCGGCCATCACCGCGTTCCTCGACGCCCTCGCCCCGGCCGAGCGCGTGGCCGAGGTGCTCGCCGTGACCGGCAAGCGCGTCGGACTGCTCTACGAGGCGTGCGAAGGCGCGGCGCCGCTCGCCGTCGAGGACTTCGTGCCGGCGAGCGTGGCCCCGGAAACGACGGTCATCTTCGAGGGGCGCAACTCGCTCCCGAGCTTCACGCGCTTCCAGAAGCGCTTCGCGCGCCTGCCGTCCGGTCAGGTGGTCGGCTACAACCACCAGACGATGTCGTTCTTCACCGGGCCGGGCTTCTTCGTGGTGCGCGCGGGCGCACCCGACACCGACGTGCCGGGCGAGCTCTACTTCGACTACACCGCCTCGCCCGAGGCGGTCCCGGCCGGCTGGCCGAGCTTCAAGCCGAACGACCGCGGCCTCTCGCGGCTCGTCTACGCGCACATGAAGGACTACATCCGCCGCGTCGCAAAGGGCGTCGTCGTGGGCAAGGCCTTCAAGCGCGGCAAGGCCGAGAACGCGTACTTCAGCCTGTCGCGCGCCGACTGACGGCCGCCGTCAGCCCTTCACGGGCGGCGCGCCCTCGAGCCCCACGCCGTCGGCGCCGACGAGCGCGAAGCGCGGCGGATGGGAGGCCGGATCGGCCATGTGCTCGGCGAACTTGTTCCAGTTCGCGGCGAACGCCGCAGCGACCTGGAGGAACACGTCGGGCGTCATGCGGAGCGAGGCCACGACGCGCGCGCGCGCCGCGTCCGGTGCGGCGCCGCCGCGCCCCGCGAACGCCACGAAGTCCGTGAACACGAGCGCAAACTCGCGGCCCGAGTGCACGATCTGCGCGCCGTTCGCGTACGCGGGCGGCGGCTCGCTCGACCAGTCGATCTCGATCGCCACGCCCTCGGCCTCGCCCGAATTTCCCTGCGTCATGTGCGCTCGCTACTACGGCCGCTCGCGCGCGAACAGCGTGCGCAGGGCGTCGGGCGCGTCCACGTGCAGCCAGTGGCCGGCGCCGGGCAGAACGTGCAGGCGCACGGCGAGCCCTCCGTCGGCGCCGAGCGCCCCGAGGCGCTCCTGCCCGGCCGGGCTCACCGCGTCGGAGGCGCCGCCCACGACGAAGTGGAGCGCGCGGCGGCCGTCCGGGCGCTCGACCTCGGGCCAGAGGTCGAGCGCGAAGTACGACGCGAGCAGGGCCTCGATGGCGTCGAGCTCGAGCCCGACGCGATAGCCGTCGGCCGTCCGCTCGAGGCTCATGGCGAGCCAGTCCGCGACGCTGCGCGCGAGGCCCCGCGCGCACAGGGCCGCGACGAAATCGGCGCGCGCGGCGTGCGGGCCCGACAGCTCGCGGAGCAGCGCGAGCACACCGAGCGTCGCCGAGCCCACCTGCGAGCGCGGACCGGGATCGGCGTCGAGCACCCAGACCTCCTCGAGCTCGCCCGGGCGGCTCGCGGCATAGGCGAGCGCGATCTTGCCGCCGAGCGAGTGGCCGATGACGCCCGTGGCCCGGACGGAGAGCGAGGCCTCGAGGCGCGCGAGATCGGCGGCCGCGGCCGCGAGATCGTGCGGCGGTTCGGCCCCGCGCGAGCGCCCGTGGCCGCGCACGTCGACCAGCAAGAAGGCCGTGTCGGGGCGCTCGGCGGCGAGCTTCTTCGCGAAGAGCCGGAAGTTGTTCCCGGAGCCGAAGGCGCCGTGCAGGACCAACAGGAGCCGGGGCCGGCCCGGGGCGGGACCGGGCACGAGGTCGGCATGGGGGGTGAACGGGGGCACGGAGCGATCCATGGGGCCGCCGGCGCGCGGGCGCCAGCGCGAGGCGCGAGGCATCACGGCACGGGTCGGTTGCCCCGGGGGCGGGGTGCGCGTACGCGCCTCTCGTGACGACCGAGAGCGCGCCCGCACCCCGGCGACGGCCGCCCTCGCTCGCGCAGGAGGAGCTCCGGCGGGCGTGGCACGAGCTGCGCGGGCCGACGCAGTCGCCCGCACGCGCGGCCGCGGCGGTCGCGCTCGGCGTCTTCGTCGGCTCCTTCCCGCTCTTCGGCGTGCACACCCCGCTCGTGCTCGTGCTCTGCCTGTGGCTCCGGCTCGACGCCGCGCTCGGCTGGGTGGCGTCGAACGTCTCGAACCCGCTCTTCGCTCCGTTCCTCGTGACGGCCGAGGTCGAGGTCGGCTCCTACCTCGCGACCGGGCGCTTCATGCCCTTCGACGTCGAGCGCCTCGGCGAGGTCGTGAGCTATGCCCTGCTCGGCGCGCCCTTCGTCGCGGCGGGGCTCGCGCTCGTCGCCTCCGTCCTCGCGTACGGCCTCATCCGCGCCGGCCGTGCCCTCGGCCGCGGACGCTGGCGGCGCACCCCCTACGCGCTGCCGTCCGATGCGCCCGCCGCCTGGCACGCGATCGAGCGGCTCGCGGCGCGCTTCACCCCGAGCACGAGCGCCGCCCTCGGCGACCGCAGTCGCTTCCACTACCTGCGGGTGAAGCTCCTCCGCGACGCGAGCGCGAAGCGCGTGCTCGCCCTGGCCGGCGCGACGCCGGGCGCGCTCGGGACCGTCCTCGACCTCGGCATGGGCCATCCGGAGCTCGCGCTCCTCTTGCTCGAGCTCGGGGCGGCCGAGCGGGTGCGCTCCTTCGGCTGCGACCCCGCGGTCGTGGCCCGCGCGTGGCGCGCTGCGTGCGCGGAGCCGGCGCTCGGCGCGGAGCTCGAGGCGGCGGCGCCGGAGGAGCTCCTGCTGCTCGCGCGGGCCGCCGCGACGGGTGCGCGCGCGGGCGAGGGCGAGGCGGGCGTCGACACGATCCTGCTCTTCGACGTGCACTCGGGGCTCGCGCCGGCCGAGGTGGATGCGCTGCTCGGGCACGCGGCGGCGCTCCTGCGCCCTGGCGGGCGCATCTTCGTGCGCTCGGTCGACGGGGCGCGGCGCATCCGGAGCTGGCTCGCGCGGAGCGGACGCGCGGACGCACGGGGCCAACGGCGCCCGGCGCGCCCGGCGCGCGAGCTCGCCGCGGTGCTCGCAGAGGCCGGACTCGAGACCGAGGTCGTGCGTGCGGGCAGCCGGCTCGGGGCGCGAGTCCTCGTCGTGGGCAGCGCGGGGCGCGCGCCGGTCGCCCTGCTACGCTGAGACCCGATGCTCGGGCCCGTCGACGTCGCACCCGGGGTCGCGTGGGTCGCGGCCCGCACGCCTACCCTGCCGCCCGCGACGCACACGAACAGCTACGCGCTCGGCACCGGCGAGGTCCTGCTCGTCGAGCCCGCGACGCCCATCCGGGCGGAGCAGGACGCCTGGCTCGCCTGGGCGCGCGGGCTCGCGAGCGCGGGCGCGCGCCTCGTCGCGCTCTTCGTCACGCACCACCACGCGGACCACGTCGGGGGCGCGGAGCGCTTCGCGCGCGAGCTCGGGCTGCCGCTCTGGGCGCACGCCGCGACGGCCGAGCGGCTCCCGCACCTCACCTTCGCGCGACGGCTCGACGAGGGGGACGCGATCGCGCTCGACGGGCCGACGCCGCAGCGCTGGCGCTGCCTCCACACGCCGGGGCATGCGCCCGGACACCTGTGCCTCTACGCGCCCGAGCTCGGCCTCGCCGTCGTCGGCGACATGGTGGCGAGCGAAGGGACGATCCTGATCGAGCCCGCCGAGGGAGACATGGCGCGCTACCTCGACGAGCTCCGCCGCCTCGCCGAGCTCGAGCTCCGCATGGCCCTGCCCGCGCACGGCGCCCCCGTCGCGGCGGAGCATCAGCGCGAGGGCTCGCCCGCGAGCTCCCCACGCGAGCTCTTCCGGCACTACGTGCGGCACCGGCTCCTGCGCGAGCACAAGATCGAGGCGGCGCTCGCCGCGCTCACGGCCGGCGCGCGGCCGGCGCCGGACGATCGTGGTGCCGGTGGCGCGAGCCTGGACGAGCTCGTGGCGCGCGCCTACGACGACACCCCGCGCGCGGCCTGGCCGTACGCGCGCCTGAGCCTCGAGGCGCACCTCGTCAAGCTCGAGCGCGAGGGTCGAGCCGCGCGGCGCGGGGCGGGCTGGGCGGTCGGGAGCTCAGCGTAGCCCGGCGAGCCGCACCTCGAGCACGGCATCGCGGGTCGAGGTCGCGCGGGCGAGCGCCGTGGCGCGCGTCCGATCGAGCCGGTCGAGCACGCCGAGGGCCGCCAGGCGCACGAGGCGCCCGGAGCGCGCGGCGCCGAAGAGCTCGGACGCGAGGCCGAGGGCCTGCGGGACCGAGGGGGCGTCCGGAGCGCGCGGGCCGGCCGCGAGCGGCGCGC
>JACRDA010000121.1 GCA_016212965.1 Myxococcales bacterium
AGGCGCAGCCGCGCGTCGGCGGGCTGCCCCACGGCAAGGTAGAGCTCCGCCGCGGCGTGGCGCGCGTGGTCCGCGAGCGGCCACGCGCGCGCCGCCGACGCGTCGAAGGCGCGCGCGGCCGCGAGCGGCTCGCCGGCCTCGCGCCGCAAGAGGCCGAGGCGGTAGCTCCACGCAGGGCGCTCGGGGGCGTCCCCGGCGAGCCCGGCCAGGGCCGCCTCGAGCGCGTCGGCAGCACCTTTCTGGGCCTCGCGCGCGAGCGCGGCCTTCGCGGCTGCCAGCCGCGGATCGTCGAGCACGACGACGATCGAGGCCGGGTCGAACACCGACGTGCCCGGGTCCGCGGTCGCCGCGGGGATCGGCTGGGCCGGGGCCGCGGGCGACGCCGAGGCCGCGGGGACGGGCGCGCTCGGCCCGACCTGCGTCGCGAGCCAGGGCGGCACGGGGCCCACCGGACCCGAGTGCGTCGCGGCGGGGAAGCAGCCACCCTGCGCGGCGAGCGCGACGAGCCCGAGGACCACGCCCCCGACGCCGACGCGGCACACCCGCCGGAGGCGGCGCCCGGGTCGCTCGTTGCCGCTGCCGGTCCGATCCACGCCCCGACCCTAGCGCAACGCGCGGGCGCGCGCCGCATTCCAGCACGGCCCGCCCGCGCGGCCGCCGAAGCAACTCCCGGCGGGCTCGGCCGACCTCATGGACATGCACACCCGTCACCTCGCCCCGGGCTCCCCGGGCTACCCGCGCGAGCTCGAAGAGCTCGTGCGCGCGGGCCACGACGCCGAGGTCAAGGGCCCCCCGGCGCTGTTCCTGCGCGGTGAGCTGCCCACTCGGCCGGGCGTGGCCATCGTCGGGAGCCGCGAGCCCCCGGCCGACGCGCTCGGCTTCGCGTCGCGGCTCGCGCGCGAGCTCGGGGAGCGAGGCGTCGCGCTCTGGTCGGGGGGGGCACGCGGCATCGACGCCGCGGTGCACGAGGCCGCGCTCGCCGTGGGCGCACCGACCGCCGTCGTGCTGCCGAGTGGCCCGGGCTCGCCCTACCCGCCCGAGCACGAGGCGCTCTTCGAGCGCGTGGTCGAGCGGGGCGGCGCGGTCCTGTCGCTCTGGCCGGACGGCTCGCCCTTCCTGCCGGGGCGGTTCCTGCAGCGCAACCGCGTCCTGGCCGTGATGACGCGCGCGACCATCGTCGCGTGCGCCAAGGTGCGCTCGGGGGCGCGGGGCGCGGCGGCAGCGGCGCGCCGGGTCGGGCGCCCCGTCGGAGCGGTCCCGTACCCGTCGTTCGGCCCCTATCCGGGCGCCGCCGAGGAGCTCGCGCTCGGCGCCTTCGCGGTGACGCGGGTCGAGCACGTGCTGCGCGTCTTGGGCCCGGACGCCCCCGGACCGGGCCCCGGACCGCGGGAATCGTCCGAGGCGCGCGTTCGGGACCGAGCGGCCCGCCCCGGCGCCCGGACGCCGGGGGGGGTGCGGGCGGAGGCTCCGATGCAACTCGAGCTAATTCAACAACTTGGCGAGCTCGAGCGCGCCCTGGTGGGGCTCCTCCGGGGCCCGGCGCGCCACCTCGACGAGCTCTGCGAGGCGACCGGACGGGGCTTTCCCGAGGTGTCCCGGGCCGTCTTGACCTTGACCCTTGCCGCCATAGTAGTAGAGGGACCGCCCGGCTTCTTCCGCACGCCGACGGCGCCGGGAGGGGTCCCCGGTCGGTAGATCGACCGGGCATCGACTGACACGCTGTCCGACCGCCTAGCGCGGCACCGCCGCACGCGACCGAACCAACCGGGGAACCATGGGCCAGACGCTCGTCATCGTCGAATCTCCCGCCAAGGCGAAGACGATCAAGAAGTACCTCGGCTCGCATTTCGAGGTGCTGGCGTCGAACGGCCACGTCAAGGACCTGCCGAAGAAGCTCGGGGTCGACGTCAAGAACGACTTCACCGAGACCTACGTCGTCATCGAGGGCAAGGCGAAGGTCCTCAACCTCTTGAAGAGCGCGGCCAAGAAGGCGGACAACGTCCTCATCGCGACCGACCCGGATCGCGAGGGCGAGGCGATCGCGTTCCACATCCTCGAGGAGCTCGAGGGCCACGACCGCGTCGAGCGGGTCGAGTTCCACGAGATCACGAAGAAGGGCATCCAGCACGGCGTGGAGCACCCGCGCGAGCTCGACGCGAACCTCTACAGCGCGCAGCGGGCGCGGCGCGTGCTCGACCGCATCGTGGGCTACGACGTGTCGGCGCTCGTGTGGTCGAAGCTCGCGTTCGGCCTGTCGGCGGGCCGCGTCCAGTCGGTCGCGCTGCGGCTCATCGTCGATCGCGAGCGCGAGGTCGAGGCGTTCCAGCCGGTCGAGTACTGGCTCGTGTCGACGACCCTGGCGGGCGCCGGGCCGAACGGGAGCCCCGGCGGCACGCCCTTCCTGGCCAAGCTCGCGAGCGCCGACGGCGAGAAGCTCGAGATCGGCGACGGGGTCACGGCGAGCGCCGTCCGCGCGGACCTCGAGACGGCGCGCTACGCCCTCGGCAAGGTCACCCGCCGCGAGCAGAAGCGCAACCCGTCGGCCCCGTTCACGACCTCGCGCCTGCAGCAGTCGGCGTCGAACTACCTCCACATGCCGGCCTCGCGCACGATGCGCACGGCGCAGTCGCTCTACGAGGGCGTCGACCTCAAGCGCGACGGCGGGCCGGTCGGCCTCATCACCTACGTGCGCACCGACTCGACGCGCGTCGCCGCCGAGGCGATCACCGAGGTGCGCGAGTTCATCGCCGAGCGCTTCGGCGCCGCGGCCCTGCCCGACAAGCCGAACGTCTACCGCAGCGGCAAGCGCGCCCAGGACGCCCACGAGGCGATCCGCCCGACCAGCGTCGCCCTGCACCCCGAGGCGGTGCGCAAGCACCTCAAGCCCGACCAGTACCGGCTCTACAAGCTCATCTGGAACCGCTTCGTCGCCTCGCAGATGGCGCCCGCGGTGTACGACCGCACGAGCTTCGACGTGGAGGCGAGCGCGTCGCGCCCCGAGCGGCTGCGCGCGAGCTACCTCCTGCGCGCCACCGGCCGGGTGCTGAAGTCGCCGGGGTGGCTGCAGATCGACGCGGACGGCCCCGACACGACCACCGCGGACGAGGCCGGCGAAGGCGCGTCCGGTTCCGAAGCGCCGGGCGACGAGGGCAGCGCGGCCCCGAGCGCCGAGCCCGAGGAGCCGAACGGCGGCGCGGAGCGCGAGCCCGCCGCCGACGACGCCGGCGAGGCGCTGCTGCCGAGCCTCGACGAGGGGCAGGCGCTCGTGCTCACGACGCCCCCAGGGGTCGTCACGGACCAGAAGTTCACGCAGCCGCCGCCCCGCTACAACGAGGGCTCGCTCGTGCGTGAGCTCGAGAAGCGCGGCATCGGCCGGCCCTCGACCTACGCCGAGATCATCAGCAAGGTGCAGGCTCGGGCCTACGTGCAGAAGCTCGAGGGCGGAGCGTTCCAGCCGACCGACCTCGGCAAGGCCGTGGTCGACGGGCTCGTCAAGAGCGAGCTCGACATCATGGACCCGGGCTTCACCGCGCAGATGGAGGAGGAGCTCGACGAGGTCGGAGCCGGCAAGCTCAAGCGCGTGGAGCTCCTGCGCCGCTTCTACACGCGCTTCTCGGCCCAGCTCGAGCTCTCCAAGAAGAAGAAAGCCTGGAAGCCCGACCCCGAGCCCACGAGCGAGGTGTGCGAGGAGTGCGGCTCGATGATGCTCAAGCGGTGGAGCAAGAACGGCTGGTTCCTCGGCTGCTCCGCCTACCCGAAGTGCAAGACGACCCGCGATCTCGGGGGCAACGGCACGGCGTCGCCGGTGCGCGAGACCGACATCGTGTGCGACAAGTGCGGGCGCCCGATGGTCATCAAGAACGGCCGCTTCGGCGAGTTCCTGTCCTGCACCGGCTACCCCAAGTGCAAGAACGCGCGCCCCGTGCCGCTCGGCGTGCCGTGCCCCAAGTGCGGCGGCGATCTCATCGAGATCCGCTCCAAGAAGGGCCGGAGCTTCTACGGCTGCTCGAACTACAGCGCCGAGCAGAAGTGCGACTTCAAGCTCTGGAACCGGCCCATTCCGGGGCCCTGTCCCAGCTGCGGGGCCCCGATCCTCACGCGCGTGAAGGGCAAGAACCCCATGATCGCGTGCGCCGACAAGGCGTGTGGCTACAAGCGTCCGGCGGACGAGGAGCGCGCGGCGCCGGGGCCGGCGGCTCTGCCGGCGAGCCCGAGCGCCCCGTCGGCGCCGGTGTGAGCGGCCGGGTGGCTCGACGGCGGGCGAGGCACCGTGCGCGCTGACGTAGTCGTCGTCGGCGGCGGGCTCGCGGGCACCGAGGCGGCGGTGCAGCTCGCGCGCGCCGGCTTCGCGGTGGCCCTCCACGAGATGAAGCCCGGCAAGCGCACGCCGGCCCAGACGGGCGACGGGCTCGCCGAGCTCGTGTGCTCGAACTCGCTCCGCGGCGCGGCACTGTCGAACGCCGTGGGCCTCCTGAAGGAGGAGCTGCGGCGCACGGGCAGCGTCGTGATGGATGCGGCGCTCGCCACCGCCGTGCCGGCCGGCGGCGCCTTGGCGGTGGATCGCGAGCGCTTCAGCGCGCGCGTGACGGAGCTCGTCCACGCCGAGCCCGGCATTCGGTGCGTGCACGAGGAGGTGACCGAGCTCCCGCTCGCGCGGCCGCTCGTTCTCGCCACGGGTCCGCTCACGAGCGCGCCGCTCGCCGCGGCGCTCGAGCGCGCCGTGGGAGGCGCCCACCTCGCGTACTACGACGCCATCGCACCCATCGTCGACGCCGAGAGCATCGACTGGGAGCGCGTCTGGAAGCAGTCGCGCTACGACAAGGGCAGCGACGACTACGTGAACTGCCCCCTCGACCAGGCGAGCTACGAGGCGTTCGTGGCGGCCCTGTGCGCCGCCGAGAAGGTCGCCCCGCGCGCCTTCGAGGAAGCGCGCTACTTCGAGGGCTGCCTGCCCGCCGAGGTGATGGCCGAGCGCGGTCCGCTCACCCTCGCGTACGGGCCCTTGAAGCCGGTCGGCCTGACCGACCCGCGCACCGGGCGGCGCCCCTTCGCCGTGCTGCAGCTGCGGCAGGAGGACGTGGCCGGGACCGCGTACAACCTCGTCGGGATGCAGACGCGCATGAAGTACGCCGAGCAGGAGCGCGTCTTTCGCATGATCCCCGGCCTCGAGCGCGCCGAGCTCGTGCGCCACGGGTCGGTCCACCGCAACACCTTCGTCGACGCGCCGGCGGTGCTCGACGGCTGCTTCGGCCTGCGGCCGGAGGCGTGCGCGGCGGGCGAGGCGGTGCGCGGGGTGCACCTCACGGGCCAGCTCGCCGGCGTGGAGGGCTACGTGGAGAGCGCCGCGGCGGGCCTCCTGTGCGGGCGTCTGCTCGCCGAGCGTCTCCACGGCGGGCCTCCCCGGCCTCCGCCGCCCACGACCGCCCTCGGCGGCATCCTCGGGCACATCGCGCGCCCGCAACCGGGCGGCTACCAGCCCTCGAACGTCACCTGGGCGCACATCGCGCGCCCCGACTTCGCGACCGAGGCCGAGGCACGTGCCCACCGGCGGCTGAACAAGCGCGAGCGCTACGAGCGCGCGGCCGAGCGCGCCCTCGGGGACCTCGAGCGCTGGCTCGGCGAGACCGCGCCGCGCCCGACCGGCCCCTGACCGCCCCGCGACGGGCGCGGCAGGCGCGGGCCTTCCCCCCCCGCGCACGGCGATGTAGCTTGAGCCCACGACACCGCGGCCACTAACCTAGGCTTGCCCCATGCGAAAATGGCACCTGCTCTTGGGTGCGACCGTGACGGCGATCTCCGCACTCGTCATGGCCGCCTGCTCGCTCGCCAACGCCCCTGACGAGCCCCAGGGAGCCACCGAATGCGCCAACGGCAAGCTCGAGCCACCCATCGAGATGTGCGACGACGGCGCTCTCGCGGGCGGCGACGGCTGCGACGCCACGTGCCTCATCGAGGTCGGCTACACGTGCAGCGGCGAGCCGAGCGCGTGTGAGCCCCTGTGCGGCGATGGCCTCGTCGTCGCGCCCGTCGAGGGCTGCGACGACGGCGCCACGGCCGCGGGGGACGGCTGCGACGGGAGCTGCGCGGTCGAGCCGGGCTACGTGTGCTCGGGCGTTCCGAGCGTGTGCGCGCCGGAGTGCGGCGACGGCATCGTCACCGCGCCCGACGAGCCCTGCGACGACGGCAACACGACCGCGGCAGACGGCTGCGACGGGAGCTGTGTCGTGGAGGCCGGCTTCACCTGCAGTGGCGAGCCGAGCGGCTGCCAGGGCATCTGCGGCGACGGGCTCGTCAAGGGCGCCGAGGGCTGCGACGACCAGGACACGCAAAGCGGCGACGGCTGCAGCGCGGGCTGCACGGTCGAGCCCGGCTTCGTGTGCTCGGGCGTCCCGAGCGTGTGCCTGCCCGACACCATCTGCGGCAACTGCGTCGTCGGCCCGAGCGAGCAGTGCGACGACGGCAACGGCGTCGACCTCGACGGCTGCCGCAGCGACTGCACGCGCAGCCCCGTCGTCGTCGGCGTCGTGGGCACCAACGCCGCGGCCCAGATCACCCAGGCGCTCGACGCGCTCGGCGAGCCCTACTCCCAGGTCACCGGCTTCCCGGCGAGCGGCACGGGCGGCGTGCTCCTCACCTCGATCGACGGCAACAGCGGCACTCCACCGGACTACACCGCGGCCCTCTTCGGGGGCGCGCACGTGGCGATCTTCGGCGGGGACGCCGTGCCGTCCTTCACGAGCTGGGTCGGCAACTACCTGACCACGGACGGGACGGCCCAGTGGCTCGACTCGAGCGGCTGCACGCCCCAGTGGTCGACCGTGGGCACGAGCACCATCACCTCGCTCCTGCCGCCCACCTACGATTTTCCGATCCAGGCGGCGACCTTCCACATGCTGCACTTCATGGACGCGCAGCCCAACGCCGGCGTCGTCATCGGCCGCACCTGCGACCGGCAAACCAACGCCGGGATCATGGCGACGCGCCGCTTCGCCAACGCCGGAACCTTCACGTTTGCGGCCCTGCAGCTCGGCGTGAACTGCTCGGGCGCGTGTCGCACGGACTTCCTGCAGCCGCTGCTCGCGGGCTACCTGACGCACGTGCGCTCCTGCTCCAACTGAGGCGCCGTGCTAGCGCGGTCCGCGCGGGCGGCGCTTCTGCGCCAGGTAGTGCTCGAGGTTCTGCCGCAGCCGCGGGTCGTCGGGACGGGCTCGCACCGCCTGGCGCGCCGCGGCAAGGCCGAGCTCGAATGCGCCGATCCAGTAGGCGCTCGACGCGACGAGGTCCGCGAGCTGCCAGTGGTACACCGCCTCGTCGACGAACAGGCGGTCCTCCTTCGGGTACGGCAGCTCGTAGCCGCGGCGCGCGAAGAGCACGCACAGCGCGTGCTCCGCGCGGAGGTTGTAGTGGAGCGCGATGGCGTGCAGCGGCTCGGCGCGCTGCGGAGCCGTGGCGTGGGCGCGGAGGTAGAGGTCCAGCACTTCCGGCCAGGGGCGACCGGCGCGCTCGGCGGCGACGCCGACGTGCATGCGCGCCTGGTAGACCTCCTCGTGCCAGCCACCCATGGCCGCGCGGCGCTCGAGCGCCGCGATGGCCTCCTCCCAGCGGCCGAGCCAGAAGTAGGTGAGCCCGAGGTAGAAGGCGGCTCGGGTGTCGCTCGGGTCCGCGGCCACGACGGCACCGAGCAGACCCACGTCGCGCTCCCAGCGACGCCGCGAGCGCTCGAGCGCCTCGTCGCCCACCTCGTGCCGGATGAGCACGCCCTCGATGCGGTGGACGGGCGGCTGGCGCCCCTCGCGCATGAGCACCTCGTGCACCACACCCTTGAAGCGCCATCCGTCGCGGGCGCGCAGGACGCGCGCGGAGTCGAAGGCGACGCCCGCCTCGACGCGCAGGAAGTACGCCTCGCGGTCGGGGCCGCAGAGGGCGCGCTCGCGCCCGAGCCCGGCGCGGAGCGCCTTGCCCCCGACGAGCACGTCGTCGGCGTCCAGCCACAAGATGAACTCGGCGTCCGCGCCGCACAGGTCGAGAGCGTGGTTGCGCGTGGTGGCGAAGTCGACGAACGGGGCCTCGTGAACGGCGCCCGGCGTGCCGGCCATCAGCGCGCGCACCCGCTCGCGCGTGTCGTCGCTGGATCCGGTGTCGAGCACCACCCAGCGGTCGACGAAGGGTTTCACGCTCTCGAGCGTGCGGGCGATGGTCGCCGCCTCGTCCTTGACGATCATGCACAGGCACAAGAGCGGCCTCGCGTCGGACCCCTGCGCGCTCGCGCTGTGGCTCCCCCCCACGACGACCTCAGCGCCCGGCCGGGGCCTGCCGCGCGATCCGGGCCTTGAGCTCCGGCCCGCGCGGATCGCCCGGGTAGTCCGCCATGAACTTGTCGGCGTGGTGCAGGGCCTCGTCCTTGACGCCGAAGCGCAGCGTGAGCTCCGCGAGCTTGTAGCGCGCCAGCGCGTAGTCCGGGCTCGCGCGCAGCGTGGCGAGGTACCCCTCGCGCGCGCGGTTGTAGTCGTTGCGCTGGTCCGCCACGAAGGCCGTGTTGTAGAGCGCGTCGCCGTCGGCCGGATCGTCGGCCAGCATGACGGCGAGCCAGTGGTCCGCCGCCTGCAGGTCCTGCGACACGATCGCGAAGTAGGCCGCGGCGAGGCGTGCGTCGCGGTCGCCGCCGTCCGCCGCCCGCGCCGCCTCCTCGCGCGCCTCGTCGGTGCGCTTCAGCGACCAGAGGGCGAGCGCTCGAGCGTAGCGGAGCGCGGACGCGGAGCGCTCCTTGTCGGCGTCGGCGACGGCCAGGAGCTCGACCCCTCGGTCCGCCTCGGACAGGGCCCGCTCGGGCTGCTCGCTCAGCGCGAGTGCCTCGGCGTACACCTGGTGGGCCGCGGCGCTCGTGCCGCAGAGGTCGGCGCTCGTGCGCGCATGCTCGAGGCCCGCCGGGAGCCGGCGCGCGCGCACCTCGCCCTCGGCGCGCAGGACCTGACACAGGCACGCCGCCGGCTGCACCGCGATGCACTTCTCACCCAGCACCACGACCTCGTCCCAGCGCCGCGCGGCTCGCAGCGCGGCGGCGCTCGCGCGGATCGCCGACTCGTTGCTCGGCTCGATCTCGAGGGCGCGCTGCCACATCCGCGCCGGGCTCGTGAGGATGCCGCGCGCGTGCACGTACAGGGCGACGCCCGCGCCGAGCACCAGCGCCGCCGCCACGTGCCCCCGGAAGCGGAAGCGCACGCGGCGCGCGGCCTGCACCAGCGCGGCGACGGTGAGCGCGAGAGCGGCCCACACGAACGGGCCGACGAACAGGACCGCGCGCCCGAGCGGCGCCTGGCCGGCGTGGAAGTAGAGCGCCCCGGCCGTGGCCGGCGCGACGGC
>JACRDA010000119.1 GCA_016212965.1 Myxococcales bacterium
CGGCGAGGCCGAGGGCCGTGACGGTGCGACGCCAGCCGCGCGCCGTGTCGGCCGCGTCCGTCGCAGGCGCGGCCGCCGCGGGAGCGAGGCGCCACACCAGGCCCGCCGCCGCCGCCGTCACGACCGCTTCGGCGAGGCCGATGGGCACGTGGATCGCGGTCATGAGGGCCGCGAAGGGCCCGAGGCGAAGCGGCGTCGCCCCCGCCGCGACGGTCTCGACGGCGACCGCGAGCGCGCCGAGCTCGACGCACGCGAAGGCGCCCGCCGCGAGCGCGAGGCTGCGGCGCCGGGCGCTCGACGCGCGCCCACCGAGGGCCCGCGCGAGCGGCAGCCCCACGAAGCACGGGACGAAGCCGAGGTTGAAGAGATTGGCACCGAGTGCCAGAATGCCCCCGTCCCCGAAGAGCAGGCACTGCACGAGCAGCACCGAGGTCATGACCACGAAGGCCGGCGCCGCACCGAGCACGGCCGCGAGCAGCATGCCGCCCGCGAGGTGGCCGCTCGCGCCCGTGCCCGGGATGGCGAAGTTGAGCAGCTGCACCGCGAAGACGCAGGCGCCGAGCACGCCCATGGTCGGCACGAGGCGGCTCTCGGCGCGGCGGCCGAGCACGGCCGACGACCAGCCGAGCGCCGCGCCCGACGCGGCGTAGAAGCCCGCCGCCACGGCGGGAGACAGGAGAGCGTCGCTCATGTGCACGGTCGGCTCCCGGGCGGCATACGAAAGACAAACCCGTATGCCACGCGGCCCGGGCTCGGTCAAAGGCTTCGGGCCCAGGGCCGAGCACTGCCGCTGCGAGCCGAGTTGGCGTTGACGTTGACCTTGACGTTGACGTTGACGTGGTCGTGGACTTCGACGGCGACGTCTACGTGGACCTGGTCGGCCGAACCGTTGACGCGCGTCCTGCCGACGCAACTGGCGCACGTCGTCCGCCGATTCTCGGGCATGTCGAGTTCTTCAGCGGCTGGACGTTGACCAGCGCGCCATCGAGCTCCTCGCCCTCGTGACCGAGGCGGTGGAGGACTTGCCCCGCGGTCACGCGGACCGCGGGCACCAGCTGGCCCGAGCGGCGGAGTCCGTCGTCCGCAACATCGCGGAGGGCGCTCTCCCGCTTCTCGGACGCAGACAGCGCCAAGCACTACGAGCTCGCCCGCGGGAAGGCGATGGAGGCGGGCTCGTCGCGCGAGCCCGCCGCGGCCGCGTCGCTCGACGTATCGAGGCTCAGAGGGCTTGTTGCGCCCGAGCGCTACGACCGGGGCTCCAAGTGCCCGAGGGCGCAGTCGCGATGCTCTCGAAGAGGATCGGAGAGCCGTCCACGCTGGGTCGTCCAAGTCCACGTAGACGTCGCCGTCAAAGTCCACGTCAACGACCACGTCAACGTCTACGTCTACGTCTACGGTTCCGTCCTCAGGCGACGGCCCGGTGGGATGGCCGCTCGCCGGGCGTCTGCCGCGCAAATCCCCGCGCTACGCTCGCAAACGATCGAAACCTCCGTGCCGCGGTACTAGTGCGCGCTGTTCCAGGCGCGCTTCGCGTTGCGGTAGGTCGCCTGCGTGACCCACTCGAGCTCCTCGTAGGTGAGCAGGCGCAGGCCGAGCCGCCGCAGCTCGAGGTCGAAGTGTGCCGTCACGCGGGCGCGGGCCTCGGGCAGGGTGCCCGGCCAGCCGCCGGCGACCATGCGCCCCTCACGGCGCATGTTGTCGCACCACACCTGGGCCCAGCTCGACGCGATCGCGAGCGCGCCGTCGTTGAGGAGGGCGCGACGGGACTCGGTTGGGCTCATCGCCGACAGCGTACTCCCTCTCGCCCCTCGCGGGTTGGGGCATCTGCACGCGGCGCGGCGCTGCTCGTGCCGCCGCGCGCGCTCAGCGATCGAGCTTGAAGCCGATGCGCACCGTGACCTGGTACTCGGAGACCTTGCCGTCCTTGATGGCCCCGCGCTGCTCGACGACCTCGAACCAGCTCATCTTGCGGACCGAGTGGGCCGCCTCCTTCACGGCGTTGTCGACCGCGGCCGAGAAGCTCTTGTCCGAGGTGCCGACGATCTCGATCTTCTTGAACGTGCCTGCCATGGGATCCTCCCGGCGCCGCGAGCGACGCGCCGAGAGCATGGCACTCGCCCGCGCGCGAGTCTCGTGCCGTAAGCTCGAGCCTCGGTCCCGCGTTCGGGTGTCGCCCTTGCCCATGAGCTCTTGCCCTCCAAACCGCGCGCCGCGCCCGCGCGCCGCCCCGCTCGCCACCCTCGCGCTTGCTGCCCTCGCGGGCTGCTCGCCCGCGCTCCGCCACGGCACGGGGGCGCTCGCCGAGGCGGGCGGCACGGCCCCGCTCGTGCGCCTCGCGCCGACCGATCGCAGCGGCGCCGTCTTCGCGCACGGCCTCGCGGTCGGCCCCTCGGGCGACCGCACGCTCCTGCTCGCCGGCTGGGGCTCGCTCGATCTCGGTGCCGCGCCGGCGGCGCTGTTCTCGACGGCGCTCGCCGTCGTCACCCGTGCGGGCGCCGTCGCCGCGCCGATCGCGCTCGGCTGCGATCCGAAGGAGCCGAGCGAGCTCTTCCCGCGGCCGGGCGGCGGGGTCGTGGTCGTCTGCGCGGAGCTCCGCGGCGTGACGCCCGATCTCCGCACGACGCCGCTCCTGCGCTACGCGCTCGGTCCGGAAGAGCGCACGCCGACCCGTACGCGGCTCGTCGTGCCGCTCGCCCGGGTCGAGGCCGTGACCGTGACGGCCGACGGCAGCATCGTCGCCGCGGGCTTCGCAGAGGGCGAGCGGCACGGCAAGGGCGTCGTGCGCTTCGATGCCGCGGGAGAGCTCGCGGTCCGCGGGTGGGTGCCGGACGTGCCGCTCGCCGGCACCGAGCTCGCGGCGCTGCCCGACGGCGACGTCGTCGTGGCCTCGGTCACCGAGGGTGGGCCGGGTCGCAACGGCCTGCACGTGGCGCGCCTCGCGGGCGCGGATCTCGCGCCGCGCTGGGGTCGGTCGCTGCGCGGCGTAGCGGCGCTCGAGCTCGCCGACTCCACGCCGAAGCTCGCCCCGGCGCCGGCGGACGGCCTGCTCTACCTCGGGGCCACGCTCGGGCGCCCGGGCGTGAGTCAGTTCGCGCCGGGGCTCTTCGCGCTCGAGCTCGACACCGGGCGCGTGCGCTGGGAGCAGGCCTTCGACGGGCCGGGCGAGAGCTCGCTCGACGCCGTCGCGGCACGGCCGGGCGGTGGGCTCGTCGCGGTCCTCGGCCTCGATCCGGGCGAGGGGCGACGCGCGCGCTTCGAGGTGGGCGACACGAGCTACACGAACCGCGGCGCCTACGATCACGACCTCGTCGTCGCGTGGCTCGAGGCCGACGGACGCGCCACCCGGAGCGAGCGCCTGGCGATGAACGCCGACCGCTCCACGGCCTCCGTGTACGCGCACCTCGCCTTCGAGCCCGACGGCCGGCTCGTCGTCGCGGGCAATTTCTACCGCGCGCTCCGGGTCGCGGGGCGCGCCATCGAGGGGCCGGCCGAGGTCGTCTGCCGGGACGAGGCGCGCGCGCCCGCACCTGCCGGGCCCGCGGGTGAGGCCGAGCCCGCGTGCCACGCGCGGGCGTCGAGCGCCGTGTTCGTGGCGACCTACGAGTAGCGCGAGCGCCGGTGCGGGGCGTCCCCATGGGCCCGGTGCTACCGTGACGCCCCGGCCCATGTCGCTCCGCTCCTACGTCCTCGCGAGTCTCTACGACCGGCTCGTGCGCGTGAGCGAGGAGGCGTGCGTGCGCAGGTGGCGCGCCGAGCTCCTGGCCGACGTCCGCGGGCGCGTGCTCGAGATCGGCGCCGGCACGGGCGCGAACCTCGCGCACTACGGCAGCGGGGTCACCGAGCTCGTGCTCGCCGAGCCCGATCGGCACATGCGCCGACGGCTCCGCAGCCGCGTCGCGCCGGCGCGTGCTCGTGCCCGGCGGCACGCTCGTGTTCATCGAGCACGTGGCCGCGCACGACAACCCGGCGCGCCGGCGCTGGCAGGAGCGGCTGGAGCCCGCGTGGAAGCGCGTGTTCGGCAACTGCCACCTCGCGCGCGACAGCGAGGCCGCCATCGCGCGCGCGGGCTTTGCCTTCGAGCGCCTCGAGCGCGCCAGCATGCAGAAGGCGAGCCCGGTCGTGCGCCCGACCATCCGCGGCATCGCGCGGGCGCGCGGCTGAGAGCGGCCGAGCGCGTTGAGCGCGCGCAAGCTCCGGGGTACGAATGGGCATGAGCGGGACGCCCTCCACGCGTTGCGGTCACTGCGGAGCCGAGCTCCTCTTGCCCGCCGATCCGAGCGCGCTCGCGGCCCCGTGCGGCTACTGCCAGCACTCGACCCAGCTGCCGCTCGAGCTCGTGCGCTTCCGCCAGCAGCAGGCCCAGACGCTCCGACAGCACCAGGCGCAGGAGCAGGCGCAGGCCTTCGAGCACAAGGCGCGCAAGGTCGCCGGCGGTGTCTGGCTCTTCATGTGGATCGGGATCCCGCTCGTCGTGGTGGGCTCCGTCGGCTTCATCCTGTGGCGCACGCTCGGCAGCATCCCGTCGATCCCGTCCACGCCGTCGCGCCCCGCGGCGCAGGTCGAGGGCGAGCAGCCCGCCGAGCGGGCGAAGGCGCCCCCGGATCCGAAGCTCGCCGAGCGTGTCGCGCCCGCCGTCGCGGCGCTCGCGCAGCAGGGCTGCAAGGAGGTCGTGCGCGCCCCCGAGGTCGTGCGCGGCCGGGTCGAGACGCTCGCGACCATGCACGAGGGGGGCAACTGCCTGCACGTGGTCGCCGCGGGCGCCGCGGGCGTGCGCGTGTCCGCGAGCGTCGTGCCGCCGACGTCCAAGGCGACGCGCGGCGACCAGCAGGGCGACGCGCTCGACCTCGAGCACTGCCCGCGCGAGGACGGCCCCCACAAGGTCGAGCTCGGTGCGGCCGACGGCGCCGACTTCGCGTTCGCGCTCGTCGACTGCCCGCCGGCGCGCGAGCGCTACCGGGACGATCCGGCCAAGAACGGCCTCGGGCTCGTACAGGCGCGCATGCGCGAGCTCGCCGCGGGCGGCTGCGGGCGCGTGCTCCTGCCGCCGAAGACGGCCTTCGGCGCGGGCGGGCTCACCGCCACGCTCGCCCCCGGACCCCAGTGCCTGGTCATCCTGGCGGCCACGGGCCTGCCCGCCAACACGCTCACCGTGGAGCTGAAGACGCCCTTCGGCGACCGCGTGCCCGCCCCGGCGGTCGCGACCCAGGTGCGGCTCGTGTTCTGTCCCAAGGACGCGGGGCCGCACCCCATCACCATCAAGCCCGCCACGAGCGACTACTACGCCATGGCCAGCATGGAGTGCCCGCGCGGCGTGGCCGAGAAGCTGCGCTGAGCGCGCGGGCGCGAATCGGCAAGCCTCTGGGGTCGAACGGCCCTGGACCCTTGCCGAAGCAGCAGGCGGCATCCGGACCTGGCCCCAGGCCGTTCCCCGCTACCCGAGCCGAGTCTGACGCCGCCGCCGACTCGCTTACAGAACTCCCGGAATCCCAGGGAATTCGCGGCTGTCACCCCCCCCTCTCCCCTCGGGACAGGGGGCCGGGGGGTGAGGGAAACATACTCAGGTCCGGATGCCGCCTGCTGCTTCGGCAAGGGTCCACGGCTCGCTCGGGCTCGTCTCCAAACCAAGCTCAACCCCGTCCCCTCGATCACAGCGGTTCGCACGCCAATTCCTGCTCACGCTCTGACCCGGCGCAGCCGCCGTTTTTTGCGGTCGGCGCTCGTGGAAACGTGCTAGCGGCGAGGTACAGTCGGCATGGACGTACCGGTGTCGAACAGCAACGAGCGCGCCCTGCGCGCCTCGCACTTGTTCGGTCGCTTCGGCGAGGCCCTCGTTCGACGCATCGCGACCGGCACCTCGCGCCGTCAGCTCGTGCGGGGCGACTACCTGTGGCGCGCGGGCGAGCCCGCGCGCGCCTTCGTCGTCATCGCGAGCGGCCTCGTCAAGATCACGCGCTCGGGCGGCGAGGCGGGCGAGGACGAGGCGATCATCGCCCTGTTCGGCCCGCACGAGAGCGTGGGTACGGCCGCCGCGCTCGAGCGCACGAAGTACCCGGCCGATGCCGTCGTGGCGAGCGAGACGGCCGAGGTCCTGTGGGTCGACAGCGAGCCCGTGCTCCAGGCGCGTCAGGAAGATCCGGCCGTCGGCGCCGCCCTGTCCGGTTCGCTCCTCGAGCACACCCACGCCCTGCAGGAGAAGATCCGCATCATGACCGCGGGCAGCGTGCCGCGGCGGCTCGCGGTGCTGTTCCAGCACCTGTGCGAGCGCTTCGGCGACGAGATGGAGGGCGGCGTGACCTTCGTGCCCGTCGTGCTGTCGCGCATCGAGCTCTCCCACATGGTCGGCGCGCGCGTCGAGACCACCATCCGCACCCTGAGCCGCTGGCGCAAGCTCGGCATGATCGAGACCACGAAGACGGGCTTCGAGGTGCGCGACCTCGACGCGCTCCGCGCCGTGGCAAGCGGTCGGAGCTGAGGGCCGCGCGCGGCGCGGGTCAGCCCGGGCGCGGCTCGCTCGCCGCGGCGTCGAACACCGGGGCGCGCTGCACGAGCCGGGCCCCGGCCCCGAGCCCGGCGAGCGCCACCACCACGAGCAACACGCCGAAGGGCGGGCGCCGGACGGGGCCGAAGAGCTCGTTGCGCGCCTCGTGCAGGCCGAAGAGCGACAGCCCGAGCGGGACGGCGGCGGCCGCGAAGGGCGCCGTGTGCCGCGCGGCGCGCGCGAGCGTGGCCACCTCGGCTCCGGCGAGGCTCGCGGCCGTCACCCCGCCGCAGGCCGCGACGAGCACGAGCCCGACCGTGGCGAGCCACAGCGTGAGCGAGCCCTTGCGGTGGCTCGCGTCCGCCATCAGCTTGGCGCCGACGAGCAGGACGGCGCTCCCCACGACGTAGGCGACGTAGCCCGAGCCCCCGAGTCGCTGCGCGGTCGAGGCGATGGCCGTCGGCTCGAGGTAGTGCGCCGCCACGCTCGTCCCCACGACGGCGAGCGCCGCCGCGAGCAGCCACGCGGCGCGGATCGGCGGCGCCGTGCCGTCCGCTCCGTGCCGGGCCGCGAGCGCCGCGCGCGCCCGTTCGCGCGCCGGGTCGAACTCGAGCGCGATGCGCTGGGTCGGCGGTCGCTCGGCGGGCGTCGTCCGGGCCGCGCTGCCCGCACCGGAGGCACCCCCCGACCCTAGCGGCTCGGCGGGCCGCGTCGATTCGGGGGGCGCCTCGATCTCGACGGTCGCGGACGACCGCTGGCGCCGGGGCAGCGCCCGGGACGTGTCCTGCGGCGGCGCGGGCGGC
>JACRDA010000123.1 GCA_016212965.1 Myxococcales bacterium
CCGCGCCGGCCGCGAGCGCGAAGCGCGCGTCGCCGAGCGCGAGCAGCAGATCGACCGGCGTGGCGGCGCGCGCCCGCGGCGGTGCGGGCGCGGCAGCCGCGCTCGACGCCGCGGAGGCGACGGGCGGGCGCTCGGGTCGGTCGTCCGGCTCGCGCGGTGCGAGCCGCACCCGCTCGACGTCGAGGGGCACGTTCGCGACGCGCGTGCGCCGGTGCGCGAAGCCGAGCCCCCGGGGTGCGAGCCAGCCGTCGAGCAGCTTGCGATCGGCGAGCGCGAGGAGCGCCTCGAGACCGCGGCGCGCGCGGTCGGCCGCGGCGAGATCGCCCGTGGCGAGCGCCGTGAGCCCCATCCCGGTGCAGCGCACGCCGATGGCAGCGTGATCGCCGCGCCCCGCGGCCACGAGCTCGAGCGCCTCCTGCAGGGCCACGCGGTCGCGTTCGCCTAGCGCCGAGCCGAGCCCGCCCGCGAGCTGCGCCGCGCTCCGCGCCGCCATCTGCGTGCGCGCGAGTAGGGGCTCGCCCCACGCGGCGGCGAGCAGGCTGTCGGCCGGCATGGCGAGCAAGTCGGTCGCGACGGCATCGGGCCCGGCGTCGAAGACGCTCCCCGCGAGCTCGGCTCCGACCCGCAGGCGACCCCCCGCGAGCCCGGCCGTGATGCGCACGGCCGTGAGCCCGTCGAGCAGGCCGCGCACGGCCGCGGTCGCCGCCTCGAGGTCGACGAACCCCGCGACGGGCGTCGCCTCCAGCCGCGCGCGCAGCGCCCCGAGCGTGCGCTCCACGAGCTCCCGCGCGCCGGCACGGAGAGCGATAGGCGCGAGCGTCGCGACGAGCGGCTCGGCCGGCGGCGCCGCGCGCGCGAGGGTGCGCGCGAGGTACGGGCCGTACGCGGCGAGCGCCGGCTCGCTCGGCGCGAGCACGACGTGGTCGTCGACGACGCCGAGCGCGGGCACGAGATCGCCGAGCGGCGCACGCCGCGGGCGGAGCAGGGTCACGCTCGCCTCGACCACGGCCTCGTAGCTCGAGTCGCGCCCGAGGGTGAACTCCCGCACGAGCGCCTCGCCGCTCCTCACCCGCGCGGCGAGCGCGCCCGTGAGCGCGCCCTCCGACACGCCGAACGCTGCGACCATCGGTCGGGAGCCGTCGAGCCCCGCAGCCACCGCGAGCGGCAGCGCGAAGCTCGCCGCGGCGACGTTGCCGAGGCTCTTCGGCAAGGACGCCCCGCCCGTTCCGAGCGCGGTCCGGAGCTCGTCCCAGAGGGCCTGGGGCGCGCGCACCACGACCTCGCCGAGCAGGCCGTCGGGCGCGGGCGCGGGCGCCGGGGCCGTGGTCGTCGGCCGCGCGCTCGGCGCCGTGCGCTGCTCGCCTCCGCCGCCGCAGGCCGCCGCCGCCCCGAGCGCGACCCCGAGCACGAGCGGGCGGAGCGCGGTGCGCGCTCTCGAACGCAGAGACATCGGTGCCGAGCGTAGCAGCGACGCGCGTCCGAGGCGCGCCGCCATTCGGAGCCCCTTGCTCCTCGCGCCTCGTCCCTGTACCCCAAGCGCCCATGGGGTGGAGCCCGAGAGTCACCGCCGCGCCGGGAGCGCTCGTGCTCGCGCTCGCGCTCGCCGGCTGCGTCTCGGAGCCCACCGAGCGGCGCGTACGCGCGAACGCCTACCTGCGCGCCGGCGACGCGGCGGCCGCGCTCGCGGAGTGCGAGCTCGGTCTCGGCGCGAGCCCGCGCGAGCCGGGCCTGCTCGTCTTGCGCGGCGACGCGCTCGTCGAGCTCGAGCGCCCGGACGAGGCGCGCGCGACCTACGAGAACGCCCTCCGCGCCGCGGTCGGCCGCGAGCCCGAGGCGCTGTACCGGGCCCAGCACGGCCTCGCGATCCTCGCCGCACGCCGCGCGGACTGGCCCGAGGCGCGGCAGCGCTTCGAGGCGCTCCTGCGCCAGCAACCCGACGACCCGACGGCGCGCGTGAACCTCGCGCGCGCGTGCCTCGCGCTCGGCGATCTCCCGTGCGCCGTCGCCGAGGCCGAGCGCGCCGGCCACGGCCGCGGCGACGCCGAGGACGTGCTCTTCACCCTCGGGCGCATCTACACGGTCGCGGGCGACCTCGACGCGGCGGAGCGCACCTTCGAGCACATCTGCGCGGTCGTGCCCGGCGCGGCGAGCTGCCCCTACGGCGTCGCGCTCGTCGCCGCGCAGCGCGGTGACAAGGCCCGCGCGCTCGACAGGCTCGCCGAGGCCGTCCGGCGCAAGCTCCCGCACCCCGAGCAGCTCGCGCGGGACAGCCTGCTCGCCCCGCTCGCGGCCGAGCCCGAGTTCCAGGCGCTCGTCGCGTCGGCGGCGACCCGTGCGGCTCCGCCCTGACACAACCGTGATGAAGCGCTGACCACGACTTGACGGACCGGGGACCAGGATGAAGGGGTGAAGATCCTCCTCGTCCACGCCAGGTTCCCGATGACTTACTGGGGCTTCCAGCACGCGATGCCCATCGCGGGCGCCGAGGCGAGCCTCGCGCCGCTCGGGCTCGTGACCGTGGCCGCCCTGCTCCCGAAGAGCTTCGAGCTCCGCCTCGTCGACCTCAACGTCGAGCCGCTGACGGACGAGGCGTTGCGGGCCGCGGACGCCGTACTCGTCGGGGGCATGCTGGTCCAGGCCCCGTCGATGCTCGAGGTCGTCGCACGGGCCCGCGCGCTCGGCCGACCGACGGTCGTCGGGGGTCCCGCCGTCGGCGCGACCCCGGAGCGCTTCCACGGGGCCGACGTCGTGTTCGTGGGCGAGGCCGAGGGCCGCGCCGAGGAGCTCCTGCAGGCGATCGAGCGCGTGCGCGCGCGTCCGCCGGGCGCCGAAGCCGGCCCCCTCGTGCTCGAGCCCACGGGCGCGCGACCCGCCATCACGAGCTCGCCGGTGCCGCGCTTCGACCTCTTGCGTCGCGACAAGTACGTGTCCGTATGCGTGCAGTTCTCGCGCGGCTGCCCGTACGCCTGCGAGTTCTGCGACGTCACGACCCAGTTCGGCCGAACGCCGCGCGTGAAGACGCCCGCGCAGATCGTGGCCGAGCTCGAGGCCCTCCACGCGCTCGGCTACCGCGGCTCGATCTTCCTCGTCGACGACAACTTCATCGGCAACAAGCGCGCCGTGCGCGCGCTCTTGCCCGAGCTCCGCACCTTCCAGCGCCGGCACGGCCGGCCCTTCGACTTCTACACCGAGGCAACCGTCACCCTCGCCACCGACCCGGCCCTCGTCGCCGCCATGGTCGAGGCCGGCTTCGGCGCGGTCTTCCTCGGCATCGAGACCCCGTCCAAGGTGTCGCTCGCCGGGGCGAGCAAGAACCAGAACCTGCACCTCGACCTCTCGGCCGCCGTCGAGAGCCTCACGAAGGCCGGCCTCGAGGTGATGGGCGGCTTCATCGTCGGCTTCGACGGCGACGACCCGTCGATCTTCGAGGAGCAACGCGCCTTCATCGCGAGCCTCCCCATCCCGATGGCGATGGTGGGCGTGCTCGGCGCGCTCCCGGGCACGCCGCTCTGGCACCGGCTCCTCGGCGAGGGGCGCCTGCGCTCGAGCGCGGACGGCGACGCCTTCGCCCGGCCGAACTTCGAGCCCGCGATGGACGAGCGCACGCTGCTCGTCGGCTACGCCGAGCTCCTCGCCTCGCTCTACAGCCCCGAGGCCTACTACGCCCGCTGCCGGAGCTACCTCGCGCAGGCGGCCGGGGCCGCGATCCCGGGGCGCGGGATCACCCGGCGCGAGCTCCGCGCGGCCGTGCGCGCCTTCTGGCACCTCGGCGTGAAGAGCCCGCGGCGCGGCCACTTCTGGCGCCTCGTCGGCTCCGCGCTCCGCGTCGCGCCGAGCCGCGTCTCGCGCGCCGTCGTGCAGGCGATCCGCGGCGAGCACCTCATCCGCTACACCGAGGAGGAGGTCCTGCCGCGCATCGCGGCCTCGCTCGTCGAGCTCGACGAGGAGCGGCGTGTCGCCGCGGCCCAGCCCGCCGCGGGCGCCCGGCGCGTGCCCGTGCGTCCCGCGCTGCCGGCGAGCGCGGTGCGCGCGCCCGGCCTCGCGAAGAGCCTGCGCCCCGAGGTCCCCCTCGTGGCCCTGCGCGCGCGTCCCGCGAACGCGCAGGCCGTCCGGCCGAGCGCCTAGCCGCCCTTCGGCCCCTTGATGCCGTAGCGCGACATCAGCCGCTGCAGGTGGCGGCGGTCGACCCCCGCGTCGCGCGCGGCGTGAGAGACGTTGCCCTCGCAGCGCTCGAGCGCGGCCGACACGTAGGCGCGCTCGAAGCGCTCGACCCAGGCCTCCTTCGCCTCGTGGTAGGGCAGCGTCAGCAGGGCCTCGTCGGCGCTGGCGCGGTGCTCGCCCGTGGACGAGCGCACCGTGGGCTCGCCCGGGCCGACGCTCGTGCCGAGCACGTTCCAGCGCTCGACGAGGTTGCGGAGCTCGCGCACGTTGCCCGGGAAATCGTAGCGCTTGAGCATCGCGAGCGCGTTCGGATCGAGCGGGGCGAGCGGCGGCAGGCCCGAGGCGGCGCGCCTCCGCCCGAGCTCCTCCTGGATGTGCGCGACGAGCAGCGGCAGATCCTGCATGCGCGTGCGGAGCGGCGGGATCTTCACGACCACGACCGCCAGCCGGTAGTAGAGATCCTGCCGGAACGTGCCGGCCTCCACCTCGCGCGCAAGCGAACGGTTGGTCGCGGCCACGACGCGCACGTCGACCGTGCGGCTCCGGTCGGAGCCCACGGGCTTGACCTCGTGGCGCTCGAGCACGCGCAGGGCCTTGGCCTGCATGTCGATGGGCAGCTCGCCCACCTCGTCGAGGAAGAGCGTCCCCCCGTCGGCCGCGACGAAGGCGCCCGGCCGGTCGCGGACGGCGCCGGTGAACGCGCCGGCGACGTGGCCCATGAGCTCGCTCTCGATGAGCTCGCGCGGGATGGCGCCGCAGTTCAGGGTGACGAAGGGCCCACTGCGGCCGCTCGCCTCGTGCAGGCCCTCGGCGGCGAGCTCCTTGCCCGTGCCGGTCTCGCCCTCGACGAGCACGGTGAGCTCGCTCTGCGCCACCTTCTCGAGCACGGCGAACATCTCGCGCATCGGCGGGCTCTCGCCGAGCATGCGGCCGAAGCGCGACGTGTGGCTGATCTCGTGCTCGACGTGCTCGGCGAGCGGCTCGAGACGCAGCACCGTGTCGCCGAGCCGCAGCGTGAGCGCGTCCGAGACGACCACCTGTCGCAGGCGCATCGTCCCGACGAAGGTGCCGTTCTTCGAGCCGCGGTCGGTGACGACGAAGCCCTCTTCCGACAGGCGCACCGCCAGGTGGTCGCGCGACACCTTGGGGTCGGTGAGCACGACGTCCATGGCGGGGCTCGAGCCGACGCGCACCTCGTCCTGCGCGAACGAGTAGCTCTTCGTCTCGGCCTTGGGATCGGGCTGGGACACGAGCGTGACGCGGAGCTTGCGGATGCGCCGCACTTCACCGCTCGGCATGCTGAGCTCGGTCACGCGCCGGAGCGAGGGCGCGCCCGCGACGGGCGGGTCGTGCGGGGACGAGCCGGCGGGCGGCGCCGGCAGGACGAGGACCTCGCCCGGCGGGCGCGGCACGATCGTCGGAGCCGCGTCCTTCTCGGTCGCGTCGGTGGGCGCTCTAGGCTTGATGCTCATGCGGGGAGCGGGGGCACACCGAGCCGGCGCATCAGTGCCGGCTGCCGAGCGGGTCGTTGGTCACGGTGGCGGTCGCGGTCGCGGTCGCGGGGCTCGACGGCGGCGGCTTCGGCGCGGTCGCGCTCGGGCGGGGGGTGGTGGTCGTGGGCGGCGGCGCGGTCGTGGTGAAAGGCGCGGTGCGAGCGGCCGTCGCGGTCGGCGCGGCCGAGGCGACGAGCGCGCCGGAGGCGCTCGGCTCGGCGGAGGCGGCGGACGTGGACGAGGACGCCGTGGCGCTGGCGTCGAGCGGCGCGGTCGAGCTCGCGGCGGGGCTCGGCGCGGCCACGGGCGCGGACGGGGTCGTGCTCCCCCGACCCGCGGGCGCCGCCTCGTTCGTCGCGGCCGCGGGCGCGCCCGGGCCCGTGGCGGTGAGCGCGATCGCGACGGCCGCGCCCCCGGCGACGAACACGCCCGCCATGACGAGCCAGCCCACGCGGCGCCGACGCCCGCGCGTCGCGGCGACGTGCGACAGGGTGAGCGCCTGCGCCGTGCTCTTCAGGGGCAGGGACTCGCCGACGTCGACCCTAGCCATGGCCGCGGCGCGCAGGTTCGAGACGCGCAGGTGGTCCTGCGAGCGCGTCGGCTCCGGGACGCCGAGCGCCCGACCGAGCTCGCGCACGGCCTCGCCGGCGCCGGTGAAGCGCTCGGCGATGTCGCGCGCGCAGCACTTCGCGAACCAGGCGTCGAACGTCGGGCCGAGATCGACCCCGCGCGTGCTCGCGACCGGCATGGGCTCGTAGGCGATCTGCGCGATGAGGTGCGTCAGCGTGGCGGCCGTCCAGAAGTCCTTGCCCGTGAGCAGCCGGTACGCGATGAGCCCGAGGGCCCACACGTCGGTCTGCGGGCAGATGCGGTCGATCTCGCCCTTGCACTGCTCGGGCGACATGAAGAGCGGCGTGCCGAAGACGTCGCCCGTGTGGGTCGCCTTGTAGCTCGCGAGGTCCCCCGTCGCGCCGCTCAGTTTGGCGATGCCGAAGTCGAGCACCTTGATGCACGGGGTGCCGTCGTCGCGCGTCGTCAGGAACAGGTTCTCGGGCTTGAGATCGCGGTGCACGATGCCGATGGCGTGCGCCTTGTCGAGCGCGATGGCCGCCTGCCGCAGGTAGACGAGCACCTCCTCGGCCGGCAGGGCGCCGAGCTCCTCGCTCACCTCCTGCAGGTTGCTGCCCCGCAGGTACTCCATCACGAGGAAGGGCACGCCGCCGAGGTCGGTCGCGACGTCGGTGTCGGTGACGCGCGCCACGTGGTCGCTGTCGATGCGCGCCGGGGTGCGCGCCTCGCGCCGGAAGCGCTCGAGCGTGCCGGCGCTCGACACCACCGTCTCGTGCAGGACCTTGAGCGCGAAGCGCTCGTCGGTCTTGAGATCCTGGACGAGGTAGACCGAGCCCATCCCCCCGACGCCGAGCTGGCGCAGGATGCGATAGCGGCCGACGACGGTGGCGCCGGGCTCGAGCTTGTTGGCGCTGCTTTCCACGGCGAGTGGGCGCGCCCGCTCGGGGCGCACCACGAGACGAGACTAGCACCAACCCTTCGGGAGCGGCCAGTCGGGCACCTCGGCCGGTACCGCACTCGGTCGGCGACGCCGCCGCGACCGGACTTCGCGTCGCGCCGGGCGCACGGTACACTCACGCGCGGCGCGTGCCGCGCGGGCCCTGCCGAGACGGCACGCGCGGCTGGAGCTCGTGTTCGTCTACTGGCCTCTTCTCGCCCTGCCGCCATTGCTCACGCTGGTCGCGCTCGTCGCGACGGTCGTGCTCGCCCCGGCCGTGCGCCGCGGGAAGTACGAGTGGACGCCGATTGCGCTCGGAACGGTGGCGCTCCTGGTCGGCTGCATGGTGGCGATCCCGGTCCCGCCGAAGGCGCTGCTCTACCCTCTCGTGAACGTCGGAGTAGCGCTTCTCACGCTCGTCGCTGCGATCTTGCTCGCCGTCGCCCGCCGGCGCTGAAGGGCGGGTCTCCGGCAGGCGGGGCTCGGAGCGGGCTGGCGGCCCGCCCGCGTGCGCTCGAATGCGCGCCGCGCGTCCTCCCCGAGACGACGGGCAGCTCAGGCAACCGCCACCTCGACCTCGGCGGTGCGGACCGTGAGGGGTAGGCCCTGCTCGGCCCGCACTTCGAGGCAACCGACGATGGCGTCGCGGATGTTCGCCAGCGCCTCTTGTTCGGTCTGGCCCTGGCTCACGCAGCCCGGGATCGCGGGACACTCTGCCACGATGACGCCGGTTTCATCGCGCTGCAGGGCCACGAGCAGTTTCATGACCCTACGGTAGCATCGGTGCGGCTCCGAGCGAGCGGGCAGGCGCGCGCACCGGCGCCGATCTGCCGTCCCCACGGCGCTCGAGATGTCCACGCGAAGGCGCCCTTCGAGCCCCGTGCTAGGGTCGAGCACGCCGCGCCTCGCGGGCGCCCGGTCCCTCGCCCATGACGCCCCTCGAAGAGCCCGGAGATCCGGCCGCCGGCGCGCCGCCCGGCGCCGCGCCCGCCCCGAGCCCGGCCGAGCCGGAGGCCCCGGACGCGGGCAGCGCCCATGTCACGGTGCTCGAGCTCGGCGCGCGCCGCGTCCACGTCGTCGGGACAGCCCACGTGTCGCGCCACTCCGTCGCCGAGGTCGAGGCCATCATCGAGCGGCTGCGCCCCGACACGGTGTGCGTCGAGCTCTGTCCGCTGCGCTACGCGGCGCTGGCGAGCGAGGGGCGGACGCAGGCGCTCGATCTGCGCGCGCTCGTGCGGCGCGGTGACGCGCCCTTCGTGCTCGCGAGCCTGGTCTTGCAGGGCTACCAGCGCCGGCTCGGCAAGAAGCTCGGCGTCGTGCCCGGGGCGGAGCTGCTCGCCGCGGCGAAGAAGGCCCGCGAGGTCGGCGCGGAGCTCGTGCTCGCGGACCGCGACGTGCGCGCGACCCTGCGCCGCGTGTGGCACAACCTGCCGTTTCGGAGCCGCGTCATGGTGGGCCTCGGGCTCGTGGCCACGCTCGTCGACACGCAGGAGGTGAGCGAGGCCGACGTGGAGCAGCTGAAGAAGCGCGAGCACGTCAAGGACGTGATGGCCGAGCTCGCGCGCCTCGTGCCGGGCCTGAAGGCCCCGCTCATCGACGAGCGCGACCGCTACCTCATGAGCGCCATCGAGGACGCGCCCGGGGCACGCGTCGTCGCCGTCGTGGGCGCCGGCCACGTGGCGGGCATGATCCAGGCGCAGGGCCAGCGCGCCGATCGGGCCGCGCTCTCGGCCATCCCGTCGCGCCGGCTCGCGGCCGAGCTCCGCCGCTGGCTCCTGCCGGCCCTGTGCGCCGGTGCCGTCGCGCTCGCGCTCGCGCGCGGCGTGCCGGTCGTGAGCCTGCTCGTGCCGTGGCTCGTCGCGACGGCCGCGGCGGCGTTCGTCGTCACCGCCTACGCGCGGCCCAAACCGGGCTCGCTCCTCGCGGCCACGCTGCTCGCACCCCTCGCGGCGCTCCTGCCCCCGATCGACCCGACCGTCGTCGTGGGGAGCGTCGAGGCCCGGCTCCGACCCTTCGGCGAGGCCGACCGCCAGCGCCTGGCCGACGACACCACGAGCTTCCGGGGGCTGCGAGGGAACCCCGTGTCCCGCGTCCTCTTGGTCGCAGTGCTCGCGCGGCTCGGGGCGCGGCTCGGGGCCTTCGTCGGGGCGATCTTGCTGTGGATCCGGGCCCTTTGAGCGGCGGGGCGCGCCGCGCGCCCGGCGCCGTTAACGCCGGGGCGCCGGGCGGCATGACCGGATGCAGATGCCGCTCGCCCTCGCCCTTCCCTGCGCGATCATGAGCGCGCCCTCCGAGCCGGCGCGGGCCGAGAGGGCCCTGCTCGAGGCGGCCCTCGCGGGCGACGGCGCCGCCTTCCGCCGACTCGTCGAGCCGCACCTCGCCATGCTGTTCCGCCTTGCGGCGCGCGTGAGCGACTTCCACGCCGACGACGCCGTGCAGGAGACCCTCACCCTCGCCTTCGAGCGGCTCGATCGCTACCGCGCGGGCACCTCGCTCCGCGCCTACCTTGCGGGCATCGCCGTCAAGCAGGCCCACACGCTCGCGCGCACCGAGCGCCGCCGGCTGGCGCGCGAGCTGGCCTCGGCCCGGCCCGAGGGCGCCGGCACGCCGGAGGAGCACCTCGCGGCGGCGACCCTCGCGCGGCGGGTGCGCGCCGCCCTCGCCGCGATGCCGAAGAAGCGCCGCGAGGCGGCGATGCTGCGCCTCGACGCGGGCCTTTCGCACCAGGAGATCGCGCGCGCCCTCGACACGACCGAGGGCTCGGCACGCGTGCTCGTGCACCTGGCCGTCAAGGAGCTGCGCGCGGCGCTCGCGGACCTCGTGACACCGGAGGATGGACCATGAGCGGCAGGCGCGAAGAGGACGAGCTCGGGCGGGCGGAGCGCGAGCTCGCAGCGCTGTTCGACGCCTCGGCCGCGGAGCCGACGGACGCGGAGCTCGCGCGTGCGGCCCGTGCAGCCGCAGCGATCCCCGGCGGTCGGCGGCGCCGGCGCGGGCTCTGGCACTGGCTGCGACGGCCGGGCGCGCTCGGGCTCGCAGCAGCGCTCGGTGCTGCCGCGGCGGCGGGCGCGGTGTGGCTCGCGACCCGCGCGCCCGAGCCCGGCCCGGCCGAGCCCGCGCTCGCGAGCGTCGACGAGGACGACGACGGCGACCTCGAGGGCCTGCTCGACGAGCTCGACGACGCCGAGCTCGCGGGCGACGAGGCCGCGGACGGGCTCGCGCTCGACGCGCTCGGGCTCGACGACCCGCTGGCCGCGCTCGTCGGGGTGAACGACGGCCCGACGGGCGCCATCGATCTGCTCTTCGGCCCGCCCGAGGGCGTGGACCTCGAGGCGTGGGCCGCGGCCTACGACGCCCTGCTCGACGAGGGATGAAGGACGAGGACGTGCCGTCCGTGAGAAGGGACACCACCATGCGCAAGCTCCGAATGCTGCTCGCCGCGCTCGCCATCGCGAGCCTGAGCGTCCCCGCGCTCGCCCAGGACGCGGGCGCACCGCCGACCGAGGTGAGCGCGCGCGTCAAGCGCATGCGCGCGCGCGTCCTGCGCGACAAGGTGGGCCTCGACGAGGCGCGCGCCGAGAAGGTCGGCAAGATCCTCGACGGCTTCGACGCCGAGCGGCAGAAGGCGCAGAAGGAGCAGCGCGCGGCGCGCCGGGCGCTCGTCGAGGTCGTGCGCGCCAAGGGCGAGGATCAGAAGGCCTACGCCGACGCGGTGCAGCGCTTCCGGGACGCGCAGAAGGCGCTCGTCGAGCTCCGCAACCGGCAGTTCGACGCCGTCGGCAAGGAGCTCACGCCGCGCGAGCAGGCGACCATGCTGGTCACGCTGGGCAAGCTCCAGGGCAAGGCGAAGCAGAAGGCCCGGCGGCCGGCGGGACGGCCCGAGCGCAGGCGCTGACGGCAGAGCGGCTCAGTGCGCACCGGCCGGCGCGCGCGCCAGCATCTCGCGCCGCTGCTTGACGAGCTCCTGGCGGAGGGGCACCACGAACTCCATGCTCACCGTGCGCTTCTGGCCGCGCAGGGCGCGCAAGGTGTGCCACTTGGCGAGCCCGAGACGCGAGCCGGCCTGGATGAAGCGCCGCCCCGCCGCACCGCGCCAGGAGAAGGACGACTGCAGCCGGCCGAAGGGCGAGCAGATGAGATCGAGCTCCTGCTGCGAGATGGTCCCGATGGCGACCTCGTCGCGCAGGCACGAGCGGATGTTCTTGCCCTTGCGCCACACGAGCACGAGGAGCAAGGCGATGAACGCCAGCACCATGAGGATGCCGACGACGAGGTTGAGGGCCTGCGTCGACTGGGCGACCTCGGCGAACTCCGCCTGGCTGCGCGGATTCGACAGGAGCGCGGCGAAGAACGGCATGCCGTTCCACCACGCGTGCAGGAGGACGGCCACGCCGTAGCCGGCGAGCGGGAAGACGACCTTCGCCCAGCGGGCGCCGTGCTCGCGCGCGTAGCCGAAGCCGACGCCGGTCATCGACGTGAACAGCGGGTGCAGCCACGGCGTGAGGATGCCGCGCTGGTAGAAGATGTCCCCCATGCCCTTGTCGCCGAAGGCGCCGACGGCGCCGCGCAGGTAGTAGATGACGTTCTCGGTGGCCGCGAAGCCGATGGCGACGAAGATGGCGTAGATGACGCCGTCGACGACGCCGTCGAACTCGCGCCGCAGGAAGATGACCATCCCGAGGATGCCGAGCCCCTTCGTGAGCTCCTCGAAGACGGGCGCGCTCACGGCCGCGGTGAGCTGCTCGCCGAGCACCTCCTTCAGCTGCGGGTTGTGGAACAGACCCGCGAACTGCTCGCCCATCCAGCCGTTGGCGACGAGCGACACGCCGGTCGCGAAGCAGGCGCCCCAGAGAAAAATGCCGAGCAAGGCCCACCAGGGCTCCGGATCGAAGCGGTCGAGCAGCCGCGGCACGAGCAGGTAGAGCGCGACCGGCAGGTAGGCGACGACGGCGGCGATGTAGAACGTGCTCTCCTGGCCGAAGCGGCGCATCTGTCCGAGCGCCGGCGCCACGAGGTGGACGACGTTGAGGTAGAGGCCGAAGCCGATGCCGATGACGAGCAGCGTGAGCCCCATGAAGAAGCGCACGCGCTCGCGCCGCAGGGCCGAGTTGTCGGCTCCCCCCTGCACCTGGCGCGCGAAGAGCGCGGCGTAGTGGGCGTGGGTCGCCGCCGCGCCACCGCCGAAGGGATGCGGCTGGCCGAACTGGGCCGGCGGCTGCGCCTGCGCGGCCCCGCCGTAGGCGGGCAACGGCTGCGGCTGCTGGGGAGGGTGCGCACCGTACGCTCCCGGCGCAGGCTGCTGCTGACCGTACGCGCCCGGCGCAGGCTGCTGCTGACCGTACGCGCCCGGCGCGGGCTGCTGCTGACGATACGCGCCCGGCGCAGGCTGCTGCGCACCGTACGCGCCCGGCGCGGGCTGCTGCGGACCATACGCGCCCGGCGCGGGCTGCTGCGGACCATACGCTCCCGGCGCGGGCTGCCCGTATCCCTGGGGCTGCCCCGGCTGGGGCCCCTGCTGCGCCGGGCGGTAGCCGTGGGGCGGCCCGCCGGCGCCACCACCGAACGGGGGATTCGCCACCCGGCCATCCTAGCCGAAGCCGGGGCTGCGTGCCGCGGTCCCTCGACGGCGACCGGCGGCGCGCGTAGGTTGTGCTCCCTCGCAGCCATGTCGACCTCCACGCCGAGCCCCGACGACGGACGCGACACCGACCGGCTGGACAGCCACAGCCCGGTCGGCCGGCGCGTCCTCGTGTGGACGACGCTGATCCTCGTCGCGGCCGCCCTGTTCGTGTTCGTGCCCTTCTGGGCGCCGCTCTTGCTCGCAGCGTGGGTTGCCGCCATCACGCGACCTCTGCTCGACCGGCTGGCCCGCGTCTTCCGCGGCAGGCGGCGCGCCGCCGGCGCGCTCACGGCGTTCCTCGTGGTCGCGGCGCTCGTCCCCGTCACCGCGGTGGCCATCGCCCTCGCCACCGAAGCCGTGAACCTGGTCGAGCGCGTCGCCGCGTCGGAGGACGCCCTGGCCGCCCTGCGCTCGGTGGTGTCCGGTGACGACGGCGCCAGGTCGTTCGACCTCGGTCAGCTCGTCGCGCTCGTGGAGCAGCACGGCGAGCGCGCCTGGATGGTGCTGAAGAGCATGGCCGGCGCCGCGGCGAGCGTCGCCGTCGGCCTCTTCGTCTTCGTGCTCGGGGTGTACACCGTGCTCGTGGACGGGCCGGCCTTCTACGCCTGGGCCGTCGACCACGGCCCGCTGCCACGAAAGCACGCCGAGCGCCTCGCCGCCGCCTTCACCGAGACCGGCCGTGGGCTGTTCATCGGCATCGGCCTCACCGCCCTGGCGCAGGGCATCCTGGCCACCATCGGCTACGTGGTGCTCGGGATCCCGCAGGCCCTGGTGCTCGGCGCGCTCACCGTGCTCGCGGCGCTCATCCCGACGGTCGGGACGGGCCTCGTGTGGGTCCCGGTGGCGGTGGCGCTCGCCCTCGACGGCCGCACCGGCGCGGCGATCGCCATGGGCGTCATCGGTCTCGTCGTGTCCACCGTGGACAACTTCCTGCGGCCGGCACTGTCGCGCTACGGCAAGCTGAAGCTGCCGTCGTTCGTACTGCTGCTCGCGATGCTCGGAGGCCTCGCCGCGTTCGGACCCTGGGGCGTCGTGCTCGGGCCGCTCGTCGTCCGCCTGGCGGTCGAGGTCCTCGAAATCGCGCGCGCGGCGCGGGCCGGGTGAGGGCACTCCGGCCGGGGCCTCGCGATCGGCCGAGCGCGTGCTAACCCGTGGGCCATGACGCGAAGCCGCGAAGAGTGGGAACGGCGCTACCTCGAGGGGGATCTCCCGTGGGACACGGGCCACCCGGACCGCGAGCTCGAGCGCGTGCTCGCGGCGCGGGCCGTCGCGCCCGGCCGAGCGCTCGAGGTTGGCTGCGGCACGGGCACGAACGCCATCTGGCTCGCGGAGCGCGGCTTCGAGGTGGTGGCCACCGACCTCGCACCGACCGCCATCGCGCGGGCGCGTGCCAAGGCGGAGCGCGCGGGCGTGCGGGTCCGCTTCGAGGTCGGCTCGTTCCCGGCGGGCGAGCCCCCCTTCGACCTCGCGTACGACCGCGGCTGCTTCCACGTGCACGACGAGCCGGTCGAGCGCGCGGCGTTCGCCGCCTCGGTCGCGGCGGCGCTCGCACCCACCGGCCTGTGGTTGAGCCTCATCGGCTCCTCGAACGGCCCGCCGCGCGAGGTCGGCCCACCGCGCCGCTCGGCGCGCGACGTGGCCGAGGCGCTCGAGCCGCACTTCGAGATCCTGCTGCTCGAGGACACGACCTTCGAGGCCGATCTGCCGAGCGTGCCGCGCGCCTGGCTGTGCCTCGCGCGGCGGCGCGCGAGCGCCGGCTGAGCGTCTGGCTGGCCCCTCAGGCGCCGCGCAGCTCGAGCTCCACCAGGCACTCCTTGCCCGCCTGCGGCACCTTGTAGGAGAACGAGCGGCCCACGAAGGCGCCGACGAGGCCGGCCCAGTACTCGTGGAACAGCTTGCACAGCACCGCGTCGCCCACCTTCTCGCCCTTGTCCTCCACCACCTTGCAGAGCGCGCACGGGTGGAAGCGCAGCGCCACCCGGGGGCCCTCCACCCGGTGGTCGAAGGTGAACGAGTGCGCGAAGTCGCGCTGCATGCGCGCGAGCACCGCCTCGAGCGAGTCCTCGCCGTGGATCTCGGGCAGGTGGGTCGCCGCGAGCGTCCCCGCGCGCCGACCGATCGAGGCGAAGCCCGTCCCGAAGACGTCCATGACCGCAGCCGCGAGGGCGTGAAGGCGCCCCGCCACGTCGAGCTCGGCCTCGGCGCAGGCGGCCGGACCGAGCGTGCTCGCGGCGGTCGCTGCCCCGAGGAGCTTCTCGGCGAGAGCGGCGTGCTTCTCGATGCGGTGAAAGGGGCGCAACACCTCGATGTCGGTCACGCTCACGGCCTGCGAGGGGCACACGTAGAAGCAGGACAGGCAGCCGATGCAGTCCTCCGGGCGCACGACCGCCGCCTTGTGCACCTCCTCTTGCGCCTCGAAGACGCTCACGGGGCACAGGTCTACGCACATGGTGCAGCCGCGACAGCCGCGCTCTTCGATCTTCACCTGGGCCATGCCATCACCTCCGCGCTCGCCGCACTTCGCTGCCGCCTCGACGCACGACGACCTCGAGCCTCATCTCCCCGACGCGGTGCGTGGCGCAGGACAGGCACGGGTCGTAGCAGCGGACACCGAACTCGATGCCGTTCAAGAGCACCCCGTCGGGCTGGTCGATGAGCCGCTCGACCGACAGGCCGATGGTCCGGTCGATCGCTGCCAGGTTCTGCTGCGTCGCCACGAGCAGGTTGCAGCGGGTCACGATGCCGTTCGCGTCGACCTCGTAGTCGTGGATGAGCGTGCCGCGCGGCGCCTCGACGTGGGCCGTGGCGCTGCGGGGTGTGCCGAGGCTGGTGGTGCGCACGTCGTCGGAGCGGATCTCGTCGTCGGCGACGATCTCGGCGAGCCGCTCCGAGGCGTAGAGCAGCTCGACGAGCCGTGCATAGTGGTAGAGCACGGTCTCGTGACAGGGCAGCCCGCCGAGCTCGCGGAAGGCCTCGAGCTCGGCGCTCGCGAGCGGCGTGTCGATGCGGTCGCACACGTTGAGCCGGGCGAGCGCTCCGACCCGGTAGCTCTGGCCTTCGCCCGTGGCGTTGCAGAGCACCCGCTTCGCGTACCCGCCCGGCGCGACCTCCTCGTAGATGTGCGCGGCCCAGTCGTCCTCCGACATGTCCACCGTGCGCGCGCCGTCCGCAGAGCGGAAGCGAAGCGCGCCGGCGTAGAGGTCGAGCGCCCCGCCGGCGCCGACGGTGCCGAGGTAGTTGGTCTCGAGCGGCAGGAGCGACAAGAGCTCGCGCCTGCCGAGCAGCGCAGCGCGCGCGAAGTCGACCAGCTCCCGCGCCAGCGGCGAGCACTCCGCGGCGATGCGCCGCAGACCGTCGAGGCGCGGCGCGCCGAGGGGCGCCGCCAGTCCGCCGGCGACGCACGAGACCGGATGGGTGCTGCGACCGCCGATGAGCTCCGTCGCCCTGGCGCCGAGGGTGCGCAAGCGCAGCGCCTTCTTGGCGACCTCGGGCGCCGCCGAGAGCAGGCCCACGATGCTGCGCTGCGAGGCGTCGGCGTCGAGGCCGAGGATGAGGTCCGGACCCGCGAGCGCGAAGAAGTGGATCGCGTGCGAGTGGATGATGCCGGCCAGCCCGAGCGCCTGTCGCAGCAGCGTCGCGGCGCGCGGTGGCGTGACGCCGAACACCTTGTCCACGGTGCGCGCCGAGGCCAGGTGGTGCGTCTGCGGACAGGTGCCGCAGATCCGCGGCGTGATGGTCGGCATCATCTCGACCTGCATGCCGCAGAGGAAGGTCTCGAACCCGCGGAAGTCGAGCACCCTGAACATCGAGGTCACGACCTTGCCGGCGTCGTCGAGCTCGATCTCGACCCGGGCGTGACCCTCGATGCGCGTGAGCGGGTCGATGGTGATGGTACGACTCATGGGCGGAGCTCCTCGCGCGCTGTCAGGACTTCTTCGCGGCAGGGGCCGGGGCTCGGTCGCCGCGCACCCACTTGCGCAACAGGAAGGTCGGCTTCTGCCGGAACACCGGCGACGCCATGGCGTAGGCGAAGTGCGTCTTGGCCTGCGCCTCGATCTCGTGCATCACGTCGGCGCGCTCGATCTTGGTGAGGTGCGCCATGCGCTCCGCCACCTCGCTCCGCACATCCTTTTGCGGCTCCTGCATGATGCTCTCGGAGGGCCCGCCACAGGAGAAGCAGGGGACGCCGACCTTCATGCACGGTGCCAGGCAGCGGTCGAGCGTCACCGAGCCGAAGCACAGGCAGCCCTGGGACAGGAAGCACTGCGTCGGGTCGTAGCTCCGCTCGTGGGCGCGCCGCACCTGCGTGACGTCGGTCTTCACCATGGTCCTGTCGCAGTTGAAGCACACGTTGTGCCGCCCGAACGCGGGAGATCGCTGCTCGAGCAGCGCCGACAGCCCGTCGAAGATGAAGGCGGGATGCGGCGGGCAGCCCGGCAGGTAAAGGTCGACCGCGATCTCCGCGTCCAGTGGCACGTTGGCCTCGAGCAGCGGCGGGACGCCCGTCGGAGCGTCGGTGGTGCGGGTCGTCGGGTTCCGGCAGAAGGAGCCGTCGATGAGCTCGGCCTTCGTGTGGGCGTAGCCCGCGCTCTGCGGACCGCCATAAACGGGGCAGGTCCCGAACGCCATGATCGCCTGGCAGGAGGCGCGCATCTTCCGGGCCGCGGAGATGTCGTGCTCGCTGCGAATCGACCCCGTGATGATGCCGATGTCGGCCTCGGGGTAGTTCTTCTCGTCCATGAGAATGGGCAAGCGGACGATGTCGAGGCCCGCGAGCACCGCGAGCAGCTTCTCGTGCAGATCGACGATGCCGAGCTCGCAGCCCGAGCACCCCGACAACCACTCGATGCTGACCCTGGCCTTGGTCATGGCGTTCCTCCTCAGGCCTTCTGTTCGAGCGTGAGCGTCTTGATGCAGGCGTTCTCGCCCGCGTGGTCGATGTCGAGGCGGCAGCGCTGGCCGCAGATCTTCTCGAGCAGCCCGCAGAACAGGCCGTGGTTCATGTGGCACAGGCTGAGCCGCTGCGGGTGTCCGTAGCGAAAGAGCGCCGAGCGCACCATGCAATGCCGGAAGACCAGCTGCAGCCGGAGCTCGCCGGCCTGGTTGGTGGTCCAGTGGGCCGCGGCGGCGTGCTTCTTGTACGGCTCGAACGCCCAGCGGATGCCGAGCTTCGCCATCTCGTTCCAGACGAGCGGCAGCGCCTTGTCGACGTCGCGCTCGGGCGGGGCGTCGCGGGCCGCTTTGAGGCCCGCGCTGCGGCCGGCGCGGAACGTGATGCTCGGCGCCCCCGACCCGAGCAAGTTCTCGAGTCCGTTCGCGGCGGACGCGAGGAAGATCATCAGCCCTTGCACGCGCTCCAGCTCTACGTTCTCGGCCACGGCAACCTCCCGGGGTCCTGACGCGGGCCGGCGCCCGCAAGATGCGCGCAGAGCGCGGTCACGGCGGCCCCGCCGCGCCGGCGCGCGCCAGAGGGAGCGCGCGGACCTCGCGCTCCACGATCGCTGCGACCTCGGCGCAGGCGCGCGCCTCGGTCGCGTCGTCGATGCCCTCGGTCTCGACCAGCACGAGCAGGGTGCGCTCGGGCAGGAGCTCGGGGCACACGTGACGCGCCACGTACAGCGCCTCGAGCGGGCCGATCTGGTGCACGCTCGTGCTCGGCGGCGGCGGGACCGCAATGTCGGGCACGAGCTCGCGCACCGTGCCAGGCGCGCCCCCGAAGAGGCAGGCGTCGACGACGACGAGCAGCGCCTGCCGGTGCAGGTGGTCGAGGAGCGCGAGGCCGCTCGTGCCGAGCTCGCACAGCTCGACATCCGGGCCGAAGCGCCCCGCCAGCAACCCGAGCGCCTGCGGACCCACACGGTCGTGGGCGAGGACCGAATGGCCGGCGCCGACCACGGTCACGGCCGCCAGCGACGCCACGGCATCGGCGGCGCTGCCGTCCGTGCGTGGCGGCGTCGCGGGCAGCTCGGCTGGAATGGGGCGCATCGCGTGGTGACTCCCTCTGGCTCAGCCGGTGTGCAGCCGCTCCAGTCGTCGCAGGTTGAGCTCGAGGGCACGGTTGCCCGGGTCGAGCGCGAGCGCGCGCTGCCAGATCGCACGCGCCGCGTCGTAGTCGCGGCGGCGCAGGGCCTCGAAGCCGCGGTCGACGAGCTCCGCGACCTCGGTGGCGCTGCCGCCCGAAGCGTCGCCGGTGGGGCTCTCGAGCTCGGGGCCGGCGCTGCCGGCGTCGTCGCGCGGTGCGATGACCGAGCGCGGGACCGCGACGCGGGCGATCTCGCCCGCGAGCGCGCTCGCGTCCGGCAGCCACGAGACGCGCGTGACGCCGGCGTACGCCTCGTCGTGGAGCCGCGCGCCCTCGAGCAAGAGGTGCTGCCAGGGCGCGTGCACGCTCCGCGGTCCGTCCTTGGGCAGCGGCAGCGTGTCGAAGCGACCGTGCTTGGACGCCAGGATGCGGTAGACGGCGGCCTCGCCCGTGCGCCCGTCGCAGCGCGCGTGCACGATCTCGCCGCGCTCGATGTGGAGGACGCCCATCATGGGGCCGTCGACCACCCGCACGGCGGTGCTGCGCTGCGTGAGACACAACATCTGGATGACGTCCGAGGGCGCCATGGTGTCGAGCGTGCCGGTGAGGCTGTCGCGCCGCTCGAGGGTCTCGACGACGAGCTCGTGCATCGCGTCGAGCTCGAAGGGCTTCGCCACGATCTCGAGGCAGCCGTGGCGAAAGGCCGTATCGCGGACCTCGTCGAGGTCGTACCCGGTCATCACGATGACGCGCGTGCCAGGCGACTCGTCCGCGGCCCAGCGCAAGAGCTCGATGCCGCTCCTGCCGGGGAGGCGGACGTCCGTGACCATCACGTCGACGTCGTTCTCCATGAGGATGCGCTGGGCGATCTCGGCGCTCGCGGCGACGAGCACGTCGTAGCGCTCGTTGTCCTGGTACAGGGTCCGCCACAGGGCGACCACGGTGGCCTGGTCGTCGTCGACGATGAGCACCCGGCGGCGCGTGCGCATCAGAGCTCCTCCCCGGCGGCAAAGTGCACGAGGTCGTCGGTCGCGCCCGCGCGCAGGCGTGCGAGCGAGGCGTCGACGCGAGGGTCGTCCGCCCCGAGTGCCTCGAGCGCCTCGAGCACGAGCAGCGCCGTGCCGGACTCGCCCGCGGCGTACGCCTCGACCGCCTTCACGAACAGCAGCGCCACCGCGCTCGGACCCGCGCCCGGTGCGCGCCGCGAGCCGAGCGACGTCATCGTCTGGCGCACGCTCTCTTCGAGCCTGCCGTGCTGTGTCGCGACGAGCTCGTCGAGATCGCCCGCGGCGGCCTCGCCCTCGAGCGGGAGATCGATGCGCCGGATCACCCGACCCCGGTAGACCGCGATCGAGCGCACGCGCGCGGGGTCGGCGCAGAGCTCCGTCTGGAGGCTGATCCCGCCGCCCCCGATGTCGAGCAGCGAGGTCTTCCCCGGGCCCCGGTCGCGGCGCGCGCGCATCATGTCGCCGCCTCCGCCTCGCCGCAGCACTCCGCCAGCAGCCGCGCGAGGGCGCGCGCGCGCGCCGCTCGCGCCTCGGGTGCCACGAGGTAGCTCACGCGAATCTCCACGCGCGCCGTGCGCGGGACCACGACGAGCACGTCCTCGTCCGGCCCCACCATCGAGCGCACGAGCAGGCCGGCGGTCGACTCCGCGAAGCCGCGCCGCGCGAGCGCCTCGAGGACGGCCGGCACGTGCGCCACGACCGGCAGATCGCAGCGCCACAGGAGATCGCGCACGCAGCGCGCCTCGCGGCTGAGTGCGAGGGGAGGCGTCCCGGCGATGGGGTCCACGACTTGCTCCTCACACGGGGGTGACCTTGACCTCGCAGTGGGCGTCGCCCTTCGCCACGCAGCTCGTCTCCTCGACCTTCCAGGGGACGCCGGCGGCGAAGAGCTTCCGGTAGAACTCCTGCGTGAGCCCGGGGCGATCCTTCCAGGGCACGCGGTGCGCGAGCTGCATGATGGCGAGCGCCGCGCCCTGGAAGAAATAGCAGCGCGGTCGGTCCGAGCGCTCCTCGCGCGCGCGCCAGTACGGCCCCTCGTAGGTGCACGGCGCGCGCAGGACGAGCTCGCGCCCGGGCTCGAGGCGTACGACGGACCAGGCACCGAAGCCGAGCGCGCGGGCGATCGCACAGCAGCCGACGACCACCTCCGCGACGCCGCCCTCGAGCGTGCCCACCATCCCTTCCCACTCGGGCGAGAGCAGGATGCCGCCGAAGGTGTTGAACACGCACACGTGCCCCGACTCGCGCAGCAGAGCCTCCATCACGGCCGCCCCGGCCTGGGACTGGTGCTCGACGTGCTTCAGGCCCTCGTAAGAGATGCGGTTGTAGTAGGTCGCGGCGTGGAGCGTCACGAACACGCCGAAGGCCTGGACCAGCCCGCGCGCGTCACCGGCGACCCCGGCCGTGACCTGCCGCAGCCCGTCGGCGATCGTCGCCACCCGGGCCTCGTCGAGGCCGGCGAAGCCCGAGCCCGCGGCCGCGAGGCTCTCGGCCTTGCCCACGTGCGGGCGCGGCGCCTCGGGCGGCTGGCCGGGAACGAGCTTGAACTCGCAGCGGGGTGCGCGCAGCGCCACGCACGCCGACTCGGTGGCGGCGACACTGCGGGGCGGCAGGCCCAGCGCCAGCTCGGCGGCCGCCGCCGCGTAGCCCGCGGCCACGGCGTCCGCCGGGCGCCGGCGCCGCACCGCGTCGCCGTACTTGTCGAGCCACGTGAATCCGTAGTGCAGGTGCTCGCCCGTGGCGCCGCCCCCGCCGCGCTCCATCGCGATGTCGAGCTTGCCGTGCCCCGCGGCCGCGAACAGCGCGCGGGCGAGCTCGAGCCGCTCCGGAGGCGTGGTGAGGTCGGCGCGCGCCGAGAGCCGCGTGAGCAGCTCGCCGAAGGCCTCGCGCGCCGCCGCCGTGCGCAAGGCGTTGCCCGCGTCACCACCGAGCGCGTCATCGATGGTCTGGTCGAGGAACAGGTTGAAGTGGTGGCAGTGATAGAGCACCGGGCAGTCGGCGATGAAGGCCAGGGATTGCTCCGCGAGGAGCTCACGTTGGGAGGCGATCTTGTCGAGCATGGTTACCTCGCCGGGTTCACAGATGCAGCTCGTCGATCCCGAGGATGTCGGCGATGGACCGCTCGACGGCCGCGAGCTGCTCGGCGGCGAGCGCCTCGGGGCGCGCGAGAGTCTCGAGCGGGACGCCCGTCTGGAGCGACACGCGCAGCAGCGAGGCGTGCGGATCGGGCGCGTAGCGCTGCAGGAACTCGAGCACGCGCACGGCGCGCGGGCGCTCCTGCACCTGGAACGCGGGCAGCTGCGCCTGCAGGCGATCGGTCATGCGCTTGATGTGGAGCCGGACCATGCCGAGCGGCGTCTCGCGCGAGAACACGAAGCCCGCGACGAAGTCGCCCTCCAGCTCGCGCAGAATGATGAGCACGTCGGCCGACTCGATCGTGACCTGCATGAGCGCCGACCACGAGCCGAGCGCCTTCAGGCCCTCGCGGTTCGCGCGGATGAGGTCGCCGAAGTAGGCCGCGACGTCCTCGGGGTGCCACGTCTCTCCTTCCCGGACCCACGATCCGAACAGCAGGCAGTCGGGCATGGCGGTGATGAACAGGCCCCTCAGCTGTGGGACGTCGGCAACCGTGCTAGCTACGTCGATGCGGGCCATCATGTACCTCTCTCGTTGGTGACGCACACGGCGTGCAGGGTGGCGCGGATGGTGGCCGCGGCGCTGCGCGCGAGCGATTCGGTCATGACGACGCCGAGGGCGAGGCGTCCCGAGGGCGTCGAGACCCACAGCACCTCGAGCAGGCTGGCGCCGTCGAGCTCGATGACCACCGCGAGCTGCGGCTCACCCGCGAGCAACCTGCGGACCGGGAACATGGCCCCGTCGAGCGCGGCGCTCACGGCGACGTGCTCCTCGGCGACGTGGCGCGACACGAGCGGCAGGCCGTCCTCGTCCGCCACGAAGGCCGCCGAGGCGCCCGTCGCCGCCAGCAGCCAGTCGACGAAGGTCTCGAGCCGCTCGAACAGCGGGGCGCTGCCGTCGACCGCGGCCGGCGCGAGCAGGTGGCGCGGCGCCGGCCCCGTAGCCGCGCTGCGCGCAGTGCCGGGCACCCGGTGCAGTGGGGGCGGCGCCTCGGTCCCGCGCGCCCGGGGCGCGGGCGGCGCCTCGCGCGACGACCCCTGCTCGGGGAAATGCACGCGCTCGGGATCGCGCGCGCGCGGCTCGTCCGCGCGCTTCGACTCGACCCCGGCGCGGCGCAGGAGGTCGGTGAGTGCGGTGCGATCAATCGACCAGGGCGACTGGGCCATCGTCCGGCTCCTTTTCCGTGAGCCGCATGCGTTGCTCGAGCTCCGCGGCGAGCTTGTCGAAGACCATGGCGACGGGCGGCGGCCTGCGGCTCAGCAGGCCCACCGGCACACCGGCGCTCGAAGCCGCCAGGAACGCGGGATCGCGCGGCACGGCCGGCTCGAGCACCAGCTCCTCGGGGAATCCCCCCCAGACGGTCTCGGCGGCCTCGAGCGAGTCCTTCTCGCGCAGCTGCAGCATCGTGAGCAAGAGGCCGACCGGCTCCACGGCCACCTCGTTGTCGCGCAACCACGCGAGCACCTCGAAGACCTGGGTCACGCTGCGGGACGCCAGCGGCTCGGCCTGCACGGGACAGAGCACGTGGGTGGCGGCGCGGAGGGCGCCCACGGTCGCGCCGCCGAAGCCGCTCGGCGTGTCGAAGATGACCAGGTGGTAGGCGGCCGCCGCCTCCTCGACCAGGCGCCCGAGGGCAGCGCCGTCGGCGAGCGCGGCGTGGAAGCCGGGGGTGTCCTGGATGGCGATGTGCCCGATGGGCAGAATCGCCAGGTTCTCGAGCCTCGTCGCGATGACCACCTCACCGAGAGGGCGCCGGTGCGCGACGTACTCGGCGAGGCCGCGCGCGTCGGCCACGCGGCGCGTGAGCGACAGACCGACGGCGCCCTGCGGATCCGTGTCGACGAGCAGGGTGCTCCAGCCGCGGCGCGCGAAGGCAAGTGACAGGTTGAGCGCGACGGTGGTCTTGCCGCACCCTCCCTTGGGGCTGACGATGGCTAGGACGGTCATTTCGTGCCTATCCGTTGGCGAAGCCGTTGAATGTTGTGACGGACATTGGGGTCATCCGGGCGCAGGGCCGCGCACCGCTCGAAGCCCTGCAGCGCCGCTTCGTAGTCGCGCCGCACGTAGGCGAGCGTCGCCTCCTGGAACAGTGCCTCGAAGGGGTCGCCGGCGCTGCCCGAGGTCGCGGCGCGCGGTGCCGGCTCGTTCGAGGGGGCGCCCAAGCTGCGGGTCGTTTCCGGGACCTCGGCGTCGAGCGGCGGGCGCGCCGTCTCGGGCAGGCCGGGCAGGCGCTCGCGCGGCGCGGGTGTTGGCGACCCGGACGGCGGCGTCATGCGCGGCTCGGCCGCGCGCACGGGGACCGCGACGGGAACGCCGAGGGGCGTGTGACGCCGCTGCCGAGCCGGGCTGCGCGGCGCGGCGGCGGCTGCGGGTGCCTCCCCGAAATCCGGTGGCGGCGCGGTGTCCGCATCGCTCGGCGCGGGGCGCCGCGGCGTCGGCGTGGTGATGCCCGTGCGGCGCGCCGTCGGCGCCGGCAGGGGCGTCGGGTCGGAGACCCCGGCACGCGGGGCCGAGACCGTCGAGGCGGCGGGCCCCGCCGCGACGATGCTCGCCTGGCCGGACGCGAAGGCGGCCTCGAGCGCACGTCGCTGTTCCGGGGACGGCGCCACCGGCGGGAAGTGGCTGCGCCAGGGCCGCGACAGCGAGGGCGGCGCCAGGCGGTCGGCGTCGAGGAACACGAGGCGCACGTCGGCACGTGGCAGACGGGCGAGGAGCGCGAGCGCCTGATCGCCCTGCGCGCCAGGCATCTCGGCGTGCACCACCTCGCCGCGCCGGACATCCACGTGCCCGATGGCGAGCACGCCGAGCGACAGCTCGAGCCGCACGGTGAGCTTCCGCTCCTCGGCGTGGGCGAGGAGCTCGGCGCAAGTCAGCTGGGTGTCCATGCTCTGCGGGTGGGGCGCGGGCTGGAGGCGCCCGCGATGGCGAGATTCTGTCGGCGGTGGCTCGGTTCGACGCGCTGCGGTGCACCGCCTGCGGGCTCAGCGCCCGGGGACCGCGCCGGACGGCCCGGGCAGGGCCTTCCGGTGGCGCGCTACGGTCACAGCGCCTGCACGAGCTCCGCGACGCGGCGCTTGATGTCGAGGAAGACGAGCCCGAGCTTCGCCTCCGCGGTCGTCAGGACGATGAGGATCGACTCGGCCCCGACGGCGTTCAGGATCACGTAGCCCTTCTCGCTGCGCACGTAGGTCTGATCGGGCGCCGCACCCATCAGCTCGCTCGAGATGCGCTGGCTCACGCCGAGCATCGCGGCGGCCATGGCCGAGACCACTTCCTCGTCGATCTGGCTCGGCAGCAGCGAGGCGATGATGAACCCCTCGGTGCTCACCACGGCAGAGCCGATGATGTCCGGCGACGCCGTGCGCAGGCTGCGCAGGACTTCCTGGATCTTCTCGGTGCGTGTTGCCATGAAACGACGCTCCTCCGCCCCCGGGAGTACCAAGCGCGTGGCAGCCGTCCGCGCACGACCGCGCGGCGAGCGCGGCAGCGGACGTGGCGGCCCTACGCGTGGGCCGCTGCCCGTGACCTCATGCTGTCCCCGCCCTCGAACGCAGTGACGCAGTGTGAGCCGCAGATTACCGCAAGGAGAAGTGCGCGCGCGTTGCGCGCCGTCAAGCCGCCGTCGCTTTTTTTTCGACGGGCGAGGCCGGCCCCGCCGCACGGCTCCGCCCGGCACGCCGCACTCGGGGGTTGGCGGGCTCGACGGGTCGTGAAAGGCTCTTTCGTCCGGCGGCGCGGAGGACGCGCCGCCGTGTGCCGTGGGAGAGGCACCAGCATGACCAGACTCGTTCGCGTCGGTCTCATTCAGGCTTCGGATGCCGCCAACGATCCGGCCCTGCCCATCGCCACCATCCAGAAGATGGCGCTCGACAAGCACGTCGCCATGATCGCGGAGGCCGCCGGCAAAGGCGTCCAGATCCTCGGCCTCCAGGAGATCTTCAACGGTCCGTACTTCTGCCCGAGCCAGGACGCGCGCTGGTACGACGCGGCCGAGCCCATCCCCGGTCCGACGACCGAGGTGATGCAGGAGCTCGCGCGCCAATACCAGATGGCGCTCGTCGTGCCGCTCTACGAGCGCGAGAAGGCGGGCGTCTACTACAACAGCGCTGCCGTCCTCGACGCCGACGGCAGCTACCTCGGGAAATACCGAAAGCAGCACATCCCCCACACGAGCGGGTTCTGGGAGAAGTACTTCTTCAAGCCCGGCAACATGGGCTACCCGGTGTTCCAGACGCGCTTCGCCAAGGTGGGCGTGTACATCTGCTACGACCGGCACTTCCCCGAGGGCGCGCGGGCGCTCGGCCTCAACGGCGCCGAGATCGTCTTCAACCCGTCGGCGACGGTGGCGGGTCTGTCGCAGTACCTCTGGAAGCTGGAGCAACCGGCGCACGCGGTCGCGAACGGCTACTTCGTCGCCGCCTCGAACCGCGTCGGCACCGAGAAGCCCTGGAACCTCGGGCGCTTCTACGGCTCGAGCTACGTGGTCGACCCGCGCGGCAACTTCCTGTCCGTCGGCAGCGAAGACAAGGACGAGATCGTCGTGGCCGACTGCGACCTCGAGATGATCGAGGAGGTGCGGCGGGTGTGGCAGTTCTACCGCGACCGCCGGCCCGAAACCTACGGCGACCTCACCGAGCTCAAGTAGAGGTCATCAGTGATCAGTCATCAGTCGTCAGCCCCGGAGCGGCCCTCTGGGCCGACCCGGGCGCGCAGCGCGAGCGCGCCCGCGGGCTGAAGAGACCGACAACTGACAACTGACAACTGACAACTGACAACTAGGATGGCGCGTGGCCTCGACCGAACCCCACGCTGCGCGCCCCGCGGCTCCGCCCGCGCCCGGCCGCCTCCGGCTGCGCGACTACTTCGACGTCTTCCGCTACGGGCGGCGCGCCATCGCCCTCGTGTGGACCACGAGCCGCCCGCTCACGGTCGCGCTCGCCCTGCTCAGCCTCACGAGCGCGCTCTTGCCCGCGGCCGTCGCCTGGGTCGGCAAGCAGCTCGTCGACGCCGTGCTCGTCGCGGCGGCGACACCGGGGCGCCGGGCGGCGAGTGACGCTGCCCTCGGCTGGGTCGCCGTCGAGATGGGCCTCGTCGTCCTCGTGCTCGGGGCGCAGCGTGGGCTCGGGGTCGCGCAGTCGCTCTTGCGCGCCGAGCTCGGCCAGCGCGTGAACGAGCTCGTGCTCGACAAGGCGCTCACGCTCGAGCTCCGGCACTTCGAGGACTCGGAGCTCTACGACAAGATGACGCGCGCGCGGCGCGAGGCCTCCTCGCGACCGCTGAGCCTGGTGACCCGCACCTTCGGCCTCGCGCAGAACGCCATCACGCTCGCCACCTACGGCGCGCTGCTCCTGTCGTTCTCGCCCCTGGCTGTCCTCGTGCTCGCGGCGGCGGCCCTGCCCGTCTTCTTCGCCGAGACGCGCTTCGCGGGCGAGGCCTTTCGCCTGTTCCGCTGGCGCACGCCCGAGACGCGCCAGCAGGCGTACCTCGAGTCGGTGCTGGCGCGCGAGGACTACGCCAAGGAGGTGAAGCTCTTCGAGCTCGGGCCGCGCCTGCTCGCGCGCTACCGCGCCATCTTCGCGGCCGTGTACGCCGAGGACCGGCGCCTGACCTTGCGGCGCGGCACGTGGGGCTTCGTGCTCGGGCTCGCGAGCACCGCCGCCTTCTACGGCACCTACGCGTGGATCGCGCTCGCCACGATCGCCGGGGAGATCTCGCTCGGGCAGATGACGATGTACGTGCTCGTCTTCAAGCAGGGCCAGGCGACGCTCGCCGCCGCGCTCGCGGCCATCGGCGGCATGTACGAGGACAACCTCTACCTCTCGACCCTGTACGAGTTCCTCGACGAGCCGGTGACCACGCCGCCGGGGACGCTCCGCGCGGGGGCCGTCCCCGGCGACGGCATCCGCTTCGAGGCCGTGGGCTTCCGCTACCCGGGTGCCGAGACGCCCGCGCTCGACGGCGTGAGCCTGCACGTGCCGCCGGGGCGCAAGCTCGCCATCGTGGGCGAGAACGGCTCGGGCAAGACGACGCTCATCAAGCTCCTGACGCGCCTCTACGAGCCGACCGAGGGCCGCATCCTGCTCGACGGCACCGATCTCCGGGACTGGGAGCCGCACGCGCTGCGCGCGCGCATCGGCGTCATCTTCCAGGACTTCGCGCGCTACCAGCTCGTCGTCGGCGAGAACATCGGGGCCGGGGACGAGCCGCACTTCGACGATCGCGCGCGCTGGCAGGTGGCCGCCGACAAGGGGCTCGCGGCGCCCTTCATCGCGGAGCTGCCCCGGGGCTACGACACGCAGCTCGGGCGCTGGTTCAAGGACGGGCGGGAGCTGTCGATCGGGCAGTGGCAGAAGATCGCGCTGTCGCGCGCCTTCATGCGCGAGGACGCCGACGTGCTCGTGCTCGACGAGCCCACGGCCTCGATGGACGCCGAGGCGGAGGTGCGCATCTTCGATCGCTTCCGCGCGCTCACCGAGGCGCAGATCGCCATCCTCATCTCGCACCGCTTCTCGACGGTGCGCATGGCCGACTTCATCCTCGTGCTCTCCGGCGGACGCATCGTGGAGCAGGGCAGCCATGCCGAGCTGATGGCCGCGGACGGCGCCTACGCGCGCCTGTTCTCGCTCCAGGCGCAGGGCTACCGCTGAGCGGCGCGCGCCGTGCCGGCGCCACGCCGCGCCGCGAAGAGCGCCGCGAGCCCGCCCGGCGCGTCGCTCATGATGCCGTCGGCGCCGTGGTCGAGGAGGCGCGCGGCCTCGTCGGGCGCGTCCACGGTCCAGAAGTCGACCGCCACCCCGAAGGCGTGGCACTTGTCGATGAAGGCGCGGCTGCCGAGATCGAGCGGGCCGACGCGCACCGGGATCTGCGCGCGGCGCCGCGCGGGGCGTACCAGGCGCGCCGCGGCGGCGGGCGCGAGCACGAGCGCCACGACCTCGTGGTGCACGAGGGCCGTCGGGCCGCGGAAGCCGAGCGTCCGGGCCAGGTGCACCATGCGCCCGGAGAAGCTCGCGAGCGTGGTCGTCTCCTCGCGGCCGAGCCGCCGCAGGAGCGCGCACAGGGCGCGCACCACGTGCCGCTCGTGCTGCTTCACGTCGAGGTTGAGGCGCGTGCCGGGAAAGGCCTCGCACAGCTCGAGCACGGTCGGGATGCGAAACCCGCGCCCCGCGAAGGGGCGCGAGCCGTCGGGCGCCACGAAGCCGCGGCCGACGTCCCAGCTCCGCACCTCCGCGAGGCTCGCCGCCGCGATGCGCCCGGGCACGCCGGCCTGCCGCAGACCGCTCGCGTCGTGGCTGACGACGAGCACGCCGTCCGCGGTCATGTGCACGTCCGTCTCGAGCGCGTCGGCGCCGAGCTCGAGCGCGCGCTCGAAGGCGGGCAGGGTGTTCTCGGGTAGCTCGCTCGAGGCGCCGCGGTGCGCGTAGAGGATGGGCGGGGCGGACGGCATCGAGCCGAGCATACGCATTCGCCGCCCCACGGCAGCTGCTAGAGTGAGCCCCGGATGGCCGCGCCCGCGAACAAGAGCCCGCTCCGCCTCGCCGAGGAGGATGGCAAGCCGGTCGTCGTCGGCTGGCTCGCCGCGGCCCTGCGCGCCCTCGCGGCGCCCGACGACGCGCTCACCGCGGCCGCGCTCGCCACGAACTTCGCCTGGGAGCGCGCCAGCCCGGACGCGCGCGCCCACGGGCTCGCCCGCATCGCCGAGGTGTACCGGGCCGTGCGCGGCATCGTGCTCGGGAGCCACAAGCACTTCGCCGCCACGACGCGCCCCGCGTGCGAGGCGCTGTTCCGCACGCGCGACATCCCGCCCGCCTACGCCATCTACGGGGACCGCGTCTACTTCACGCCGGCGTTCGCGCCCTTCGACCCCGCGACGGGGCGCGGCTTCGGGCCGCTGTGCCGCGCCGCGATGGTGCTGCACGAGGCCGTGCACCTCGTCGACCCGCGCTCGGGCGAGGAGGCCGTCCACGTCTCGGAGTGGGACGAGCCGCGCTTCTCGAGCCTCGATCCGGCGGCGCAGCTGTCGAACCCGTCGGCGTACGCGAGCTTCGCGGCCCAGGTCCACGAGCGGGCACTCGTGTGGCCGCGCGAGGCGCGCTTCGGCGCGGGCAACCCCGCGCGCTGACGGACCAGCACCACTTTGGCGGCAAGGGGCCCGCCCGCGTGGTAAGTAGCCCGCGTCATGCGGCTCGGCATCGATCTCGGCACGACGCGCACCGTCGTCGCCGCGCACGACCGGGGCAACTACCCGGTCGTCGGCTTCACGTCGGACAACGGCGATCTCTTGCTGCACTACCCGACGGTGAGCGCCGACGTCGGCGGGCGACTCGTGCACGGCCTCGAGGCCGAGGCGGCCGAGCGACGCGGGGCGCCGGCGCTGCGCTCGTGGAAGCGCCTGCTCGCCGCGGCCGGGCAACGCGGCCGGATCCGCGTGGGCTCGATCGAGGTGACGCCCGTCGAGCTCTGCACCGGGTTCCTCACGGCCCTGCGCCGCGATCTGCTGACGGCCTCCAACGCGCCGGTCGGCAAGGGCGCGCGCAAGGGCGCGCGCGACGGGACGATCGAGGCCGTGGTCTCGGTGCCCGCGAACGCGCACTCGACCCAGCGCTTCGTGACCCTCGAGGGGTTCCGCCGGGCCGGGTTCCAGGTGCGCGCCGTGGTGAACGAGCCGAGCGCCGCGGGCATCGAGTACGCGCACCGGCACGAGCGCACCTTGTCGGCGCGGCGCGAGCACGTGGTCGTCTACGACCTCGGCGGCGGCACCTTCGACGTGGCGCTCGTGCACGTGGCGCCCGGACACCACGACGTCGTGACGACCGGGGGCGTCGGGCGCCTCGGGGGCGACGATTTCGACGAGGTGCTGGTCGATCTCGCGCTCGCCGAGGCGGGCATCGGCGAGGTCGAGCCCGACACGCGCGCGCTGCTCCGCCGCGAGGCCCAGGTGGTCAAGGAGTCGATCAACCCGAACTCGCGCCGCATCGTGCTCGACCTCGCGGCCCTCGGCCCGAGGGCCCCCGGCAAGCCGGTCGTGATCCCCATCGCCCGTTTCTTCGAGGCCGTCCGGCCGCTCGTCGAGCAGACGCTCGCGGCGCTCGATCCGGTGCTCGGCGTGCTCGGCAGCTCGTGGGCGCGTGGCGGCGACGGTGGCGACGCCGGCGACGACGAGGGCGAGGCCGACGGCGAGACCACCGGCGAGACCACCACGGGGGGCGACATCGCGGGCATCTACATGGTCGGCGGTGCGAGCGGCCTGCCCATCGTGCCGCGCGTCGTGCGCGAGCGCTTCGGGCGGCGCGTGCACCGCTCGCCGCACCCGTCGGCCGCCACGGCCATCGGCTGCGCCATCGTGGCCGCCGAGGAGGCCGCCCCCACGCTCGCGGAGCGCTTCACGCGCCACTTCGGGGTCTTCCGGGAGGCCGAGGCCGGCCACGAGGTGACCTTCGACGGCATCTTCCGCAAGGACACGCCGATGCCCCGGCCGGGCGAGGCGCCGCTCGTGGCCACGCGCAGCTACCGCGCCGCCCACAACCTCGGCCACTACCGCTTCGTCGAGTCGGGCCTGCTCGACGACGCGGGTGCGCCCACCGGCGACATCACGCCCCACGGCGACGTGCTGTTCCCCTTCGCCCCCGAGCTCGTCGGGCGCGAGGAGCTCGCCGCCGAGCCCGTGAGCCGCCTCGGCGGCCCGGGGCCGCGCGTCGAGGAGCGCTACGAGGTCGACGCCTCGGGCGTCATCGCGGTCACCATCACGGACCTCGACCGCGGCCGCCGCGCACGCTTCGTGCTCTGAGTCGGCTCCAACTTCCGCTGGCGACCACGGGAGCGGGCGGATACCATTCCACCCTGGGTGTGCGGGCGGCAGCGGCACGCCGAGGCTACCGATTCGATCGCGCCGCGCGCCTGCGCGCGCCGCGACGGCCCCTGGGGGGGACACGCAGCAGCTCGATGTCCCTCACCCTCGCGAAACCCCGTGTCGAAGCGGCGCCCGCCTCGTGGCGTGACCGGCTCCGCGACTGGGGTGTGTGGGCCATCGGCGGCGCGGCGCTGTGGGTCCTGGCCTACGGGGTGTGGATCTTCGCTCCCGTCGGGGAGCCGGAGCTCCAGGTCGTGGTGGGCGATCTCGCCGACCTGCCGGTGGTCGCGGCGGCGTCCGTGCTCGCATGGCGGGCGAGCCGCCTTCCGACCCTACCGAAGCGCCTGCAGCGCGGTTGGCGCTGGCTCGCCACGGCGTACGCGTTGCTGCTCGTCGCCCACGCCACCTACGCGGCGCTCGAGCTCGTCGCCAAGGTCGATCCGTTCCCGTCCATCGCAGACGTGCTGTTCCTGTCGTTCTACCCCATCGCCCTGCAGGGCTTGCTGTGCTTCGCGGGCCGCCCGGCGAGCCGCGCCGAGGGCCTGAAGCGCCTGCTCGACATCGGCACCACGCTGGTCGGGGCCGGCGCGTTCCTGAGCTACTTCCTGATCTTTCCCGCGGCGACCGAGCAGGGCCGCGACCTCGGCCACGCGCTCGTGGCCGCCGCCTACCCCGTCGGCGACCTCGTGCTCCTGCTCGGCATCCTGTCGATCCTCTTCCAGGGGGATCTCGGCGGCAACAGCCGGCCCCTGCGCGTCCTCGCGTTCGGGCTGCTCGTGCTCTTCGCCGCCGACCTCGGCTTCGCCTACCTCAACGTGCGCAAGAGCTACCAGGCGACCCACGTCACCGATGCGCTCTGGAACGTCTCCTACCTCGTCGTGATGGTGGCCGCGCAGGTGCAGCGCGGCGTGGTCGTGGCGCCCGAGCCGCAGGCCCCGCGGCGCCTGCGCGCGGTCGACCTCGTCCCCTACCTGTCGGTGCTCGGCGTGCTCGCCCTGCTCGTCGTGGCCTCGGCGCGCCACTACGCGACGCCGCTCGGCGTGGTGGTCCTCGCGGTGATCGCGCTCGTCGCGCTCGCGGTGGCGCGCCAGGTCGTGACGGCCCGCGACAACGAGCGGCTGCTGCGCGCGCAGGCCGCGCGCGCCAGCGAGGCGCGCTTCGCCGCGCTCGTGGAGAAGTCCTCGGACGTCATCTGCATCCTCGACGCCGAGGCGCGCATCGCCTTCGTGAGCCCCTCGCTCGGCAAGGTGCTCGGCCACCGGCCCGAGCGCCTCGCCGGACACCCCTTCCTCGAGCTCGTCCACCCGGACGACCAGGACCTCGGGCGGGCGTACCTGTCGGACCTCGAGCTGCGCCAGGGTGCGACGACGCCGCTCGGCTGGCGCCTGCGCCACGCCGACGGCCGCTACCTGCACATCGAGACGGTGGGCACCAACCTGAAGGACGACCCCCAAGTGCAGGGCGTGGTGCTCAACTCGCGCGACATCACCGAGCGCACGCAGCTCGAGCAGCGCTTGACGCACCTCGCCTTCCACGACCCGCTGACGCAGCTCGCCAACCGCGCCCTGTTCCACGACCGACTGGCGCACGCCCTCGCGCGGCTGTCCTTGCGCCCCGAGCGCAAGCTCGCGGTGATGATCGTCGACCTCGACAACTTCAAGACCATCAACGACAGCCTCGGCCACGGCGAGGGGGACCGGCTGCTCGTCGAGGCCGCCGCGCGGCTGCGGGCGCGCGTGCGCTCCGGCGACACCGTCGCGCGCCTCGGCGGCGACGAGTTCGGTGTGCTGCTCGAGGACATCGAGGACAGCGAGCTCGTGCACGCCACGGCCCGCGCGGTCGTGGAGGCCTTCAAGGCGCCCTTCCAGCTCGACGGCCACGAGGCGATCGTGAGCGTGAGCGTGGGGGTGGCCCACGCCGCCGCGCGCGAGACCGCGGACGACGTGCTGCGCAACGCGGACCTCACGCTCTACGTCGCCAAGGGGCGCGGCAAGGCCCGCATCGAGGTGTTCGAGCAGGAGATGCACGCGGCCGTCCTGCGGCGCCTGCAGCTCGAGACCGATCTCCGACAGGCGCTCGAGCGGGACGAGCTGTTCCTGCTCTACCAGCCCGTCATCGAGCTGCGCACGGGTCGGATCAAGGGCGTCGAGGCGCTCATGCGCTGGGCGCACCCGTCGCAGGGCACGCTCTCGCCGACGCTCTTCATTCCGGTCGCCGAGGAGACGGGCCTCATCATGCCGCTCGGCCGCGTCGCGCTGCAGAAGGCCTGCGCGCAGGCGCGGCGCTGGCAGGACGAGCTCGGCCTCGACCGACCGCTCAGCATGGCGGTCAACCTCTCCGGCAAGCAGCTCATCGAGGGCTCCATCGTCGCCGACGTCGCCGACGCCCTCGGCGCGTCCGGGCTGCCGAGCGAACAGCTCGTGCTCGAGATCACCGAGAGCGTGATGATGGGCGACGCGCCCGAGGTGACCCGGCGCCTCGAGGAGCTGCGCGCCCTCGGGGTACGCATCGCGATCGACGACTTCGGCACCGGCTACTCGTCGCTCGCGACCCTCGATCGCTTCCCCGTGGACGTGCTCAAGATCGATCGCTCCTTCGTGTCGCGCGTCGACGGGCCGGGCGACGGGGCCGCGCTCGCGCGCGCCGTGCTCAGCGTGGGCACGGCCCTGCGCCTCGAGACGGTGGCCGAGGGTATCGAGCGGCCCGAGCAGCTCGCCGCCCTGCGTGGTCTCGGCTGCGAGCTCGGGCAGGGCTTCCTGGTCGCGCGACCCGAGCCGCCCGAGGCCATCCTCGCGCGTTGCTGGGCGCTCGCGACGACCACGCCCGTCGGCGAGGGCGGACGCGGCGGGCGGCGCGTGGGCACGGGCACGAGTCCAGGTGCGGGCCGGCGGCGCGAAGACGGCGCGTGACGGCGCATGACGGCGCGCGGCGCTATGCTCGGCGCGGGACGAGGAAGAGGTGACGCCATGCGGTCGGCTGTGTTGCTCGCCATCGCGGTGCTCGGAGGCTGTGGGCGCGACCGACCGGAGCGGCTCGTCGGGCGCTTCGAGCTCGCCGCGGCGCGGGCCTTCGCGACGCTCGCGTCCCACCCCCGGCCGGCGGCGGGCGATCCGGCCGCGGCTGCGCCGGCCGGCGAGGTGCCGCAGGGTTACGTGCGCATGCACGTCAAGGCCCAGACCGGCCCGGAGCACGGCCAGGCGCTGCTCCTGTGCGACGCCGAGGAGCAGTGGGTCATCCCCATCTACGTGGGCGGCACCGAGGCGCTCAGCATCGGCCTGCGGCTCGCGCGGGCGAAGTACCCACGGCCGCTGACGCACGATCTGCTCGACGCCACGCTGCACGCCCTCGCCGCCGGCGTCGATCACGTGCAGGTGGACGCGCTGCGCGACGGCACCTTCATCGGCAGCATCGCGCTGCGCACCGCCGGAGGGCTCGTGACGCTCGACGCGCGCCCGTCGGACGCCATCGCGCTCGCCGTCGGCAACGAGCGGCCGATCTACGTCGCCGAGCCGGTCATGCGCGAGGCAGCGGTCCGGGTGGAGGACCTCGACCGGGACGGACCGCGCAGGAAGCCCGCGGAGCCGACCGCGCTGTGAGGCTCGCGCGCGCACCCTTCGGCCTCGCGGCGGCCCTGGCCGCGTGCAGCACCGCCGCGCCACCCCCGGCGCCGCCCGGTCCGCCGACGACGACCGCCGCACCGCTCGCGGCCACCGCCAAGCTCGCACCGGTGACGACCGCCGCCGCGTCCACCCCGGCCGCCGCGACCGCGACGCCCTCCACGACCACGAGTGCCCGCTGCGAGCCGCTCCGCCCCGAGCTCCCGTCCATCGCGAGCGGCCCCGACGAGCCCCCGCCCGAGCCGCTGCAGGACTTCGGCACGGGCACGCTCGACCCCTTCTACGAGCACGTGGCCGCCGTCCTGCGCGGCACCGCCGAGGACCACGTCCGGATCGGCGTCTACGGCGACTCCAACATGACGATGGACTTCATCACCGGCCGCATGCGGCGGGTGCTGCAAGTGCGCCACGGCGACGCCGGCCACGGCTTCGTGGCCGCGGGCCAGCCCTGGAGCCACTACCGGCACATGGACGTCCTGCACGGCACGCGCGGCGGCGTGCAGCCCTACGCCTGCTCCACCGATCCGACCGGTGACCGCTCGTACGGCCTCGGCTGCATCGTCGTCGAGGCGGGCTCGGGCGGGCGCAGCTTCTTCGCCACCGCCGAGGCGAGCGCCCCCATCGGCCAGGCGGTCAGCCGCTTCGACGTCTTCTACGTCAAGCGCAAGGGCTACGGGCGCTTCGAGGCGCGCGTGGACGGCGTGACGCGCGCCACCGTCGACACCGCGGCCGCCGAGGACGAGCTCGGCTTCGAGCGCATCGAGGTCGACGACGGCCCGCACCGGCTCGAGCTCGTGGCGACCACGGCGGCGCGGGTGCGCCTCGTCGGCGCGGCGCTCGAGCGCACGGGCAAGCCGAGCTTCGTCGTGGACTCCTTCGGCGTCGGCTCGCTCAACACCCAGGCCCAGTCGCGGCGCTCGCCCGAGCTCAACCGCCAGATGTACGCCCGCCGGCCCTACGACCTCTTGATCTACATGACGGGCGCGAACGACCTCTTCACGCTCGACGTCACGCCGAGCCTGCTCGGCGAGATGATCGCCGCCGACCGCCGCGCCCTGCCCCACGTCGCGGTCCTGCTCGTGACGCCGGCCGATCGCGGCGCCGGCGTGAGCTTTCCGAAGACGCTCGAGGCCGTGAAGCAGCGCCGCGAGCTCGCGCGGGCGAACGCGACCGCGCTCTGGGACATGTGGCAGGCGATGGGCGGCATGAGCTCGATGTCGCGCTTCCGCTTGCGGGACCTGTCGATCGAGGACGCGACCCACTTCAACGAGAAGGGCGGCGCGTGGATCGCCGATCGCCTGGTGTACGCGCTCTGGCAGGGCCTGGCGCGCTACCTCGAGGCCCACCCGCGCGCGGGCTGCGAGCGTGCGGACGCGCCCTGAGGCCCGCGCGCTGCGAAATCCGCGACGCTCGCACACGAAAACGAGCACAATGGCGGCCGTGGCGGAGCGCGATTTCCAGCCGGGCACCGTCCTCGGCGGCTACCGCATCGTCGGCTACCTGGGGCAGGGCGGGTGCGCGACGGTGTTCGAGGCGGAGCGGGCCGACGGGCTGCGCGTCGCGCTGAAGCGCATGCACGCCTTCGACCCCGGCGACGTCGCACCGCACCGCTTCGCGCGCGAGATCGCCCTGCTCACGCGGCTGCGGCACCCGAACGTCGTGCCGCTGCTCGACTACGGGCAGGGCGAGGACGAGGTGCCGTTCCTGGTGCTCGAGCTGCTCGCGGGCGTCTCGCTGAAAGAGGCGATCCGCGCCGAGGGTCCCTTCGACGTTGCGCGCACCGGGCGCGTCGCCCTGCAGGTCCTCGACGCGCTCGCCGCGGCGCACGCGATCGGCATCGTGCACCGCGACATCAAGCCCGCGAACATCTTCGTGTGCCGCGCGCCCGACGGGAGCGACCTCGTGCGGGTGCTCGACTTCGGACTCGGCAAGGCGCTCATCGGCGATGCCCCCGACCTGCAGACGCTCACGCGCACCGGCTTTCGCGTCGGCACCCCACGCTACATGTCGCCCGAGATGGCGCGCGGCCAGCGCGCCGCCGAGCCGGGCGACCTCTACGGGCTCGCGCTCGTCATCGCGGAGATGCTGCACGGCAAGCCGCTCGTGACCGCGCGCGCGAGCATCGAGGTCATGCTGGCGCACTCGTCGCCCGAGCCGCTGCCGCTGCCCGAGTCGGTGACGCGCTCGCCGCTCCACCGCGTCATCGCGCGCGGCCTCGCGAAGCCGCTCGACATCCGCTACCGCACGGCGCTGCAGATGCGCGCCGACCTCGAGGCGTGCCTCGGCGCGTCCCGGGAGCCGCCGTCCCACGCCGAGCGGGACGACGACGAGGCGCCGCCCCCCAGTCAGGGCGCGAGCTTCGACCTCGTGCCGACGGCCCTGTTCCGCCCGCCCGAGATCCCGAGCGCGGGCGCGCCGGACGGCTCGCTCGCGTTCGCGGCGACCGTGGCCGACGTGGTGAGCCCCCTCAGCGGCCCAGGCGGTCGCGCGGCCGGAGCGGGCGGAGTGACCGGAACGGCCGGGGCCGCGCCGGGCGCGCCCCCGCCCTCGGCGCTCGTGGATCCGACGCTCGTCGAGGTGCCGCCACCGGCAGCCGCGCGCGGCCCGGCGTGGTGGTGGCTCGCGGTCGCGCTCGTGCCGCTCGCGGCCCTGGCGGCGGCGCTCGTCTACCTCCTGCGTGACTGACGCCCCGACCGAGCGGGAAGACTGGACCCCTTGCCTTTCGCGAGACGCAGCAGCCGACGCGGCGACGCCCAGGCGCTCGCCGATGTCCTGTTCGACCTCACGATCCTGGCGACCTCGACGCGCGTCCGCGGCATCGGTCGCTACCTCGTCGAGCTCGCGCCGGCGCTGCAGCGCGCGGCCGAGCGCTCGGGCCGCGTGCGCCTGTCCTTCCTCGAGCGGAGCGCGTGGGTCGGGGGCGGCCGCGTGAGCGACGATGCGCGCGCCAGCATCGAGCGGCTGCTCGGCACGCCCGAGCCCGAGCCGCGCATGGCCTGGGCGTACCGCCAGCGCGTCGGCCTGGCGCGCGCGACACGCCTCCGAGGCGCGCGCCTGCTGCACCTCGGCTACCCCAACGTGACGCCGCTCGGCGCTGCCGGCTGCCCGCGCGTGCTCACCTGCCACGACCTCATCCCCCAGAAGTTCCCACGGCAGTACCGCGCTTGGCAGGACGGCTACTCGACCGGACGGCGCGCACTCGACGCGCGGCGCTACGGGGGCGCGCGCCACGTCATCGCCATCAGCCGGGCCACGGCGGACGATCTCATGGCGCTCGTCGGCGTCCCGGCCGAGCGCATCAGCGTCGTCCCCAACGGGGTGAGCCTCGAGCGCTGGAGCGCCGAGGTGACGCCGGCGGACGAGGCGCTGCGCACCCGCTACGGGCTCGGCGCGCGTCGGCTGCTCGTGTACGCCGGCGACGGGGACTACCGCAAGAACGCGGACGGGATGCTCGCCGCGCTCGCGCTCGTGCGACGGCGCCGACCGTCGAGCGACTTCACGCTCGTGTGGCTCGGCACGCTCGGCGCCGAGACGCGGCGCCGGATCCTGCGCCAGGCCACCGACACCGGCGTGCGAGACGCGGTGCGGCTCGTCGGCTGGGTGCCGGACGAGATGCTGGCCGGTTTCTACCGCATCGCGCACGCCACCTTGTTCGTGTCGCGCGCCGAGGGCTTCGGCTACCCGGTGCTCGAGGCCATGGCGACCGGCAGCGCGGTCGTCACCAGCAACACCTCGAGCCTGGTGGAGCTCGCCGGGGACGTGGCGCTCACGGTCGATCCGGAGAGCCCCGCCGCCCTCGCCGAGGCGGTGCTGTCCGTCGCGACGGGGGACCCCGCGCGGCGGGCGCGCGTGGAGGCGGGCCGGCGCTGGGTCTCCTCGTTCTCGGTGGAGCGACAGGCCGAGGGTACGCTCGACGTGTACGAGCGCGTGCTCCGCGCGAGCTGAGGTACGCTCGGAGCCATGCGCTTTGCGCTCGCACCGCACGGCACCCGCGGGGACGTGCACCCGATGATCGCGCTCGGCGAGCGGCTCTGCGCCGACGGCCACGAGGTCGTGCTGTGCGCGCCCCCCGACTTCCAGCCCGCCGCGGCGCGCGCCGGCCTCGAGCTCCGACCGATCGGACGACCCATCGAGGTGCTGCTCGGCGAGGGGGCGGCCGACTGGGCGGGCGGTCCGCTGCGGGCCTTCCGGGCCTTCAACGAGACGCTGCGCGAGGCGCTCGGCGCGCAGCTCGCGGAGCTCCCGCGCGCGGTCGCGGGGGCCGATCTCGTCGTGGGTGCCGGCCTGCAGGTCGGCGCGCCCACGGTCGCGGAGCTCGCCGGCAAGCCCTACCGCTACTTCGCGTACTGTCCGGCCATGCTCGAGTCGCGGCACCACGCCCCCGCGTTGCTCCCGCTGACGGGGCTGCCGCGCTTCACGAACGGGCTCGCCTGGCGCCTCGTACGCGCCTCGTACAACGGCTGGCTGCGCCGCGCGATCGAGGCCGGACGCCGCCGCGTCGGGCTCGGCCCGATCGGCGACGTGTACGAGCACGTGTTCACCCGAGCCCCCCTGCTCGCGTGCGATGCCGACCTCGCACCCGCGCCGGGCGACTGCCGGCCGCGCCCCATCGTGACGGGCTACCTCGAGCCGCGCGACGACTCGGCCCTGTCGGCCGAGGTGGAGGACTTCCTCGGTGCCGGAGCGCCGCCCGTGTACGTGGGCTTCGGCAGCATGCCCGACGGCGATCCGGGCCGCACGACCCGGGCCATCGTGACCGCGCTCGCCGCGCTCGGGCGCCGGACGATCCTGCACCGGGGCGGCGCGGGCCTCGGGCAGGGCGAGCTGCCCGCGACCGTCCTTCGCGTGGGCGCGCTGCCTCACGGCAAGCTGTTCCCGCGCGTCGCGGCCGTGGTGCACCACGGGGGCGCCGGGACGACGGCCACGGCGGCGCGGGCCGGCGTGCCGCAGCTCGTCGTGCCGCACATCGCCGAGCAGCACTACTGGGCCGGCGCGACGCGGCGCCTCGGCGTCGGCGGGCCGCCGCTGCCACGCACCTCGCTCGACGCGCGCCGCCTGACCGAGGCCCTCCGGAGCGTGCTCGACGACCGCGGTGCGGTCGCGCGGGCCCGAGCGCTCGCCGCACGCCTCGCCCGGCACGATCCGGCGAGCCGCGCCGCGGAGCTCCTCGTCGCGGCCGCCCGGGCGGGGCGCTGAGGGCGCGCGGGCTCCGCCGGGGCCGTGCGGCCGGGCTCGCGCCCTGCTCAACGTCCGGGCGGCGGCCGGCGGCGTGCGTCCGGGAGCGACTGGGTCACTTCGGAAACGCCACGATGCCGGTGCAGTCCTCGAAGTAGAGGTTGTCGGCGTCGACGGCGAGCGGCGTGTACCAGCCACAGCCCTTGCCCTGGTTCTGATCGACGACCGTCTCGACGGGGCCCCCGGACAGCGGCGCGCGCCGGATCACGGGGTCCTCGTCGGGGTTGGAGCTCCCGTGCGGCCGCCACGGGCCGCATGAGCGCGGTGGCGTTTACAGGTCCCGCTAGCGGCCAAGGCAGACTACGAGCGGCCAACGCGTGCGCGTGCGGAGCGCGGCGATGGCGGCCTTGAGCGATGCGTTGCCCGTCGGGCGGCACGCCTGCGGCGCTTGCTGTGCTCGAGCTCGAACGGCGGGTCCGCCGGCGCGGACACGGGCACGGACACGGACACGGACACGAAACGCGGGCTCGGGCTCAGGCTCGGGCTCGACCGGGCCCGTCTTTCCCCGCCATCTCAGATCAGGTGGTCACCGAAGGTGGCTCGACTCGCGTCGGATGAAACTCGGGTAGCGTGGTCGGGTGCCGGCGCCGAGATCGGTCGCTTCTTGGTGCTGCGAGCCCGCAGATCAGGTGGATCCGGAGCCCCACGAGTAC
>JACRDA010000124.1 GCA_016212965.1 Myxococcales bacterium
AGGCCGAGGCGCTGGCGCTCGAGGCGGGCCTGACGCACGAGCGCGCACGGGCCTGCTACCTGCGCGGCTCGGCGTTCTTCGTGCGCGGGCGCATGCGCGAGTGTGCGGAGCAGCACCGCGCCGCCCACGAGCTCGCGCAAGGTGCGCCCGAGCTCGAGGCGCTGGCACGGAGCGGCCTCGGAGACGCGGCCTACGCACTCGGTCACTACGCCGAGGCCGAAGAGCACTTCGTGCGCTGCACCGCGCTCGCGCGGCAACACGGCTTCGGGCGCATCGAGGTCGCCAATCGCTCGATGGTCTCGTTCGCGCGCATGATGCTCGGGCGGCCGCCGCTGCCGGGGGAGCTCGAGGCCTCGCACGCTGCGGCAGAGCAGGTGGGCAACCGGCGCGCGCAGCTCATCGCCGCGCACGCCCTGTGCATGGCGGCGCTCGACGCCGGCAGCCCCGAGCGCGCGCGCGCGTACGCGGAAGAGGCGGTCGCGCTCTCCCTGGCCCTCGGCACCCGGCTGTTCGAGGCCGAGAGCCGGCACCTGGTCGCGCTCAGCCTGGCGCGCCTCGGACGGCGCGACGAGGCCGAGCGCAGGAGCCGCGAGGCGCTCGAGCTCTACCGCGGCTGCCCCCCGGAGTACTGGGAGCCGGTCATGCTCGGCGCGCTCGCCGCGCTCACCGGGGACGAGGCGGAGCGGCGCGCGCTCCACGCGCGTGCCGAGGCGCTGCTCGCCGGGGCCGTCCTCGCCCACAACCACGTGCTCTACCGAGGTTACGCAATCGACGACGCGCTCGCGCACGAGGAGTGGGACGAGGTGGCGAGGCACGCCTCGGCGCTCGAGCGCTTCGTCGCGGGGGAGCCGGGCGGCCTGAGCGCGTTCGTGATCGGGCGCGCGCGCTTCCTCGTCGCGTGCGCGCGCGGAGGGCGCGGCGCCGAGCTCCGCGCCCGGGGCGAGGCGCTCGTCGCGTGCGCGCGCGAGATCGGGCAGCTGGTGGCCGCGCGGGCGCTCGAGGCCGCGCTCGCCAAGCTCGAGCGCACCGGACCGGGAGACTGAGGCCGCGCGCGCCAGCCCCATTGACCCACCGTCACCGCGGGCAGAAAATGCCGCGATGTCGAGTCGTTCCGTGCTTGCTTGGGCCTCCGTGGGAGCGTTCGTCGCAGCGGCGTGTCACGCCGGGGGCTCGACCGACCCCGGGACGACCGGCACGGGCGCGACCGCGAGCGGCGGGACGGCGGGGGCGGGCGGCGCCACCACGACGAGCACGACCACGAACATCGGCGGCTTCAGCACGGGTGGCTCGGGTGGGAGCCAGGCCGACGCCATCCTCTACGTGCACTCCAACACCACCCTCTACCGCGGCGACCCGTCGGTCGCGCCGCTCACGCTCGAGCTGCTCGGCGACTTCGACTGCGTCGCGGTGCCCGCAGGCCCGGGTCAGACGACGAGCATGACCGACGTCGCCGTGAACCGGGAGGGCGCGCTCTGGGGGCTGAGCTCCTACTCGATCTACCAGATCGACCCGCAGCCGGGCGCCGTGCACTGCTCGAATCGCGTGTCCCTCAACAACCCGAGCCCCTTCTACGGTGTGACCTTCGCTCCGGAGGGAGTGCTCGACCCGAACGCCGAGGTGCTCGTGGCGGGCAACTCCGCCGGCGAGCTCTGGTCGATCGACGGCAACGGCACCCTCGCCCAGCGCGGGACCTTCGGCATCGTGCCCGCGGACGACGGCCACGGCCACGTCTACGCGAACGCCGGTCAGCCCTGGGAGCTCTCCGGCGACATCGTGTTCCTCTACAACGGCGGCTCGCCGGTCGGCTTCGCCACCGTGCGTGACTGCCCGAACCCGCCGGACCCGCTCAACTGCAACAACACCGACACGCTCATCGAGCTCGACGTGCCGGCGCTCGCGACGGCCACGACCCAGTCGGTCACGAAGAGCGTGCGCGGCCAGGTGGTCAAGCGCGCGGGCTGCAGCGACGCCGCCAACCAGAGCTACGGGAGCATGTACGGCATCGCGGCCTTCCAGAGCACCGTGTTCGGGTTCTCGCGCAACACGAACGGCGGGTTCGCGGTCGAGGTGAGCAACGTGGACGGCACGGCGTGTCTGGTGCAGAGCTATACGGACAAGTGGGCCGGCGCCGGTATCACGACGCTCGCCCCCGTGATCGCGCCGCCCAACTGAGGGTGCGCGCGCCTCGCCCGCGCCGAGCCCATGCGTCCCCGCCCCTCCTACCCCGACGCGCTGCCCGCCACCCGGCTCGACACCGTGGCGACGGTGGGAGAAGGCGGCGAACTGACGCCCTTCGGCGAGCACGCGCAGCGCGAGCTCAAGGCGCACGCCGGCCTCATGGTGTGGACCCCGTGCCCCCCGCACGTGCTGGTCCTGCGTCGACCGTCGCAGCCCGGCGCCGAGCGTCGCGGCCCGGCCGATTCGGGCAACGCTTGGCTCACGGGCGAGGTCACGCGCCCCGGCGTCCTCTGGGAGATCCTGTCGATGCTCGCGCAGAGCCGCCGCGTGGGCGAGTTCGTGGTCGACGACGGGACCGACCGGCGCCACCTGTTCCTCGAGCTCGGCCACCTCGTCGGGGCCGCCTCGAGCGCCGCTGCCGAGCGCATCGGTGGGACCTTGTTCCGCTACGGCCTGCTCGCGGCCGACCAGGCGGCCCAGGTGGCGCGGGCCGCGACGGCCGGCAAGCGCTTCGGCGAGGCCGCCGTCGAGCTCGGCTTCGTCGACCGCGCGACGCTGCGTCAGATGATGGACAAGCAGAGCGAGGAGATCTTCTACTCGGCGATGGCCGCCACGGGTGGCAGCTTCTACTTCGTCGAGGGCCTCGACGAGACGCGCATCGATCACCGCGCGGCCCTGCCCGTGCAGTCGCTGCTGCTCGAGGGCGTGCGGCGGCTCGACGAGATGGACCACTTCCGCCTGCTCATCCCGAGCAGCCAGTACGTGCCGCTGCGCATCGGACTGCCCCAGCAGCTGCGCGAGGTGCGCAGCGACGAGGGCGCCGTGAAGGTGCTCGCCGCCGTCGACGGCGTGTCCAGCATCGCGGAGATCGCGCGGCGCATCGGGACGAACGAGTTCGAGGCGTCGCGTGCCGTGTGCGAGCTCATCCGCCGCAAAGTCGTGGTCCTGCGCCCACCGCGGCTCGAGGGGTTGATCGACATCGTGGCGGTGTGGAACCGCGCGCTACGGCTGATCCACGAGGCGCTCGAGGGCCTGGCCGGTGCCCCGGACGTGCGCGAGAACCTCGCCTCGTTCGCGCGCGGGGGCGACGCGTACCCGGCGCTGCTGCACGACGCCGGCCCGACCGAGGACGGCAGCTTCGACGCCGCCGTGGTGCGCGAGAACGCGGAGAGCCAGGAGCTCTCCGACGAGAAGGTGGCGGAGCTGCTCTACGAGTACGCCTCGTTCGCCATGTTCGTGGCCGAGCCGGCGATCCGGGGGGTCAGTCGCCCCGACGCGACGCGCGTGGCGCGCAAGGTCGGCGAGTACCTGAAGCAGATCGACCCGGCCAACTGGCGTGGAGGCTGACGGCCGCCCGCGGTGAGGAGGGTGTGCGGTTCGGCGCGGCATGGGCCCCTCCCCTGGCTCGCGCTCGGGCGCAGGCAGCCGTTGCGTTGCGGTGGCGAGCTCGTCCGCCTGCGTCCTCGCGCTCGCATCGGGACCCTCCC
>JACRDA010000002.1 GCA_016212965.1 Myxococcales bacterium
CCCACTGCCGCACCTCCCTGTGCTCCGCCCGCTACATGGCTAGCTTAGCGAACCCCCCACTCGAAGAGCCGGATGCGGTAGTTCCGCACGTCCGGATCCGTGGGGGCCCCGGGCGGGCAACCGCCCGGGGCTACCCGACTTACTCCCTCTGGGAATCTCGGAGATTCGGGCGAAGGCGGAACGTAGCCATTCACGGGACCGATGCGCCCCCTGCTCATCTTGGCGTGCTTGGGGTCAGGCGATGCGCCCGCGGGGGCTCTCGAGCTTGCCGAGCGCGACCTGCTCGTAGTGGTCGATGCCGCGCGCCGTGAGCCGCACCTCGGCGGGCGCCCCGGCGCCGCCTCCCGCTCCGGGCTCGAGCACGAGCGCCCCGAGCTCGCCGAGGTAGGCGAGGTCGGGCAAGAGATCGCGCCCGGCGGCCGCGTTCGCGACCCGCTGGCGCAGCTCGTCGACGGCGAGGGGCGTGAACGCGTGCTCGCGGAAGTGGTCGTAGAGGACCTCGAACAGCCTGAGCCGGAGCGCCGGATCGAAGCCCGGCTTCGCGGGCGCGCGGTAGAGGGGCCCGCCGAGCGCGAACACCGGGCGGCCGAGGGTCGGGTTCATCACGAGGCCGAACGCGATCCAGAGCGCGATGGCGGCGAGCGCCACGGTGGTCACGGCGAGCATCGTGCCGAAGGCCGCGACCCCGGTGAGGTCGCGCAGGATCTTGGCGAGCTGCAGCACGTCGATGTCGAGCAGGAACACGAACAAGAGCTTCGCGTGGAAGCCGAAGGCCCACGTGAACACGACGAAGACGACGAGCATCGTCACGTCGACGGCCAGAAGGACGTGCGCGTCCGGCCGGAAACCGCCCGCGATGCCCGCGAGCGCGACGTAGTTCCACGTCCAGTTGAAGGCGAAGGCCGTGAACAGCGTGCCGCCGAGCAGGTTGTGGTTGAGAAAGCTCATCACGCCGGCGAGCATCTGGCAGCCGGCGCCGAAGAGCAGGCAGAACCACGCCGCCGTGCGCAGCGCGTCGGGCGTCACCGACCAGCCGAAGGCGACCGGCACGAGCGCGGCGCAGCCGATGGCGAGACCGACGAGGCCGAGCGGCGTCGGATCGGCGAAGCGCTCGCGGGGCGGGGAGACGAGATCGATGCGCTGCAACATGGGGGCAACCTACGCGAAGCGGCCCGGAGGTCGAAGCGTCGGCGACGACCCCCGCGGCGGGACACGGCCCGGTCTCAACCGAGCGCCTGCTGGAAGAACTCGCCGAGCGCCGGGTAGAGCGCGGCCCGGGCGCGCTCGCCGACGACGGCGCCGACGTGGCCGCCCGGGATGCCGAGGACACGACGGTCGCTCGAGCCGACCCGCTCGTTCAGGGCGAGCGCCGCCGCGGGCGGGCAGATGGTGTCGCGACTCGTCGTCACGGTGAGCGCCGGGCAGCGGATGCGGCCGAGGTCGACCCGGCGGCCCGCGACCGCGTGCGTACCCTGCACCAGCCGGTTCTCCTGGTAGAGCTCGCGGATGTAGCGCACGTACGCCGCCGCGGGGAACGCGACGTTGTCGCTCGCCCAGGCCTCGAGCGCCTCGAAGGCCTCGCGCTTCTCGGGCTCGGCGAGCTTGTCGAGAAAGCTCACCCATTTCGCGAGCGGCGCGGTCGGTCGCAGGGCGGCGAAGCCCGCCTGCATCTGCCCTGCCGTCATGTTGCCGGCCGACGCGATCGCCTCCGGATCGAACCAGCGCGGCTGCACGAGATGCCCCAGGATCCCCGCGTGCGCGAAGTCGATGGGGCCGGCGAGGTTGACGAGCGCGCCGACCGACTCGGGCTGCAAGGCCGCGTGGATGGCCGCGAGCGTGCCCCCCATGCAGTAGCCGAGCAGGCCGAGCCGTTCGGTGCCGGCGAGGCGCTGCGCCGTGCGCGCCATCCGCCCGAGGCGCGCGAGCACCTCGTCCCACTCGAGGTAGCGATCCTCGTCGCCGGGCTCGCCCCAGTCGAGGCAGAACACGTCGCAGCCCGCGGCGCCGAGCGCCGCGACGACGCTGGCGCCGCGGCGCAGATCGAGCACGTACCACTTGTTGATGAGCGAGGGCACGCACAGGACGGCAGGTCGGCGCGCGGCCGGACCGGCGTCCGCGCGGAAGCGGTACAGCCGGGCCGACCCGTCCGAGAGCACGACGTCGCGAGGCGTCGGAGCGAGCTGCATGGCGCTCACGCCTTCGGCACCGCCGTCTCGGCCGCCTTCGTGACCGTCTCGACCGTGATCTTCTGCCACTCGGCGGCGAGCGACTGCGCGTAGTCGAGCGTCTCCTTCATGAGGCGTGCCGTCTCGTCGATGGCCTCGCGGGCGCGCGTGACGGCCTGCCCCTGGAGCTTCTGCACCTCGGCGGTCATCTGCTGCATGCGCCCGAGCTGCTCCGCGGTCAGCTTGTTCCAGGTCTCGAGCATTTGCTGCGATTGCACAAAGGGATGGGTGAACATGGGGGACTCCGTGATTCGTTGGTTCCGCCGCGAATTGCGGCGCGGACGAACGAACTAGTAGGTCGCGCCCGCGGCTTCGTCAAGCCTGAATGTTGCAGTGCAACAAATCGAGATCGGCGCGGCGGCCGCCCGGCTCAGCGCTTGCGCCGCGCGCGCGGCCGCGCTGCGGCGCTCTGGCCCGCGACGGCGCGCTTCAACGCCTCGAGCTCCTGGCGCATTTGCGCCAGCTCGGTCTCGGGCTCGGCACCCCGCGGGCTCGCACTTTGCGGCTGCGCACGTGGCGCGGCGCGCGGGGGCGGCGGGGGCGGCGGCGCGGGGGGCGCGGGCGCCTGAGGCGCGTAGCGCGGCGGCCCGTAGCCGGCGGCTTCCGGCCAGAAGGCCTGCCCCTGGAGCATGCGCGCCAGGGCGTTGCCGGCCGTGAAGGGCAGCTGCGCGAGCGGGAAGTAGGGCGCCACGGCCTGCGCGTTGTGCTTGGCCGACAGGTAGAGATCGAGCGCCTGCGACACCCACTGCCCGAAGAACTCGCCGAGCACGTCGTCCTCGAGGCGCACCAGGCGCGCGAGCAGCGGGGCCGGCAGGAGCCGCGCGGCGTCGGTCTCGAGCACGATCTGGAGCAGCGTCGCCTGGGTCAGGTCCGCGCCCGTCTTCGCGTCGACGACGCGCACGTCCGCGCCGGCGCGGACGCGATCGGTGAGCTCTTCCAGCGTGATGTAGCTGCTTGCCTCGGTGTCGTAGAGGCGGCGGTTTCCGTATTTCTTGACCAGCATGGCGCGCTTCCGCGGCGAGCATAACCCGGGAGCCGGGCCCGCTGGCAAGCGGAATGGTGCGGCGCAACATGGCGCTTGACAAATGCGGGTGGCTGGACCATGCTGCGGCCGCAATCGGCGCTGTTGCGCCGCAGCAAGCGAGGCGGAGGCGACAGGTGAAGGCAGGCTCGAAGCACCCCACCCACGGGCGGCTCACGCGCGCGGTCGCGCTCGGCGCGGGCTTCGCCCTCGGCGCGCTCGCCGCGGCCTGCGTCGGCGCCGGCTCGACGGCCACGTGCAAGGTGGGCGCCGACTGCCCGAGCGGCGTGTGCCACGACGGGAGCTGCGTGCCCTTGGCGGGCGGCGGCGCGGGCCCGGGCGGCGGCGGCAGCGGCGCTGCGGCGGGCGGGGGCGGCGCGACCACGAGCTCGACGACGAGCTCGACCTCGACCACCACCGGCACGGGCGGCGGCACCTGCGCGCCCAACCTCGACGGGGTCATCGAGCGCGCCGAGGTGCCGATCGAGGTCGGCCTCAGCGCGAAGTTCCTCGCCGCGACGAACGTCACCTTCGACACCACGGGCACGGTGGTGGGCGGGCAGCGCCAGTGGGACCTCACGGTCGCGCTCCCGGGCGACCACCTGTCGCTGCTCGCGACCGAGCCGGTGCCGGCCTGGGCCGCGGCGGACTTTCCGGGTGCGACCTACGCGGCGCGCCTCTCCGAGACGCAAGACCTGCTCGGCGTGTTCGAGGTGACGAGCACGGATCTGCTGCTCCGCGGCGTCGTGTCCCCCGTCGGCGGGCTCAGCCAGACGAACCTCGCCTACGATCCTCCCGTGCCGGTCCTGTCGTTCCCGCTCACGCTGAACAAGAGCTGGAGCACGACGACGACCGTGACCGGTATCGCCTCGGGCATCGCAGCCTTCTACACGGAGCACTACGACAACACCGTGGACGCGCGCGGCGACCTCCTGACGCCCTTTGCGACCTTCGACGCCCTGCGCGTGCGCGTCGTGCTCGACCGTACGGTCGGCGTCCTCGTCACGCGCACCCGCTCCTTCGCCCTCGTCACCGAGTGCTTCGGCACGGCGGCGACGCTGGTCTCGCAGCCAAACGAGCTCGGGACCGAGTTCACGAGCCTGTCCGAGGTGCGTCGCCTCTCGCCCTGACGGCGACCGTTGCGCCGACCGCCCCGCGCCCGAGTCGCCCATGCGCATCGCGACCATCTTCGCAGCCGTCCTCGCCGCCACGAGCGCGGGCTGTCTCGAGTTCCACCGCGGCCCCTTGCCGGGCACGCCGGCCGACGCGACCTACGCGGACGTGGCCGGCGCGCACGTGCGCTACGTCGACGTGGGCGAGGGGGAGCCGGTCGTGATGATCCACGGCTTCGCCTCGTCGCTCAACGTGTGGGACGGCGTGCGCGAGGCCGTCGCAGCGCGCCACCGGGTCATCGCGCTCGATCTCAAGGGCTTCGGCTGGAGTGACCGGCCCGAGGGCGACTACTCGCCCCGCGCCGAGGCCGAGCTCGTGCTGGCGCTGCTCGCGGCGCGCGGCGTCGAGGGGCGCGTGTCCGTGGTGGCGCACTCGTGGGGCTCGAGCGTGGCGCTCGCGCTCGCGCTCCTGCGCCCCGAGCGGGTGAAGAAGCTCGCGCTCTACGACGCCTGGGTCTACGAGGACCAGCTGCCGACGGCCTTCCTGTGGTCGCGAGCCGGCGGCATGGGCGAGCTCATCGTCGGCGCGTTCTACGACGAGCGCCCCGACGACAAGATGGCGCTCGGCTTCTTCGACCGGAAGTACGTCACCGAGGCGCTCGTCGAGACGGTCGAGGAACAGCTGTCGCGGCCGGGCACCAAGGCCGCGGCGCTCGCGGCGATCCGCGGGCAGCGCTTCGAGCCGATGGAGGCCGAGTACCGGCGCGTCGTCGCCCCGACGCTGCTGCTCTGGGGCCGCGAGGATCGAGTGACCCTGCTCGAGCACGGCGAGCGGCTGTCGCTCGAGCTGCCGAACGCGACCCTGCGCGTGTACCCGCGCTGCGGGCATTTTCCGATGATCGAGGCGCGCGCTGCCTCGACGCGCGAGCTGCTCGCCTTCCTCGACGCGCCCGAGCCGGCAGGGACGCCGGCCGCGTCGCCTGCACCGAGCATGCCGAGCGCCCCCGCGCCGGAGCCGGCGCACGTCGAGAGCCCGGCCCAGGCGCCCGAGGAGCCGGCGAAGTGAGCCGCGCCGGCCGGGTGCTCGCGGGCCTCGCCTTGGCCGCGGCGTGCTCGCTCGGGGCGAGCGCCGCCGGCGCGGCCGGCTTCACGGACTACGGAGCCGACCTCGAGTCGCCGCCGAAGATCTTCGAGCTCGACGGCTACTTCCGGACGCGGGGCTCGCTCTTCTACAACCTCGATCTCGACCGCGGGCCCACGCCGTCGGGCGAGATCTTCTTCCCGGTGCCCGCGGCCGACCCGACGGCCCAGGCGCTGTCGCTCGCCGACATGCGCCTGCGCACCGATCTGCGCCTCTACGCTCCGGGTGGCGGGCTCGCGCTGAAGCTCCGGCTCGACGCGCTCGACAACGTGGCGCTCGGCAGCGCGCCCGAGGGCATTCCGGCCGCGGCGACGACCCAGGGCACGACCGGCGCTCTCCTCACCGTGCGCCGCGTGTACGCCGAGGCCCTCACGCCGCTCGGCCTCGTCACGGTCGGGCGCATGGGCCATCACTTCGGGCTCGGCATGCTGGCCAATGGCGGTGATTGCGCCGACTGCGACGGCGGCGACGTGGCCGATCGCGCCGCGCTCGTCGTGCCGTTGCTCGGGCATCTCTGGGCGCTCGCTTACGACCTCACGAGCGTGGGCCCGACGACGCGCGACAAGACGAATCTCCGCGTGGTGGCGCTCGAGCCCACGACCTTCGTCCACAACCTCTCCTTCGCCGTGCTCGGCTGGCGCGGGCCCGAGGCGCGCGCGCGCCGCACGCAGGCGGGCAAGGTGACGCCCGAGTATGGCGCCTTCGTGTCGCACCGCTTCCAGAAGAACGACGTGCCGGCGAGCTACCTGCCGACGGCGCAGCCGGTTCCGATCGACGCCGCCCAGATCATGGCGCGGGGCTACGCGGCGACGGCGGTCGACGCCTGGGGACGAATCGAGGGGCCGGGCTTTCGCTTCGAGACCGAGGCGGCCTTCCTCCACGCCGTCGTCGACCAGCCCTCGCTCGTCCCGGGCGTGCTCTACCGCGACCCGGTCACCTCGAACGCCTGGGGTGTGGCCTTCGAGGGCGAGGTGGGCGACGAGGCCGAGACCTATCGCATCGGGCTCGACGCGGGCGTCGCGAGCGGTGACGCGGCCCCGGGCTTCGGCGCGTTTCCGAGGGCGGGCGCGCCGGCCTCCCAGCCCGGCGATCTCGACGGCCCCCAGGCCAATCCACCCTTCGACACGACCGTCGACAACTTCCGCTTCTCGTCGGATTACCGCATCGATCGCATCCTGTTCCGCGAGATCGTCGGCACCGTGACCGACGCCTTCTACTTCCGCCCGCGCATCCGCGGCGACGTGTACCGCGGGCGGCACAGCAAGCTCGAGCTCGCGCTCGCGGCCGTCAGCTCCTTCGCGTTCCGGCCCGAGTCGGCGCCCGGCGCCGAGCGTCCGCTCGGCCTCGAGCTCGATCCGACCGTGCGCTACACGAACGACGTCGGCTTCGAGGCCGCGCTCGAGCAGGCGACGCTCTTCCCGCTCGCCGGCCTCGACAACCCGGCGCTCGGGCTCCGGGCCCGCCCCGCGCAACTCTGGAGGCTGCGACTGACCTATGGGTTCTGAGGGCTTCAGGCGTCCGGCTCCCGCTTCGTGGCGACACGCGCGCGGTCTCCTCTTCGCCGTCGGCATGCTCGGCACCGCGGCATGCGGCGACAACGCCACCTTCCCCCCGAAGCGCGATCCGGCCGCGCCGGCCGCGCTCGAGCCGCTCGCGTGCCTGCCCAATCTCGACGGGGTCATCGAGGCCGGCGAGCTCGCGCCGGCGATCGGCGTCACCGTGCATTACCTTGCGTCGCCGCCTGCCGTCGAGCGCGTGGTCGATCTCGTCGGCGCGACCGGCGGCGACGGTCGCACCCACTGGGACTTCGCGACCGATTACGCCGACGATCAGGCCTTCACGGTCACCCCCGCGAGCGTCGCCGGGCACTGGTACGCGAGCTCCTTCCCGGCCGACGCCTTCGTCACGAGCTACGACCCGGCCGGCACCCTCGACTCCATTGGGCGCGCGACGGGCGCCGGGCTCGAGCTCCTCGGCATTGCCTCGCACGTGGCCGACCCGCCCGAGGGCCAGACGCTCCTCGTCTACCAGACACCGGTGCGCGTCCTGCCCTACCCGGTGGCCGAGGGGCCGCTCTTCGTGTCGGTGGGGCAGATCGTGAACGGCACCGTGCGCGGCTTGCCGTACGCGGGGCGCGACACCTACGAGGTCGAGGTGGACGGCATCGGCAGCATCGACACCCCGCAGCTCACCTTCACCGAGGTGCACCGCGTGCACACGCGGGTCACGGTCGAGCCCGCGGTCGGCGCCACCGTCACGCGCCAGCAGGTGTCCTTCTTCGCCGAGTGCTTCGCCGAGGTGGCGCGCGCCACGAGCCTCGACGACGAGCCGGCCTACGATTTCACGCGCACGAGCGAGCTGCGGCGCTTCGGCCTGTAGCCGCGTCGCGCACACGACCTCTCTGTCACAAGGAGCGCACCATGTTCGGTTGGGATCTCTTCAAGAAGTACTTCAACGCCTGGGAAGCCGAGAGCGCGAAGCTCTTCGAGGCGTGGCTCAAGAGCCCCCTCGTGCTCGAGCCGGCCGGCGGCCTGCTCACGGCGAGTATGAAGGCCAAGGCCGCGAGCGACAAGGCCGTGGCGAAGCTCTGGGCCTCGCTCGGCCTGCCGACGCGCCGCGATCAGGAGCGCACGCTCCACGCCCTCAACCAGATCCAGAGCCGCCTCATCGATCTCGAGGAGAAGCTTGCGCGACAGTAGCTATTAGCTATTAGCTATTAGCTATTAGCTATTAGCTATTAGCTATTAGCTATTAGGTATTAGGTATTAGGTATTGGCTATTGGCGGCTAGGCTAACGGCTAACGGCTAACGGCTAACGGCTAACGGCTAACGGCTAACGGCTAACGGCTAACGGCTAACGGCTAACGGCTAACGGCTAACGGCTAACGGCTAACGGCTAACGGCTAACGGCTCACGGCTAGCGGCTAACGG
>JACRDA010000115.1 GCA_016212965.1 Myxococcales bacterium
CGCGCGGGCGGGCGCGCGGGCGGGTGCGAGTGCGGGCGCGCGGGCGGGCGCGCGGGCGGGTGCGAGTGCGGGCGCGCGGGCGGGCGCGAGTGCGGGTGGGTGTTGGGGCCGGGCCGAGGCGTGCGGCTCGGTGGGGGGCGAAAGGTGCGCCCAGGTCCGAAAATGGCCAGACAGCGGGCGGCGCGCGCCCTAGATCGGGCGCGTGAGTCTCGATGCCGACGCCTGCTACCGCGCGCTCGCCGCGCGCGACGCCCGTTTCGACGGCGTGTTCTTCGTCGGCGTCACGACGACGGGCATCTACTGCCGGCCCGTGTGCCGGGCGCGCACGCCGGGGCGCGCCCGCTGCCGCTTCTTCAGGCTCGGGGCCGAGGCGGAGCAGGCCGGGTACCGCGCCTGCTTCCGCTGCCGGCCGGAGCTCGCGCCGGGCTCGGCCTCCGTCGACGCCCGCTCGCGGCTCGTCGCGCGCGCCGTCGCCCGCATCGACGCGGGCGCGCTCAACGAGGGGTCGCTCGACGCGCTCGCCGGAGAGCTCGGCGTCACGGCGCGCCACCTGCGGCGCGCGCTCGGGGACGAGCTCGGGCTCTCGCCCGTCGCGCTCGCGCAGTCGCGCCGCCTCGCGCTCGCGAAGGCACTGCTGCACGACAGCGCGCTCGACGTCGCCGGGGTGGCCTTCGCGAGCGGCTTCGGCAGCGTGCGGCGCCTGAACGCGCTCTTTCGCGCGCGCTTCGGTCGGAGCCCCACCTCGGTGCGGCGCGAGCGCGCGGGCCGGGCAGACGACGCCGGGCCGGGCGCCGCGCCGGGCGCCGGGCTCGACGCCGTCACCGTGAAGCTCGGCTACCGACCGCCCTTCGCGTGGAGCGAGCTCCTCGCGTTTCTCGGCCCGCGGGCGCTCGCGGGCGTCGAGCTCGTGACGGCCGATCGTTACCTGCGCACGGTCGCGCTCGCGGGGCACCGGGGCGCCCTCGAGGTGCGCGACGTGCCCGCCGCCCGCGCCGTCGAGGTCACCGTCGGCGCGGAGCTCGCGCCCGTGCTCATGGGCGTCGTCGCGCGCGTGCGACGGATGTTCGATCTCGACGCCGACCCCTCAGCCGTGGCCGCGCACCTCGCGCGCGACCCGTTGCTCGGCGCGCGCGTGCGGCGCGTGCCGGGCCTGCGCGTGCCCGGCGCGTTCGATCCGTTCGAGATGGCTCTCCGCGCCGTCCTCGGCCAGCAGGTGAGCGTGGCCGGCGCGACCACGCTCGCGGGCCGGCTCGTCACGCGCTTCGGCGCGCCGCTCGACACGGGCCGACCCGAGCTCGCGCGCACGTTCCCCTCGGCGGCGACGCTCGCGGCCGTGCCGGTCGAGGAGCTCGCGGCGCTCGGGCTGCCCGCCTCGCGCGCGCGCACGCTCGCGGCAGTCGCGCGCGCCTGCGCCGCGGGGCAGCTGCCGCTCGAGGACCCGAGCGCGCACGAGGCGTGGACGCGCGCGCTCGCGGCCATCCCGGGCATCGGCCCCTGGACGACGGCGTACCTCGCGCTCAGGCTCGGCGTGCCGGATGCGTTCCCCGAGACGGACCTCGGGCTCCGGCGCGCGCTCGGGTCCGACGCCGACGCGGTGCGCTCCGCGAGCGCACGCTGGCGACCGTGGCGGGCCTACGCGGCCGTGCATCTCTGGCGCGACGCAGGCCAGACGCCATTGCGGCGCGCGCATCGAAGGCGCAACGACAAGGAGGAGACGCCGTGACCATCTGGACGACGACCACGAAAAGCCCGCTCGGACCCATCACGCTCGCGAAGAGCGCCCTCGGCCTCTGTGGCCTCCACCTCCCGGGCGAGGCCCCGACCGCGGCCGCGACCCGGAGCTCGTGGCGCCGCGACGACGACGCCTTCGCGGACGAGCGCGCCCTGCTCGACGCCTACTTCGCGGGCGAGCCCGCGCGTTTCGCGCCGCTCGTGCCGGCGGGCACGCCCTTCCAGCTCGAGGTGTGGCGGGCGCTCGGTGAGATCCCGTTCGGCGCGACGATCTCGTACGGCGAGCTCGCACGGCGGCTCGGTCGCGCCGGCTCGGCACGCGCCGTCGGCGCCGCGAACGCCAAGAACCCGATCGCCATCGCGATCCCCTGTCACCGCGTCGTCGGCCACGACGGGCGGCTCGTCGGCTACGCGGGCGGCGTGGCCACGAAGCGCTGGCTGCTCGACCACGAGCGCGCGGTCGCCGCGAGGGGCGCGATCGTCGCGCACGAGCGCCGCGCCGCACGGCAGGTCGCATGACGGACGACGCGGTGACGGAGCTCCCCTCGGCGGCCCGGCTCGACGAGGCCGTCGCGAGCTACCGCGAGCGCGGCTTCGTGCGCCTCGGGAGATGCGTGCCGCCCGACCTACTCGCCGAGATGCGCGCGCGCGTGGACGCCATGATGCAGGGAGAGCTGCGCTACGAGGGCCTCTTCTTTCAGCGCGACACCGACACGGGTCGCTACGAGGATCTCGGCTACGGGCACGGCTGGGTCGGTCCGACGCTTCGTTACCGCAAGCTCGAGAAGCTCGAGCGCGACCCCGTGTTCCTGTCCTTCATCCAGGCGCCGCTCTTCCGCGAGGTGACGCGCCGGCTCGTCGGCCCCGCGGTGACGCTCTACCGCGCGGTCGTCTTCAACAAGGCCGCCGAGACGGGCGGCAGCGACACTCCGTGGCACCAGGACGGCGGGCGATTCTGGGGCCTCGACCGCGACCCCGGGCTGCAGGCCTGGACCGCCCTCGACGACGCCCCCGTCGACGGCGGGTGCCTCGAAGTCCTCGAGGGCTCGCACAGGATGGGCCTGGCGACGCCGCTCGGCGGCGTCGTGCCGGCCCGCCTGCTCGAGGAGGCCGACGCCGAGGCGCGCGCCCTGCCGCTCCCGGCCGAGGCCGGCGAGGTGATCCTGCTGCACAACTACGCCTGGCACCGCACCCGACGCGGCCGCGTCGGGCACGCGCGCCGCGCGCTCACCGTGTGCTATCTCGACGCCGCGACGCGCTGCCTGCGCAGAAAGCACGCCCCGCGCACGTTCCTGCGCGTGTTCTAGTCTAGCGGGAAACTCGGCGCCAGTGTGGCGGCGGCTTCAGGCTACAGGCTCATCATCGATCGCATGTTCCGCAGTGCTCAAGGGCAGCCATCACGAGGAGCCAGCCAGCTTCGAGCTCGAGGAGACGCTTCGCGGGTGCCATGAGGCGCTCGGACTTCTCGCCGCCCTCGGCTCCGCTTCGTTGCCTTCGCTCGGCTGTACCGCCCTCTCCGACGGCGACGACGAGATCCTCCAGGTTCCTGGCAGCGGCTCGAGCGCCGCTTCGGGCCCCGCGTCACTCGGCCGGCTTGTACTCGAGCGCCTTCGCGTCGTTGACCTTGCCGCCCTCGAGCTTGCACTTCGGCGCGGCGCCGCTCGGGTAGGACACCCCGACGCCCTCGAGGTGCTCGAAGGCGACGTCCTTGATCGTACCCTCCGCCGCGGCGTCGCAGCGGATGGCGCCCTCCGTGTCGTTGGAGGTCGCGAACTCGACGATCGCGTTCTCGATGCGCACGCTGCGAGCCTGGCCGTAGAGGCCGAGGTAACCCCAGCCGCCCTTGCGCTTGTCGAAGCCGGTGAAGCGGATCGGCTTGTCGGGCGTCCCGACGGCCTCGATGCCGCCGGCGTTCGCGTAGCCGACGGACAGGGACACGCCGCTCACGAGCTCGACCGTGACCCCCGGCTCGATCTTGAGGATCGGCGTCGCGGCGTCGTCGGCGCCCCGCGCCACCTGGACCTCGCCGAAGATCCGGTAGCTCGTCCCGGCGCGCAGGGTCGCGTTCTTCACGAGGTTGCCCTCGGCGATGGCGATGACGGCCTTGTCGTCGAAGGTGTTGCCCGCGGCGAGGAACGGCAGCTGCATCGGGTCGACGCTCATCGCGCCGCGCTCGAGGCCCTTGAACTCGCAGCCCGTCACCTCGCCCTCGAAGGACGGCTGGTCGTGAACGGCGACGATGCCGTAGCCGAGGCCGCTCCGGAAGACGACGTTCTTGACGGTGGTGCGCTGGCTGTCGGCCTGGAGCACCAGGCTGCCCGGCGGGTCGCCGACGTCCTTGTGGCCGCCGAACTCGAACACGGCGTGCTCGACGACGGAGCGATCCGACTGGCCGTACAGGCGCACGCCGCCCCACGCGCCCGCCTCCTTGTCCTTGCCGCTCGTGAACACGATCGGCGCTTCCTTGGTCCCGCGGGCGACGAGCTTGGCCGGGCCCGCGTAGCCGATGTCGAGGTGCGCGCGCGGCCCGAAGCGCAGCTCCACCCCGGGCTCGATCGTGAGCGTGCGGTCACTGAGCGACGCCTCGCCCTCCACCGCCACGGGTCCGCAGGCCTTCTTCAGCACGAGGTCGCCGTCGGGCAAGGTCACGCCCTCGCCGAGCTTCGCGATGCACCCGGCCTGGGCAGGGCCGCTCGCGGCCGGCTGGGCTGGCTGTCCCGGCTGCGCGGGCTTGCCGGTGCCCGCCGTCCCACCCCCGGTCTGCGCCGTCGCCGGCGCACCGGAGCCGGTCCCCTTGCCTTTGTCGTCCTTCTTGCCGCCGCAGGCGAGCGAGCCGCCCGCGAGCACGAGAGCGAGACCGAACGTGGCGCCCAGAGTGGGAAGGTGTTTCATGGCGCCGCTCATATCACGGCGCAGGAGCGCCTCCCATGAGTGCGAGCGCGCAGGGGAGCCCGAGCCATCCTCCGCCGGCAGGAGGGCCCCGCCGGCGGCCGCGCTCACGGGAACCCCGACCCGATCGCGAACAGCTGCTTGCCGCTCGCGCCGTCGTAGCTCTGGATGCGGCCCCACTGCGACACGAGCACGCGCCCGTCGGCGGCCTGGACGGCGCTGAGCGGCGCCGTGTTGGGCAGGGGCGACTCCCACAGCCGGTGGCCCGAGAGGTCGAAGGCGACGAGCATGCGCGGCCGGCTGCTGTCCGTGAACTGGTAGACCGTGAAGACGCGGTCGTTCGTGACCGCGCCCGCCTCGGGCCCGAAGGGGCCGGTCTCGAGCGGACGCGTGGCGGCCAGCTCGCTCTTCCAGGTGCGTGCCGGATCGGCGGGGTACACGACGCCGATCATCGGGACCTGAGTTCCCTCCGAGCGCGTGCCGAGCAGGATCCTCGGCCCGTCCGCGCGCCGCAGCTCGAGATCGACGCGCAGCCCCGGCAGGCCCTTGTCGAAGCCCGGGTGCTCCTCGGTCTCGAAGCTCGGGTCGCCGTGCTCGCCGTCGTCCGCGAGCCGCTTGCACGGGCTCGCCGCGCCGGCCGCTCCGGCCGCGCGCGGCGCCGCCTGACCGTCCGACAGCCGCACGGCGGCCTCGCTCTTGTTGGCGAGCCCGACGCGCACGGTCCCGGCGTCGCCGGCGCAGAAGCCCGTCGCCTTCTCCGGCAGGCTCGCGCGCCAGCGGCGCTGACCGTCCCGGAGCCCGAAGGCGACGAGCTCGCCGCCCGCCGAAGCGTAGAGCAGCGTGTCCTCGGCGAGCCCCAGCATGCCCTGGTAGGTCTCGAGGTAGGGGCCGAGCGCCTCGCTCTTCCACAGCTCCTTGCCGGTCGCGCCGTCGAAGGCCGCGAGCCACACGCGGTCGCCCCCGGTCACGCGCCGCATGCGCCCCACGATGTCGGCGGCGCCGTCGCCGTTCACGTCGGCGAGGATGGCGCCGTGGACGCCCTCCCACTGGTCCGAGCCGAGCGCGCTGCAGCCGCTCTTCTGCAGGGCCACGAAGAGCCCACCCCCGCCGAGGACGAGCACGAGGACGAGGGTCGTGACGACCCGTCCCGCTGCGGAGGGGCGAGGCCGCGCCTGGAGCGCGGCGACGCGGCGCGCGAAGTCCGGGGACGGCGTCGGCGCCGCGGGCGGCGCGGCCACCGGCGGAGGCGCGGGCGCCCGCGGCTCGATCCGCACCTGGGTTCCGCAGTAGGCGCAGCGCGTGGACCGCGCGTCCTCGGGGACGTCGAGTGGTGCTCCGCAGTGGGAGCACTTGATGGTGCGCGTCAGCACGTTCGACCCATAGCGCGCCGGGCTCGAGACTTCACCCTCGCCGACGGGCTGCGCGGAACGCCCGATTGACGCGCGGACGTTGCGGGACGGCATTGACGGCCCGCGCGGCGTCCCCATGTTTGCTTCGCGGACTCAACGCGACGAACGGAGTCCGACGCCCCCGGCGGTCGCCGAGAGGTCGAGACCTCCACGCCTTCCCCGGGTGTCGTGCTTCTGCCGTCAGGCCTCGCAAGAAGGCAGCCAGTACGTGCGTCGAGCACGCCGCGACTGGAAAGGAGGCACGCCATGTTTCGCCACTCCGGAACGAAGCCGTTCATGATGGCCGCCGTTCTCGCCGGGGTCGGCTGCGCCACCGCTGCCGACACGGGAGAAGGGCCGGCCGCGACTCCCTTCGAGGCGGAGCGCGTCGTCGCGCCCGCCGAGCCGTGGGCTCCCGCCGCAGGACAGAGCTCCTCCTGCGGCGATCGCATCATCCACGTGCGCATCGGGGAAAAGGGACCGATCCTCCACATGCGCCTGCCGGCGCTGTGCACGAACCGACCGGATCCGCTGGAGGATCCGCGCGAGCCGGCGGTGACCGATCCGGGCTCCGAGGTGGAGGCACCGGTGGTGCTGCCCGAAGAGCTGTTCGACGACGTGGGCTGAGCGCCGCGTCGCCGCAGAGAGGCAGGCGTGCCTCGTGACGGGCGTCGGACCGGCGCGAGCTCGGTCGGAGAGGACTGGGCTGCGCCGGCCCGGCGCGTTTTTTTCCGTCGTCCGCCGGGACCTCGTGCCTCAGCGCAGCGCGAGCGCGTTCGCGATGGCGCTCGCGGGGCCGCGGTCGGCGGCCGCCAGCTCGACGACGAGCAGCAGCTTGCCCTCGACGACGGCGGCGGTCGTCGCGAGGCCGCGCGTCGCCGGCTCGTAATCGATGACGTAGACGGCGTGGCTCACGTCGCCCATCTGCGCGAAGAGCAGGAACGTGCGGTAGCCGAACACGTACTCCTGGCTGCTGTCGGGCCGGACCCGCTCGGGGCTCAGGCGCTCGAGCACCGCCACGCAGCTCGGGTTGTCGTGACAGCCGCCGGCCGCGAGCGCGCGGACCAGGCGCTCGTTCTCGGCCGCGCTCCCGCCGTTCACCGCCAGGGTGCGCGTCGGGCCGACGTCGACCGCCGTGCCGGCCTCCGCACGGCCGAAGTCGAAGCGCGTGGCGCGCCCGTAGGTGGTCTCCGCGGCATCCTCGAGGGCGAGATCCAGCCGCTCCGCGAGGCCGAGGTAGTTGTCGCGCGAGCCGGACTCGAGCGCCCAGCGCACCGGCGCGAGCCGCGCGCCCGCGTTGCGCTCGTCGAGCGTCGCGAGGCCCGAGCTGCCGGGCGGGGGTGGGAGCGGCGGCGGCGCCTCGGTCGGCGGCGGCGCCTCGGTCGGCGGCGGCGCCTCGGTCGGC